>PMHP01000213.1 GCA_003158195.1 Vulcanimicrobiota bacterium | reverse complement strand
CGATCGTCTTAAAGACGAACCCATCGTGTTCCGCCGTCGCCTCGCGCATCACGCCGTCGTGACGGCGGACGGCATCTTGCATCGCCGCGCGGTCGCGATCCCAGCGCTGCGTGCTCCCTTCGATGTCGGAGAACGCAAAGGTCACCGTGCCGCTCGGCAGCGGCGGACGGGAAACACTCGGAGCGGGGTCGGGGGCGGCGGCGCTCACGCCGGCCTTCATTCGGCGGGAGCTACGGGCGTACCGTCAGCGCGGACTACACGTCGTCGATACTGAGCGGCCGCCGCGTGCGGCGGTACTCCATCGAATAAGCGGCACTCTTTGCCATCTCCGTTCCGTAGTAGCGGTCCACCACGCGCAGGCCGAGATCGATGCCGCACGATTCGCCGCCGGATGAGGACACGCTCGGATTCTCAACGTAGCGTGGCCCGCGGATCAAGGTGACGTGCGGATACCACTTCGCGAAGGTGTCGTACCCGTCGTGGTGCGTGGTCGCTCGCAGACCGTCGAACAGGCCGGCTTTGGCAACCAGGAAAGCGCCCGTGCACACCGACATCGTGACGTCGGCCCGGATACTTGCGTGCTTGATGTATGCGATCGTCGCCGGAAGGCTCTTTTGCATCGGCACGACCAAGACGTGCGGTTGCGGCACGTTCTCGAACGCGTATTCCGGTTGCACTTTCATGCCGTCGACGTCGAGCGGCTCGGTGCTCGCCGAGACCGTGTAAAGATTGAAAAGCGGCGGGCCCATCATGTTTGCGCTCATTGCGCTGCCGAAGGCGGTCCAGGGACCGAACAAATCGATGGCAACAAGCTCGGGGCCGATCACGAACCCGACCTGAACGGGTCCGTGCGCCGGCGGCCGCAGGGGCTTGCCGAGGTTTGGAACCGACTCGACCGGCCCGCGGCCTCGCGGCAACGTCGCTGCCGAAAGCCCGGTCGCCCAGGCAGCAATCCCGCCCGCCAGCGTGGTTGCGGCAACGAGTGCGCTTTTACGTTTCATGCCTGAAGTGTAGCCGTTCACGCTTGCCCGGGTCTTGTACCGGATTTGCACGAACGCGCGGCGGTCGTGGCGTATATCGCCGGATTGTGAGCATCTGGGCGCCCGGCTCGTTCGCCGGACAAACGACCTCGCGTGAAATCGCCGGGGCGTTGCTTTCGGAAGTGCGGCACGTTCGAGCGGTGAGGGTCGCGCCGCACATGCACGAGGTGCCCTATTTCAGCCTGTTGCTCGAGGGATCGTATTCGGAGGGTGCGGCGGATTTCGCCGTTCTCTACGAACCGTACACCGTCGTCTTCCATGATGCGCTGACGGAACACTGGGACACGATTGCGGCGGACGGCTGCCGGATGTTCTTCGTGGAATTGCTTGCGCAGTGGATCGAGGTCGTCTCTGCGGTCCCGAGGCCGGCGCACTTGTTCGAGATGCACGGCGGCGCGCCCGCATGGCTGATCTTGCGCCTGCACCGGGAGTTTCTCGCCGGCGCCGCCGCGTCGCCGCTCACCGTCGAATCGATTCTGTTCGAGTTGTGCGAGTATCTCTCGGATGCAACCCTCGAGACGATTGCCGAGCCCGAGTGGGTCACGCGCACCGAGGAACTCCTTCGTTCGCAGCTATCGGCGCGGATCGATCTGCGCACGATAGCCCGGCAAATGAGCGTCGACCCGGCGCACCTCTGCCGGGCGTTTCGCCGCTTCCGCCGCCGCACGATCGGCGATTACGTCACCGGTTTGCGCGTCCAGTTCGTCTGCCGCAAGCTCGCCGAAACGCACGAGCCGCTAAGCGATATCGCAGCCCAATCGGGCTTCACCGATCAAAGCCACATGACGCGCGTTTTCAAACGCATCACCGGCGTCACCCCCGGCTCGTACCGCCGCAACCCCGTGTGAACGAAGCTGCTTCCACGAAAAAAAAGGCGGCGCTGTCGAGCGCCGCCATGTCGCGCGGTCGCGTTCTCGCGCGAGGACGCCTAGCGGTGTCCGCCGCGTGCTCCGCCGCCGGAGAAACCGCGTCCGGAGAAACCGCGGCCACTGAAATCGTGGCCGCGGAAGCCGCGGTCGCGGAAGCCGCGGTCGCCGAAGCCGAAGAAGACCGAGCTGCCGAAGAACGCGTCGTAGCCGTACCCGTAGCCGTACCCGTAGCCGAAGTAAGGGTCGGGGTATCCGAGGTACGGATCGGCATATGCGACGTACGGATCGGCGGCATACGGCTGGGCATACGAAACCGCATAGGCGTCGATCTCGTCGGCGCGGAAGACGCCGCCGTCGGCGTGCCCGTGCACCGTAATTGCTTGACCCGGCTCGAGCTCTATGCCCGTCGGGGTGATGATCGTTCCGGCGTGTAACGCGACGTTGTCGACGAATCCGCGTTCGTCGCGAAGGCTGAGAGCGCGTCCGTTGATCGACGATACCGAGCCGTGAATCGCCTCGTCCGTTGTCGCATAGGGCGGAGTCGTCTCGGCTGCGGCGGCCTGCAAGGTGAGTGCGACAAGCGCTGCCAGTACCGTGGTAATTTTTCGAGGGTGTAGGTTCATGTGGTTATTCTCCATTCGCCGGCGAACTCGGGGTGAATTCGTTTCGCCGCGTACATGAGATACGCCGCAGACGACCCGAACGATGAGTACGCGTTCAAAGCAATCCGGCGCGCCGCGTTACGCATACAGCGACGTCCGGCTCACGTCTCATGAAAAATGTCTGAACGCGAGCGAAGCGCGGTTTCATCACCGCTTTATACCAGCCAGTTAAGAAAGAACGTATCATGACTTCCTCACGCAACGTCCTCGCACTCGCAGCCGCACTTTCCGCGACGCTTCTAAACGGCGCGCCAGCCGCGGCGCAGGGCACCGCTCACGCATCCTGCACGGTAGCGAGCGCTCCCGCCACGATCAGCGACATCGTCTCCGCAGAGACGCCGTCGTTTCTCTCACTCATTGGAGTAACGGGCAACGCCGACGTGCAGGTCAGCCTCTCCGACACGGGTGCACTCGAAAACGCAACGATCGCTAAGTCGTCCGGCAACGCGTCTCTCGATGCAGCCGCCATCACGGCTGCCCGCGAGCAGAAATACTCCCCGGAGCGCAGCGACTGCCAACCGGTCGGTGGAACCTATCTCATCCACGTCGACTTCAGCAATTCCCTCAACTCCTGACGAGTTGGGCGGTTCGCTCGGCTCGCGCCCGAAGCCCTCGAGGCGACGCCGAACGGATGAGTCCGGTGAGCGGAGAGCGCACATGCAAACCAAAGGGCGCCCTTCGGGCGTACCACTGCCATGAGCGACCGACGCGACCGCCGCAACAAGGGCGACGTCATCGAACTCGTGTTGACCCTGCTCGCGGTCATCGCCGGGTCCGTCGCGGCGACAGGCGCGTTCTTGGGTGCGTCGTACGAGCGCGACCGCGTCGAACTCGAGCGGCGTCCGGCAGTGCTGCTCGCGTGCCAGCCCGAGTTTCACGCGCTCGACGTCGCCGAAGGAACCCGGCCGCCGACCAATACGATCCTTCTTACGGCGCGTGGCGCGCGATGGATCCACATCGTCAGCGACGGTCGCAGCGATACCCCGCAACCCTTCGCCCGATGCACGTTGACGAGCTACGGCCAGCTTCCGGTTTTCAACCTGCGCGTAAATCTTCAGGTTCAATTGCTGGGCGCAGGTCACGATACGCTCGCGACGGTCGACTCGTCGTTCGACGTTCCCGGGCTCTCGCCGTCCCAGCCCTATCCCTTCGGCTTGATCAACGGGGCGAACACGGGCGTGACGTTTCAGTTCGCTCGCGCTCTGACGCTCACACCGGTCGATACCGGGACGGCAACAGTCGAAACGTTGTTTCTCGATCGGGGCGTGCTCGATCTCCAGCAACGAACCGTCGAGGCCGCCGAGTCGGTCACCGCAGCCGGCGCAACGGGGAGATCGAAGGCGGGGTCTCTCGTGCACGTAGTCGACTTCTCCTACGCGCCGCCGTCGCTCTCGGTGCGTACGAACGACGCGCTGACCTTCGTCAACGACGACGCCGAGGCACATACCGTCACCGGGCCGCCCGGCTCGTTCGATTCGGGGCCAATCGATCCGCATGGTACATGGCGGCACGTCTTTTCACGCCCCGGCGTGTACTACTACAGCTGCTCGTTCCATCCGTACATGCGGGGCCGAATCGTCGTCTCGAAGTGAACGATCGCCCCGCCGCCCGGCGCTAGAGAAGGGCCGCGACGAGCTTCTCGACCATCCACCAGAGCCCGGTGTACAGTAATCCGAGCGCAACGCCAATGGCAGCCCAGGTTCCCACCCCGCCAAGCCAACGGCGCGCCGCCGAGCCGCGGACCGGTTCTTGCGCGGTCGACAACGGGCACGCGCGGCACGACGCGGGCCGGACGTCGCGCCCGTTTTCCAAGATGAAGTAAGCGCTCGGCATCGTCATTATCCACGAGCGCCGGCGTGAGTCGCGCAACAACGCGTTAGCGTTCTGCTGCGGATGCTTCATCCTCGCTTGGTCACCAGAAATGCGCGCTGCCGGATCAGGACGCGGCGCAGGCCGCGACCGGTCTGGCGGTAGCCGTGGTCGAGCGAACGCTCCCACAGGCTTCCCTCGAACCCTCCGGACGCATTCGGATGCGCACGAGCGAATCCGAGCTCGACAAGCGCGGCTTCATTGTCTGTGATCGCCGCGAGCCCACGCTGTATGAAACGCTCGATTTCTTCTTTTGCGATTTCGCGCGGTTGCCGCAGCATCGTGTTGATCCTCGGTAAAAACAATCGTGGTTGGCTCCTTGTGTACGCGCGAGGGCCGAACGCGGATGATCTACCTGCGGTCATGTCCATTATTGTTTCTTTAGGTGTTCGCTCATCCGAGTGAGGTGCCGACGCGTATCGAGAGCAGAAGAAGATTTGTGAAGAGGGACCTCTCGATGCTACACCTTGCTGTCGTTCTCGCACTCACGTCCGCCGTTGCCGCTGGGCCGGTCGCTCAACCCGCACCGTCGCCACTCGCGTCACCCGCATCGCCGGTGGCCATGGCCGCGCCGCTGCCGGGCGACGGCGCTTCAGAAGTCCTCCCGGCAACGGCGATCCGCGTTCCCGCAAATGCGGACGCGCCCAAGCATGCGATCGTTCAATTTCCTTGGACGCGCTACACCGCCGCCCGCCAACAGAGCGCCGCCATGGAAGCCGAAATTGACGCCGTGCTTAACGCCGGCCTGAGGAACTTAGCCGCAAAACCGCTCGACCACGAATAAACCAGCTCTTCACCGCACGACNNGCTCCGGCGCGCAGTCGAAGCGCCAACGGAGCAAGGCCATATCCCGTCGGCGCTTTCGACAAGCTCAGCGTGACAAAAGCGTACGCGTGGGAAACGCATTCGGATGAATGTTTCCGACAATTTTTTTACTCTGGACCATTCAAAGTTTCTTAACGATTTCGTTGCATGGTTCAGTCATGAAGAATAGTATTTCACTCGCGCTCGGCGTCAGCGCCGTGGCGCTCCTTGCCGCCTGTAGCGGCGGTGGGTCGTCCGGTACGACCCCCGTCGTAAACTCTGCTCCGATGTCGTCGTCCACGTCGGCGCCATCACCCACGTCGGCCCCGCAGGCCGCAGCCACTCTGAAAACCGCCAACGTCAACGGAAGCACGGCCTTCGTTACGGCCAGTCAACAGCCGGTCTATGTCGACGGCGCCGACAAAACTGACGAATCGTTCTGCACGAGCGTCGGCAATTGCCTCGGGCTCTGGCCCGCCGTTCTCGCGCCCTCGGGGACCTTGTCCGCAGGATTCAGCGCATTCAAGCGCAGCGATAACGGCGAGTTGCAACTCGCGTACAACGGCCAGCCGCTCTACACGTTCATCGACGACACGATGCCCGACGTGGCGACCGGTGTCGGCATTGCCGATCCCGCCAGCGACGGCGGTACGGGGACCTTCACGCTCGCGGTGCCCGCGAGCGCGGCGACCGCTGCACCGACATCTGCTCCGACCTCGGCCCCGAACCCGTACATCGCTCGCTAAGTCACTAACCTTTCTCACCGTCCCGGATGGTAGGCGCCATGCGGGACGGTTTTATGTTCAAAAACGCATTCCGTTTTCGCACGAAGGAACCTCATGTTGTATAAACGCCCAGTTGTCGAACTCGTGCTCCTAACTCTTTTCTTTGCAGGATGCTCGGCGGCGCCGGGTAGCGCTCCAATGGCATCGACTCCCGTGCAAGCCGACGCACAGGCGCAACGCAGGCCGATCGTAACGCCGGCTCCGTCGCCCGCTGTGTCACCGACGCCGGCTGCGTCAGCCGTCCCAACGCCAAAGGGGACGTCGCCGGGCGCACTCGACCAGACCTTTGGCACCGGCGGCATCGTCACGATCTCGAACCTCAACGTCGGCGACGGCCCGTATACGGTTGCCGTCCAGAGCAACGGCAACATCCTTACGCTCACCAACACGAACTCCGGCGACGGCGGTGACGTCGCGCTGCTGCGCTACAAACCGAACGGCGCGCTCGATACGACCTTCGGCAGCGGCGGCGAAGTCCTGACGTCGTTCGGCAGCATCCCACTGGCCTCAGCCAACGACTTTGCCGTCGACCCCAGCGGTAGGATCATCGTCGTGGGCACGCTCGCCACCAACATCCCGAATCCGCCTGCCAATCCCTTGCTCGTAGCTCGTTATACTTCGAGCGGAGCACTCGATTCGACATTCGGATCGGGCGGTGAAGTTTTGTTACCTGGTGCTGCGAGTTCCGTGCTCGTGCAGGCGAATGGCGACATCCTTGTCGGCGGATTCGAGCAAGTCAGTTCCGGTATTGCGCACACCGTTCAGCTGGACACGTTGCTGACGCGCTTGACCTCTAACGGCTCGCTCGACACGACCTTCGGCAGTGAGGGCACCGTACTTGCGGACCTCATCGGGCCCGTCCAAAATCTGGCCTTGGATTCCAGCGGCGATATCTTCGCGAACGACGGCGGACCGTCGATCGAATTCACGTCGACCGGCGCGCAGGTTGCTTCGCCCTCGCTGAGCGGTTCGTTCGCGCAAACCTCGATCGGCAGCGCCTTCCAGCCGAACGGCGACGTGATTCTCTTGGCGCAGGCCGGAGCATCGAAGAACCGCAACGAGATCCAAGTTTCGCGCATCACCCTGAGCGGAACGGCCGACCCGGCCTTCAGCAGCCCGGCGTTCCAAATCGAAGGTCAGGGCACCGGACAGACGTCGAGCCTCGCTTCAGCGGAGGCTGTGGAAACCGATGGAAAGATCGTGGTCGCGGGCGGCGTCGATCTCACCAACAACCTCAACACCTCCTCGTTCGGGATCGCACGTCTGGGCTCGACCGGAGCGCTCGATACGAGCTTTGGAATCGGGGGCTCCGTAGCGACGCCGCAACGAGGCAACTTCGGCGCCGTCACCGTGCAGTCGAACGGCGACATCGTCGCATTCGGCACGTCGGTTACGAGCACGTCGCAAGTGATGGTCCTCGCGAGATATCTCGGCCCCTAGGCTCAACGTCATGACGAACCTCCTCCAGAGCTTGAAACGAGTCTTGCACGTTGATTGCCGGCAATGCGAAGAGATGGAAGCTAGCTTCGATCATCGCAACACGGCGACTGCCCACAGCCTTAGGACACGATCAATCCAAATACCGCGAGGCGTGCGTACCATTACAGAAACAACCCTACGGGGATGAGGTGATCCAGAAAATGGCAGGTCTTATGGTTTTCAAGTCGATAGGCGACGCAGTCCGAGCAGGCTTCCACGTTTACGAGCGTACGTCAGACGGTTACNNCGCTCAGGCGGCCCGTTTTCGCTTAGTGAATAGGGGTCGTGCGGTGAAGGAGGTGAATCGTCGTGCGTCGCTTGGGTTCCCAGTGACGATCAAGAGACTTGCCCATGAGGCGGTGCTCGCGCAGCTTCTCGACGAGCTGGAGATCGAGTATCGCGCCGTGACCAAAGCTAACCGCCGCAGAAATCTGACGATCGAACATACGATCAAGCACTAAAGTAAAAGGAGGTCAAGTCAGGATGGGTGATCCGGAGTCGGATGCGCTACAGCTCGAGGCCAACGGTTACACTTTTAGCGGCATCGCCGCCGGACCCGAGGACGGCGAACTCGTTCTCTTGCTGCACGGCTGGCCGCAGTTCGCGGATTCGTGGACGAAGGTTGCACGCGAACTCGCCGCGGACGGCTATCGTGCCGTCGCAATCGACCAGCGAGGCTACTCTTCGGGCGCTCGGCCCGAACAGCAGGAAGCGTACGCCATGGAGCTCCTCGTCTCCGACGTGTTGGCGTTCGCCGATGCGCTGGGCCGGCCGCGCTTCCACCTGGTTGGGCACGATTGGGGAGCGATCGTCGCCTGGCATGTAGCCCAAGCCCACCGCGATCGGCTGCTCTCACTCACGAGCCTCGCGATCCCGCATCCACACGCGCTTGCCGACGTCGTCGCCGAGCACGATCCGGATCAGCTGAAGCGCGGGGCTTACGTGGGGGTTTTCAAAGCACCCGGGCACGTTGCGGAAAAGGCACTGATGAAGGACGACGCGGCCGCGCTCCGCGCGGTCTATGAGGGCAAGATCGAGCCGAACCAAGTCGATGAGAACGTGCGCCGCTTGCGCGAGCCGGGTGCGCTCACGGCCGTTCTCAACTGGTACCGCGCGTTCGATTTCAATTCAGCGCTCGGTCCGGTGTCGGTGCCGACGCTCTATATTTGGGCTTCGAAGGATCGCGCCGTCGGCGAGCGCGCCGCGCGCGCTACAGCGCACTACGTCACGGGTCAGTACACGTTCGAAATCGTCGCCACGACGCATTGGATCGTCGACGAAATCCCAAACGAAACGGTCGCGTTCCTTCGCCCGCATCTCGGCGCGGGCCGCGCGAGCCCCTGACCGCTCCTACGGAAGCGCTCGAACGTCCCTCAGCCGGTGGGCGGGAGATCGACCGGTAACCCGGCCCGCACGTCAGACTTTAACGATTCCGTTTTGGATCATGCTTTGCGCGCAGTCGACGATCGTGTCTTCGATCGGACGCGGCGTCCAGCCGAGCAGTCGCGTGGCTTTCTCGTGGGAGAAGTCGGTGCGCACGCCGAGTTCCGAGATGACGGAGCGGATCGACGGATCGAAGAGCGCGACGAGGCGGATGAGCACGTCCGGCGCGTTGCGGGTCGGGACCCTGCGCGCCTTGGGACCGAGGCGGTCGCGCAGGATCTTCGCGAGTTCTGCCATCCACAAAAACGTCGCCACGCCGAGGAATCGCTCGCCCGCCGCGCTCGGGCCGGTCATCGCGCGGATGTGCAGATCGGCGATGTCGCGCACGTCGACGAAACTGAAACCGAGGCGCGGCAGCGCCGGCATGTCGCCGGTGAGCACGCGGCTGACCGCTTGGAACGAATACGACGGGTCGTCGCCCGCGACGGGACCGATGACGGCGACCGGGTTGACGACCGACATTGTCGTCGCGCCGGCGCCGTTCTTCATGAAGTCCCATGCGGCTCGTTCGGCGATCGTTTTGGATTGCACGTACGGCGTCGCACCGGGATAAGCGGGGTCGGACCACTCGTCTTCCGTGTAGACGCCTCCGGCGGGCGGCTTCGTGTACGCAATCGCCGCCGCCGACGACGTGACCACGACGCGCGAGACCCCCGCGGCGACGCTCGCGCGCAGCACCCGCAGCGTCCCTTCGCGCGCCGGCACGATCAGATCGTCCGGATTCTTCGGCTGCGCCGGTGGAAACGGCGACGCGACGTGCAGCACCGCGCTGCAGCCGGCGACGGCCTCGGGCCACCCGTCGTCGCGAAGTAAATCGGCGGCGCCGAACGTCAATCGGTCGCCTGGGTCGGTCTCTTTCGCGATCGCCGCGCGGACCTCGGGTTCGCGCTTCAAATCGCGCACCGTCGTGCGAACGGCGTAGCCGCGCCGCAGCAACTCGATGATGCACCAACGCGCGATCGCGCCGGACCCGCCGGTTACGAGCACGGTCTCCATATCGGGCTCAGGTAGGACGGCGCGCGCGAAGGTCCTGCGGCCGCGCGTTTATGAGGCGGACGAGAGCGCTTCTTCGATCGCGCGATCGGCGCTCCACGCGGCGCCTTCGGCGCGGAGCTCGTCGAGCCGTTGCGGTTCGAACCGCCCGCGCAAGAGCGCGTCCAGCCGATCGTTCGACGCCCGTTCGGTGAAGGCGAACCCGTCGGCGCTCTGGTGCACGCGGCAGAAACCATCGAGCCGTGCTGAGCGCTCCGTGTCGCCCAATAGGCCGAGTGCGAGCGCGAGATGCTGCAGCGGAATCGCGAGGTTGCTGAGCGTTGCGTCCGTCTTCAACACCGACGCGATCACCTGACGAACGGAGTCGACCGCTTCCTCACTCTTACCGGCGGCCACTAAATAACCCGCGAGATTCGACATTGCGAACCAGCGAACGAAGTGCCGGGGCGGCGCCGTCGCCAAGAGTTCGCGAACCTGCGCAATTGCGCGATCCGTCGCGCCGGTTTCGTAAAGCGTTTCGGCGAGATTGAGCTTGTCTCGGCTCGCATCGTTCCCGAACGAACGGTGCAGCGCGATCGATTCCTCCGCGCGTTCGATCGCGATTGCCAATTCGCCGCTGCTGGCTGCGATGCGCTCTTCTGCGGCGAGCGATTGAAGGCGATCGGCGATCGTCAGCGGTAGCTGCATAGCGTACGCTTCGTCGAGCGCCGCGCGCGCTTCTTCGACCCATCCGCCCGCACCGGCCCGGCCGGCGAACGCGATCAAGGTCGATCGGAGCGTCCCCTCGTCGCCGGAGGCGCGCGCGAAGTCGACGGCGCATCGAGCGGCTTCGTAACTGTCGCGTGCGCGGTGCACGTTTCGGTAAACGGTCGCGAGCAGAATCGATAGTTTCGAAGCGAGGAGAGGCTCGCTATCGCCCAACTGCGCCAAGGTCGCATTGCAACGAGCGACCGTTTCTGCAAACAAGCCCAGCCAGTTGAAGAGAAGCGTCGTCGCAAGCAGTTGGGCGCAGCGGGCCGGTTCGCCGTGGGCGGCCGCCCAGTCGAGCGCGGCCCGCACGTCCTCGAGCTCGGTCGCGAGCGCGAGCACCCCTTCTTCGCGACCGATCTCGTCCACCTGGCGTTGCGCGCGCTCGAAGAGCCCGATGAGGTAATCGAGGCGGCGCTCCTCTTGCCGTTCGCGTTCGCCCGAAGCCTGGAGCTTTTCGCGCGCGTAGGCGCGGGTCGATTCGAGCAGCCGATAGCGCGGCGACTCGCCGCCGAGTTCTGGGACGACGAGCGACTTTTCGACCAGGGACGCCACGACGTCGAACACCTCGTAGTCGTCGAGCGACGGGTCGGCGCAGACCGCGCTCACGGCATCGAGCGCGAACGACTCCGCGTAGATCCCGAGGCGCCGGAAGATCGTCCGCTCGCGATCGTCGAGCAGATCGTGGCTCCAGTCGATCAGCGCGCGGAGTGTTTGCTGGCGGGGGAGCGCCATGCGGCTCCCGCCGGTGAGGATACGAAATCGTTCGTCGAGGCGTTGCCGAAGTTGGTGCGGGCTGAGGACCTTGACGCGAGCGGCCGCGAGCTCAATTGCGAGCGCGATACCGTCGAGGCGGCGGCAGATGTCGGCAATGATCGGGGCGTTGTCATCGGTGAGCTGGAATCGAGCGTCGGCAGCTTCGGCGCGCGCCGTAAACAACGCGACAGCTCCGAACCGAGCGGCCTGCGCGGCCCGTAACGTTTCGGTAGCGTCGCGCTCCGGGACGGCGAGCGACGGCATGCGGTACGTGGCTTCGCCCGCGATGCCGAGCCCTTGCCGGCTCGATGCCAAGATGCTGACGTGCGGACATTCGCGCAGGACGGCGTCGGCGACCCGCGCGACGGCGTCGATGAGATGTTCGCAGTTGTCGAGGATCAGCAGCAAGTGCTGCGCCCGCAATGCGCGTGCGAGCGCCACCACCGGTTCGCCCTCGGCCGGCAGTTGGATTCCCAGGACGCTCGCAATCGTGCTCGGAACGAGCGCGCCATCGGTCAACGGTGCGAGTTCGACGAGCCACACGCCATCGCCGGAGCCGTCGAGCAGGTTCGCGCCGACCTGCAGCGAGGCTCGCGTCTTGCCGACGCCGCCCGAGCCGACGATCGTCACCAGGCGCGATTTTACGAGCAGCGCTTCGATCTCGGCGACTTCCGCGTCGCGGCCGACGAGCGAGGTGACCTGCAACGGGAGGTTGTTCGGGAGCGAGCCGAGCGACCGGAGCGGCGGAAAATCCGCCTGCAAACCGGGTGCGCGCAGCTGATAGACTTGCTCCGGAAAGATCAGATCGCGCAGACGGTGCTGACCGAGATCCTGCAACGTCGCTTGGGGCGGCAGACGGCCCTGAACGAGGTCGGTCGTGACCCCGGCAACCAGCACCTGTCCGCCGTGTCCGATCGCGAGTAGGCGCGCCACCCGATTGACCGCCGGCCCAAAATAATCACCGGAACGCTCGTCCGCATCACCGGTGTTGAGTGCTATGCGCACGCGAATGCCGCCGACCCGCGTGAAATCTTCGGCAGCAAGCGCGCGCGCAACGTCGAGCGCAGCGGCGACGGCCTCCGGCGCCGTCGAAAATACCGCGCAAAACTCGTCGCCGACCGTCTTGAAGACGTGGCCGCCGTGGCCCTCGATTGCCGACCGCACGACCTCATCGTGGCGCCGCAACGCCGCAGCCATCGCCTCACGATCGCGCTCCCAGCGCTGCGTGCTTCCTTCGACGTCGGAGAACAGAAAGGTGACGGTGCCGGTTGGGAGGCCGGCCGCCTTCGCTTGGCCGATCGGCTCGTGCACGCTGCGCATTTTTCGGGCGGTTGAAGGGGACTCCTCGGGCGAAACCGTATCAAGGAGGACCCCGGACAATAGAATTTTTACTGTGGAGTGCAACTCATGCCGAANNCGAGGCTGACGTGGCTACCCGCGGATTCGCAACTCGTGCGATCCGGACCGGACAGGACCCGTGCAGTGCGACCGGCTCGACGATCGTCCCCGTCTACCAGACGGCGACGTTTACGCAAGATTCGGTCGGTGTTACCAAGGGCTACGACTACTCGCGTTCCGGAAATCCGACGCGGCTCGCGCTCGAGCGACAGCTCGCCGATCTCGAAGGTGCGCGGTTCGCCGCCGCGTTCGGCTCGGGGATGGCTGCGGTCAACGGCGCGTGCTCGATCCTCGCTGCCGGCGATCACATCGTCGCGACCAAGGACGTGTACGGCGGGACGTACCGGCTTTTCTCCGACGTCTTTCCACGCTACGGGATCGCGACGAGCTATGTCGACATGTGCGACCTCGAAGCGACTCGCGCCGCGATCCGCCTCAATACGAAACTGTTCTGGATCGAGACGCCGACGAATCCGCTTTTGCGGATCATCGATATCGCGGCGGTTGCGGCGCTCAAGCGTCCCGGACAATTCGTCGGTGTCGATAACACTTTCGCGACGCCATACTGGCAGCGCCCGCTCGAACTCGGCGCGGATCTGGTCATGCACTCGACGACGAAGTATCTCGGCGGTCACAGCGATGTGGTCGGCGGGATCGTGATCAGCGACGATCCCGATCTGCACGCTCAGATCGCGTTCCATCAAAATGCGGTTGGCGCGGTTCCCGGACCATGGGATGCGTACCTGACCCTGCGCGGCGCGAAGACGCTGGCGCTGCGGATGCGCGAACACGAACGTAACGCGCGCGCGGTCGCAAACTTTCTCGACTCGCGGGATGACGTCGCCGCCGTGTATTATCCGGGGTTGCGCTCGCATCCGCATCACGAGCTGGCGAAGCGCCAGATGCGGGGGTTCGGCGGGGTCGTTTCGTTCCGCCCGCACGGCGGCGCCGAACGCGCGCTCGAGATTGCGAAGCTGACCCGCATCTTCAACCTGGCAACGTCGCTCGGCGGGGTGGAATCGCTGATCTGCAGCCCAACGACGATGACCCACGGCTCGGTTCCGGCCGAGCGCAAAGCAGAGCTCGGCATCACGCCGGACTTGCTGCGCCTCTCGGTCGGCATCGAAGATGAGGCCGACATCGTCGGCGATCTCGAGCATGCGCTCGACGTGACCCTTGCGGCCGCGCGCGTCTACGCAATCGCCTAGCGAAACTCAGCCGGAGAGCACCTCGGTCCCCGGCAGATCGAGCACGTAGCGGCTGCCCATCAGCCGTGCCGGCGTCGTTGTGCCCGCGGGCGCCGGACGTTCGAGCACGCGGCGCACGACGCCGAGCGCGCCGACGATCGTCAATGCATACGGCTCGAGCGTTTTCAGGCGAATCGATTTGCTTGCGCCGGCCGGGTCGGTCGCTTCACCCCAGACCCAGGTCGCGCCGGATGCGCGTTCCGCTTCGTCGGGCCCGTGAACCCGCGCTTCAATCCGGCTCGCGATCAGCTCGCGCACCCAGCGCCAGCCGAAGATGAAACGGACCGCATTGAAGAGGCCGGCGTAGCGCAACTGCTCGCGTGACGCGCGGGCGTAGACGGTCACGTTCGGAATGCCGGTCGTGTAATATGCGGTGGAAACGTCGCCCCACGGGATCGCCATCGCGTCCGTTTCGCCGCGGCCGAAGTCGATGCGCCGCGCGCCGTATCCGAACGGGACCCTGATCAGATTGCCGTCGCGGCGCACCTTTCCGCCTTCAGCCAAGTGCTCGATCGCCGTCTTCGCGGTTCCCGGCGAGACATGCTGCGAGCCGTCGAAGCCAAGCGCGAGCTCGTTTGCGCTCGGTAGCGCTTCCTTCAGCATCGCGGCGACGCAATCGGTCGGGATGACGTCGAACCCGACGCCCGGACAGACGACCACTCCGGCGGCAAGCGCCTGGGCGTCGAGCGCCTGCGCACGCTCGAAGACATCGATCTCGCCCGTGATGTCGAGATAGTGAATGCGCCGCGCGAGACAGGCCTGGATCATCGGCTCGGCAGTCGCACAGAACGGCCCGGCGCAGTTGAGCACGAGCGTAATGCCGTCGAGCCCCGCAGTGATCGCAGCCGGATCGTCGAGCACCAAAACGCGAGCCGCGAGGCCCAAACTTTTTCCGAGCGTCTCGATCCGAAGCGGATTGCGGCCCGCAACGATCGGCGTCATGCCTTGCCGCGCCGCTTCGCGCGCGATCAGTTCGCCCGTGTATCCCGTTGCGCCGTAGATCAGCCAGCCGCTCACAAGAGGCGCCGCAACAACGGTCCCGCGGAGGACGCGCTTGCAGGCGGCAGTGCGGCACCGAGCGCCTCGGCGACGTCGCCGGCGACGACCCCGATCGGCCGGGTGCGCGCGGCCTCGCGGCCCGCGAGGCCGTGCCAGTATGCTCCGGCGCGCGCGGCATCGAGCGGTTGGAGCCCCTGCGCGAGCAGCGCGCCGATCATTCCGGAGAGGACGTCGCCCGTCCCCGCAGTCGCAAGCGCGCTCGTGCCGGTGACGTTGACGTGCATCGTCGTTCCGTCGTCGATCAAGGTCGTGTTGCCCTTGAGCAGCGTGGTGACCGACGTGCGCTGGACGAACGATCGAAGGCGGTGCATCCGCGTTCCGGGCGCGATCGTGCCCTCGCCCGAGAGGCGCGCAAATTCGCCTTCGTGCGGCGTGAGGACGCACGCCTTGCCGCGCAAGATGTCGAGGTGTTTGCCAAGATGAAAGAGCGCGCTTGCGTCGGCCACGAACGGGCGCTCCAAACGTGAAAGGAAGCCGCGCACGATTTCACCCATCGCATCGGACATCCCGAGGCCCGGACCGATCGCGACCGCGTTCGAGCGGCGCGTGAGGTCGAGCAGGTTTTCGATCGCGCCCGCGACGTCGCGCTCGTCGTAGGTGACGACAACCTGTTCGACCAGGTGCGCGCGCAGTGCGGCCGCCGCACCTTCGGGACATCCCACGGTCACGTAACCCGAGCCGGCGCGGGCCGCAGCGCGCGCGCAGAGAACGGCGGCTCCGGGAAACTGCGCCGAACCCGCGACGATGAGCGGCGCACCGGCGCTGCGCTTGTCGGACTCTTCCGCGCGCACCGGCAGCAAGGCCCGGAACTCAGCGGCATCGAGAACCGCGTACGTGTCGCCCGGGGCGGCGGCGATTTCATCCGCGATGCCGATGTCTGTGACGTAGAGGACGCCGCAGTGGCTGCGCGCGGGTTCGAGCAGCAGCCCGAGTTTGGCGGCGCCAAGGGTCACGGTCGTTTGCGCGCGCACGGCGCGCGGGCCGGCGGCGCCCGTCGTCGCGTCGACGCCGGTCGGAACGTCGATCGCGAACACGGGCGCGCGCGACGCGCACAGCGCCGCGACCGGAGCTTCGAGTTCGTGCGAGATCGTGGGGCGAGCGCCCGTCCCGAGGAGCGCGTCGACGGCGAGGTCGGCGCCTTCGAGCGCGGCAACGGCCTCTTCATACGAGAGCGGAAACGGGCGCGTAACGACGCCGGCCGCGGCAGCCTGGCGCTGGGCATCGCGCCGTCCCGCGCTGATGTTCGGTGCGGGAAGCGCATAGACGATGCGCTGGCTCGGGCCGCCGAGCGCCGCGAACGCAGCAAATGCGTCGCCGCCGTTGTTGCCNNCGCATTTGTTCGGCGGTGAGCGCCCGCATCAGTCGCTTTCGAGGATCACGACGGCCGACGCAGCGCTCGCCGTGTGGGTGATCGAGAGATGGATTCGGCTGACGCCGCGGCTCGCCGGCAAGCCGTCGTACGGCGGAAGAAAGATCAGTTGCGGCTTTCCGCTGCGTTCGTGCGTCACGCCGACGCGGCGCCAGGGAATCGCATGCCCGAAAGCTTTGCGCGCGGCCTCCTTGGCCGCGAAGAACCCGGCAAGGCGTTCCGGCCAATTGCGCTTGCGCATTGCGTAGCGCATTTCTTCGGGCGTGTAGACCTTGCGCGCAAACTGCGCGAGCTGCTCGTCGTCGAAGCGATAACGTGCGACCTCTGCGAGATCGGTCCCGATGCCGACGATCATGGCGGACCCCTTTCGCGGAACGGTCGCGATATGCTGCACAGGTTCCCGGGACGCGCAGAGCAAACTACTCTTTCCGTGGGTCACATCGGCATCGTACCGATCAACGCGATGGATGCGACGTTCTTGGAACGTCTGGCACTTTGCCTCGAAGAGCGGTTCCTGTTCTCTTGCGCGGTCGAGCGTACGCTGCGCGTGCCGCGAACGTCGCTCAACAGCGTGCGCAAGCAGATGTTCCTCAACACGCTGATCGCCCGGGTCGTGGCCGCAACGCCCGCGATCGACGGCATGCGCCTAGCGATCACCGATTTCGATCTTTACAAAACATCACACCAGTTCGTCTTTGGGGATGCGAGCGAAGAGCACCGGATCGCGGTCGTTTCGCTACACCGCTTGCGCAGCGACTTCTACGGCGAGGGCGCGGATTCGAACCTGCTCTTTCAACGGACTTTAAAGGAATCCGTACACGACCTCGGCCATGCGTTCGGGCTCAAGCACTGTTTCAACGCGCGCTGCGCGATGTATTTCTCGAATTCGATCTACGATACCGACAACAAGCTCTCGCATTTCTGCGAGACCTGCGAGAAGCGCCTCCGCGCGAGCCGCTGAACCGCTAGCGGGCGACGCGCGCGTCCGCGAGCGGGATGCGGCGTTCGGCGCCGTCGCGTTCGACGATCAGTGCGCCGTCCGGGCCCAGGCGCCGCGCGGTCGCTTCGAACGGCGCCTCGTCGCCGTCGACGAGCAACCGATAGGGCGTCCCGTCGAGGCCGGCGCGACGCTCCCAGGCGCGCGCGATTGCTTCGGGACGATCGAGCTCGCCCAAGAGATGCTCGTATTCGGCGAGGATCGCGTCGAGGACGGCCCGGCGCTGAACGTTCGGGGCGCGATCCGAGAGGAATGCGGGCGCCGGTTCGACGGCGGCGAGATCCGCATCGCCGGGGGGCCGCAGGACGTTGATCCCGGTTCCGCAGCCGACCCAGGCCCGCTCGCCGACGACGCGCGAAACGCATAAGATGCCGCAACACTTGCGGCCGTCGAGCAACAAGTCGTTGGGCCATTGCAAGTCGACCCGCACTCCCGTCGCCGCTTCGATACCGTCCGCAGCGCCGAGCGCCGTCCAGAACGGCACCGCCCACAGCGCCCCGGAAGCGACGGCGCGCGGCAGAATCGTCGTTACGAGGAGCGACGAGCCCGGCGGAGCAACCCAGGTTCGCCCCCGGCGCCCGTGCCCGGCGCGCTGAAAATCGGCCCAGAGCACGGCGCCCGCGTTCTCGGGAAGCCCGAGCAGCGGAACCGCGTCGTCGTTAGTGCTCTCGGTTTGGGCGTAGTAGCGGATCTCGAACACGACCAGGCCTCATTCGGCGGTGCCGCGTACTACGCGGCGCTATGGCAATCGAACAAACACTTATTTTGGCCAAACCCGATGCGGTCGCGCGCGGTCTCGTCGGCGAAATCATCGCGCGCTTCGAGCGGCGCGGCTACACGATCGCGGCGCTGAAGCTCATGAAGGTCGACGGGAATCGCGCCAGGACGCACTACGCCGAACATGCGGGAAAACCGTTCTTCGATGGCCTCGTACAGTACATCACGAGCGCGCCGGTCGTGGCGATGGTAATCGAAGGCTCCGATGCGATCGAAGGCTGCCGCGCGACGATCGGTGCGACCCATCCAATCAAAGCCGCTCCGGGCTCGATCCGCGGCGACTACGGTCAGACGATCGGACGCAATCTCGCGCACGGCAGCGACTCGTCCGAGAGCGCGCAGCGCGAGATTCCGATTTGGTTTGCGCCGCTCGAGATTGCTTCGCGTCCGCACGACCAAACGCAATGGCTGGTCGGCACGTGATCGAATCGTTGCGCGGCGGTGGCCGGCCGCTGATCGAGCACGTCTACGCGCGCGAGATCTTAGACTCGCGCGGCAACCCGACGCTCGCCGTGGCGGTCGCGACGAGCTTCGGGGCCGTTGAGGAAGCGATGGTGCCGTCGGGCGCTTCGACCGGGGCGCACGAAGCCGTCGAACTGCGCGACGGGGATCCGCATCGTTACGGCGGCAAAGGCGTCGTGCAGGCCGTTCACAACGTCAACGAGATGCTCGGGCCCGCGCTCGAAGGGCTCGACGCGACGGCGCAGCGCGAAGTCGACGACAAGCTGATCGAACTCGACGGCACGCCGAACAAACGCAGCTTCGGTGCGAATGCGATCCTCGGTATCTCGCTCGCGAATGCGCGCGCGGCGGCCGCGAGTTTGGGCCTGCCGCTGTTCCGCTACCTCGGCGGGCCGAGCGCCGCGACGTTGCCCGTGCCGATGATGAACGTCATCAACGGGGGCAAGCACGCACCGGGCGCGCTGCAGTTCCAGGAGTGCATGATCGTTCCGGTCGGTGCGCCGACCATAGCGGAGGCGATCCGCTACGGCTCCGAGACGTTTCATGCGCTCGGAAAGATCCTTGGGGACCGGCATCTTCCGACGCTCGTCGGCGACGAAGGCGGCTACGCACCGCCGCTCGAGACGCTCGACGAAGCCCTCGATCTGCTCCTCGAGGCGATTCGCAAAGCGGGCTACGCTCCGGGGGCCGACATCGCGCTCGCGCTCGACTCCGCAGCCACCGAATTTTATCAGGACGGCGCGTACTATCCGCTCGCGAAAGACCGGCCGTTTACGTCCGCGCAGTTGGTCGATTTTTACGCCGACATCTGCGCGCGCTATCCGGTGATTTCACTTGAGGACGGTTTCGCCGAAGACGATTGGGAAGGATGGCGCCTGCAAACCGAACGTCTCGGCACGACGGTTCAACTCGTCGGCGACGATCTGTTCGTCACGAACACCGAGCGGCTTGCGCGCGGCATCCGCGAGGGGATCGCGAACGCGATCCTCATCAAGGTAAATCAAATCGGCACGCTCACCGAAACGCTCGACTGCGTCGCGCTCGCACACAAAGCCGGCTACCGCTGCGTCATCTCGCATCGGTCGGGCGAGACCGGCGACACGACGATCGCCGACATCGCCGTCGCCACGGGCGCCGGTCAAATCAAGACCGGCTCGCTCTCCCGCAGCGATCGCGTCGAAAAATACAATCGCCTCATGTCGATCGAACTCCAACTCGGCGAAGCCGCAACGTACGCAGGCCGTTCCGCTTTCCGCGCGTAGGGTGCTTCGCGCCGGCGTCATCGCGGCTATCGTCGTCGCGAGCCTCTTGGCCGGCGCGTGGCTAAACGCTCTGCGAAGCATACCGCTGATGCTTCAAGCCGTTGGCCAAGAACGGCACCCCGTCGATTTCGATGTTGAGTTCGGCGGACTCGACCACAGCGTGGCGCGCGTTCCGGTGCAGCTCTTCTACTATCCGCAGACGCCGATTTTGGGAATCTCGGCGCACTGGTGGAGCATCGTCGCCCCGCTTCGAATCGACACGATTACCCGTTCGCTCGAGGTTGACGTTGCGGGCGGAAAGTTGCGCTGGTCGGCGCCGCTCGGCCTTGCCGGCGTGTCGAACTTTCGCTTGCAGCGCGTCGATGTCGGCGAACAGGGGGCGCCGTATGCGGTGACGGCGAGCGTCGACCTCAACGACCCGGCGAACGTCGATCGGTCGAAAGCGCCGCGCTCTCTCGACCTTCCGCTTGTTGCCGAGAGCAGCGGCCGGCTTGTTTACGACGGTCCGATTGCGCTTTGGGGGCGATTGGAAAGCGGCGATGGGAATCCGTACGTCTACTCGCCGCGCGCCGGCGTCGTTCCAGCGCAACTCATTTGGGACGGCCTCCGCTCGCTCGACGCGCGGATCGATCTCGCACCGTATGCGATGGCAACGTTCGTCGTTCCGGCAGATTGGCAGGGTGAGGGCTGGAAGAACGAGGGCTACCGGCTGACGCGAGCGCACGCGACGCTGACCGACAAGGCGCTCGACGTCGCGGCGGGCAACGCCGTTCCTCTGCCGTTCGCGCGCGAATGCGAGTTGCCGCCGCAGTTTGCGCTCGTCGCGGAGAGCCGTATCCCCAAGTGGTCGCGGATCGACGGCTTATGGCGGCCGGTCCTGCGTCGGGATTGGGAAGAGCTGCTGCGCGCGCCGCAGGCGTCCGGCGTCGCCGTACGCTTCGTTCCGAACGCCGGCGGCACGCGTTCGCTCGCCGGCGTCGAGGCTTTCGACGTTTCCGCGCGCGCCGGCGGCACGTATCGCCTACTCGCCGCTTGCCCGAATCCCGACTACGGCTCGCTTGCCGTCACGTGGATCGACGTCATCGTGCGGTCGTAGCATCCTTAGAGAAACGAGAGGTCCGTCGCGCGCGGCGTGCAGTCGTTCTCGGCAAGCCACGCGGCGTTCCAGAGCCGCGAGCGGTAGCGTTCGCCGCCGTCGCAGAGGATCGTGACGACGGTGCTGCCTTCGGGGAGCGTACGCGCGTAGCGCGCTGCTCCGACGAGGTTGAGCGCGGCCGAGCCCCCGACGAACAGTCCCTCCTCGCGCAAGAGCCAGTAAGCCATCTCGACCATCGCCCGATCGTCGACTTGCAGTGCGTCGTCGACCGGCGCGTCTTTGAAGTTCTCGGTGATGCGCTTGATCCCGATCCCTTCGGCATTGGAATCACCGTCGGGCTCGAGCACGCCGCGCTTGACGAAGCTGTAGAGCGCGGACCCGAGCGGATCGCACAGCACGATGCGAACTTCCCGGTTTCGCTCCTTCAGGAACGACCCCGTCCCGGCGAGCGTACCGCCCGTTCCACACGCCGCGACGAAGGCGGTGAGCCGCGAACCGAAAGCCGACCAGATCTCGGGGCCCGTCGTTGCGTAATGGGCGCGGCGGTTTGCCGTGTTGTTGAACTGATCGGCCCAAAGCGCGCCCGGGGTCTCCGCGGCGATCCGGCGCGCGACGTGATAGTAATTGTTGTCGTTCGTGAAGGCGACCGCTTCGATGACGCGCACGTCGGCGCCAAAGGTGCGAAGCAGCTCGAACTTCTCGGGCGACTGGTCGTCGGGGATGCAGATGACGACGCGATAGCCGCGCTCGTTGCCGATCAACGTCAACGCGATCCCGGTATTGCCGGCCGTCCCTTCGACGATCGTTCCACCCGGCGCGAGCGCGCCACGCGCTTCGGCGTCGTCAACGATGCCCTTGGCCGCGCGATCTTTGACGGATCCGCCCGGGTTGAGGAATTCCGCTTTGCCGGCGATCGTGCGCCCCAACGCCGCGCTGAGTTTGGGCAACACGATGTGCGGCGTGTCGCCGATCGCCCCGCTAAAACCCGCCCGTGACGTCATGTCCCCGGCGGTACGACGACCGCCGCGCCTCTACCCTGCACCTTGTCACCCCGAGCTTGTCGAGGGGCAACCGGGATTTCGGCAAGCTCCGTCGGCCCTTCGACTCCGGCGCTCCGCGCCTCCGCTCAGGGTGACAAAGATTACCTAGGCCCAGGAGTCGACGAGCTTCTTCGTCCGTTCGAGCACGGCGCTGTCGTCGATCTGGTTCGGGTGGAAGTTCGGGTTGTAGTACTTCAGGTACGCCGGGATAATGCGGCGCAGCGGGCCGGGGTTGCCGAAGATGCTCCAGAGCAGCTTCGCCCAGGCGATCGGAGAGCGATGATGGCCTTGCGCCTTCATGAGCTTGTACATGAATTGGGCGTTGCGGCGGATGAAGTTCGACGTGACGAGCGGCATGATGCGCACCCGCAGCCAATTCTTCTTGCCCTCGGTGACGGTTTGGAACACGTCGAACGCGACGGCTTTGTGCTCGCACTCTTCGAGCGCGTGCCAGGTCCAGAGGCGCGCGTATTCGGGTACGGCACCTTCGAGCTGCGGCGGGTTTTCGAGCGTGTCCTTCGCCATGATCGCGGTGAAGTGCTCGAGCGCGCAGGTGACGGCAAGGCGCCCGAGCGGCGGGAGATGCTTCTTGACGACGTTCTCGATGTGATCGTTGAGTATCGCTTCCATCGCATCGACGTCGGCGATCGTTTTGATCGCCTCGTTATAGGCGACGTGTTCGCGCGTGTGCATCGCCTCTTGGGTAACGAACGCTGCGACTTCGGCGCGCTGCTTTGGATCGGTTATCCGATTGCGAAAATGCGCCACCGAACTGATGAAGAAGCGCTCGCCGACCGGGAACGTGATCGAGAGCGCATTAAAGTACAGCGTGCGCCAGGTATCGCCGCCGCACCAATCGGTGATGCGGCTCGCGTCCAAGCCGAAGTCCACGTCCCGGGCATGAAAATCCGCCAGGGAGGGGTCGACCTTCGTTCGTGGCCGGGTAGGCTCTGCAAGCACTGACATAACCATCAGTATACACTTCCTGACAGGTATGTCAATACACTGTTCAAAGAATCTTTCGGATGTTTGTTCGGCGCGAAGACCGGCAGGGAGGAGCAAAAAGGGCCCCTATGCCGGAAAAGGCAAGAGCGGAGGCTCGCGGGCCTGTAGCTCAGCGGTAGAGCGGCCGGCTCATAACTGGTTGCGCGCTGGTTCGAATCCAGCCGGGCCCACACGAACGCGGCGCCATAGTCTATCGGTTAGGACGCGGCCCTTTCAAGGCTGAGAGACGGGTTCGACTCCCGTTGGCGCTACCACGTTCGTGCACTTGCATCGCTCGCGCATCGCGTTCCAGAGCCCGAACGCGCCGCTCCTAGACCTCTAGGTGATAGCGCAGCAGCCTCGAAATTAGGATGAACGATGAGTACGCGGTCTTATCACCAAGGCGCATTCACTATTGTCGTCCTCGCAGTTTTCTGCGGGTGCGGCGGGAGTGGCGGGAGTAGCGGCGCGCCGGTTGCGCCGATCCTCAGCGGGGGAAGCGTGCCGTCGACGGCGCCATCGGCTACCCCGACGGCCCGGCCGTCCTCCAGCCCGTCCGCCGTCCCGAGCTCGTCGCCCAGCGCAACGCCTTCGCCCACGCCGACTGCTTCGTCAGTCGGTACAATCACCGAATTCGGCAGCGCGTTGTCGGAGCCGGCCGGGATCACGGCTGGTCCTGACGGCAATCTCTGGTTCACGGAATTAGGCGGCGGCGCCAACACCACTGGACAAATCGGCCGGATTACCACGGCCGGCGTGGTCACCCAGTTCGGCGGCTCGTTGTCGGCGCCGGCTGAGATCACGACTGGTCCCGACGGCAATCTGTGGTTCACCGAAGAGGCTCTTAACGGAAAAATCGGCAGGATTACCACGGCCGGCGTGATCACCGAGTTCGGCGGCTCGTTGTTGGAGCCGGCTGGGATTACGACTGGGCCTGACGGCAATCTCTGGTTCACTGAAGAAGGTGTTAACAGCATGGGTATTGCCGGCAGTGGAAAAATCGGCCGGATTACCACGGCCGGCGTCATCACCGAATTCGGGGGCTCGTTGTTGGAGCCGCAAGGGATCACCGCTGGGCCCGACGGCAATCTGTGGTTCACCGAATTGAGCAACCCCGGGACCCAGAACAGCAGTGGAGTTATCGGCAGGATCACCACAGCTGGTGCGATCTCCCAATTCGGCGGCGGCGGCTCGGCGGTGAGCGCCGGGGACCTTATTACGACCGGGCCCGATGGCAATCTCTGGTTCACCGGAAGCTCTGGTAGCAGCTCATTTATCGGCAGAATTACCACGGTTGGCGTGATCACGGATTTCGGCTCGTTGACGGCCCCATATGGGATCACGGCCGGCCCCGACGGCAATCTCTGGTTTACCGACGAGGGCAATTTATCTGCCGGCAGTGGAAAAATCGGTAGGATTACCACGAGCGGCGCGATCACGGAATTCGGCTCGTTGTCGAACCCGACTCAGATCACGCCTGGTCCCGACGGCAATCTCTGGTTCACCGAAACCGGCAACGGAAAAATCGGTAGGATCGTACCGTGAAGCCTAGGAGCCTTCTAGCGAAACGCTAGCGCCCGCCGCCGCCTGCTATTCTCTCCCGCGGTCGAGTTTTGCAGGCGCGTCGCGCTGTGCCGTCTTTCGACTTCGCGTGCTGCGGACGAGCGTCGATTCGTGCGTGGTGCGGTCCTCGACTTGCGCGACTTCGGCGCCTTTCCCATCACCACCAGGGCGGGGATTTGTAGATTGTTCCTTGGAAGCCGCCAACGACCGTGCCGTTGGCATAGCACTCCGTGGCCAGGTGATCCGGATACTCTGCCAACATGGTTCCGTCCGCAGCTCGCACTACCGTACGCATAACCGTCCCGTCGGCTCGACGTTCGATAGCAAATCTGCAATGCACCACACCATTATCGCTTTCTTCCGCTGCCGTCGTGTAGCCCTGCGCATCATTTGTATAAGTAACTACGCTCGTACTGCCGTCAACAAAAGTATAGGACTTCTTAACGAGAGAGCCGTCGTTGTAGTCTTTGCCTACGTAATGCCTACCGTTTGCGTCAAATGAATCGTCGTGGACAATGACGTCGTTGGCGTCGTATTGGAAAACGGTTCGAGATACCAGGGTCTTTCCGTAGTCCTTATATTGATGGCTCTCCGTCGTCATCCCCGTTGATGGATCAATTGTGCCGTCCGTCCACTGACTTACATCAAGTGCGTTGGAGTACCAGACGCTTCGAGCCAGCAGGCCGTCAGCGTTGTAGTAAAGGCGGCTAACCGTAAGGGGCTTGTCATCGGCGGAGAAGCCATGACCTTCAATGTACTCACCACTGTAGGTGTACGTTGAGCTTCCGGTCTTCGCACCGCTCATCGCGTACGAGGCAGCGCGCACGATGCAGCCTGAGCTGTCCCTCTCTGTGCTTCTCCTTCCGGTCGTCACGCCGCTTTCAGACGTCGTGGTTGCTATCGGCAAGTTCGCGGTGTTAAAAGCCGTGTTGCGCGTTTCCCATAAGGCGCGATTGTTCCAGTAGCGAGTGACGCGGACTATGCGGTTTGCGCTATCGGTCTCCACCTCATAGCGGTATGGCGCCGAGGGCGACACGGTCCCGGCGAACCGACCGTAATTGCCGCAAGACCTCGAAGAAAGTGAGTACCGGTACGAAGCAACCCCCGCTTCCGCCGGCAGGCTGTACGCCAAGAAAAATGTTCCGGCCAGAATACCGGCACTGAGGTCTCGAAACGAGCCGATTCTCATAGAATAACCCCCCTGATGGTCAAGCTGCGGATTCATACCATCGCCGTTTGAGCGAGCGGTAGCGATTCGCAGGTTTTGCTGTCTTTATTATCGGCTAGCGCGAAGGGTACGACTACCGGGGTCGCCCGTCGTCGGATGGAACGGATTACTGCAAGGGTGCCAAAAAAGCGTCGATTGCTGCGAACAATCCGGCCGGTTGATCGAGCATGATGAAATGGCGCGAATCGTCGACCATTTGCACCTTCGCCGCCGGGTCGGCCGCCAGCAATTGCTGGTAGTACGCCTGCTTTTCAGTCACCGAGTGCGTCGGAGAATAGGGGTTCAGCGGATCGATGGACGCATCGAACGGCCCGATCTCCAGCAGGGGGACCGTCACGTTTGAAAGCCCAGGCCGCAGATCGGCCGACATCAGTTCCTGCATGTATTCGGCGGTGGCGCCGATATTGGCGCCTTTGCCGAAACTCAGTGCCGTCTCGAGGTTCGCGGGCTTGGTCATGTAGGACACCTGTTGGCGTTCACCGGCGTCATACTGCGCTTGCGTTGCACGCGCAATTCGCGCGCCCGCTCTCGCTGCTTGGTCGGCGCGCTCTTGTGCGGTCATTTTGTCCATTCCCGCGAATACGGGCAGCCCATCGATCGCAATCGCGCCACGAATGAGATCGCTGTGTTCTTCCGCTAGGCGAATCGCTAGACTCCCGCCCATGCTGTGACCCACGAGCACGGGCTTGCCCGCGTTGGGCAGAAAAGCAGCGACGTCGCGATCGACCGTATCCAGCATCGGCGCGGCGACCGGGGTGCGCCCGCCGAAACCGGGTAACGTCAACACGTAGATCGTGTGCGTGCTTGCATAGCGTGCGACCGCCGTAGTCCACACCGCGCCGGAGTCGGTCAAGCCTGGAATCAGCACGAGCGCCGGCGATCCGCTTCCGTACTGATCGACGTGCACGGACCCGGCATCGAAGGCCGTGGACGTCGCTGCCGGTGATGCCATCGGAAGAACGATCAGCGCGAGCAGAGCGAAAAATCTCTTGAGCATGGGAACTCCTCTTCGGAAGGTGC
>PMHP01000242.1:3995-4179 GCA_003158195.1 Vulcanimicrobiota bacterium | reverse complement strand
CCTTCTTGGCAGATGATCTCGCGAAGCACCCCGCTCACCGGAGAGGGCACCTCGGCATTTACCTTGTCCGTCGAGACCTCGACGAACGATTCGTATTTCTCGATCGAGTCGCCCGGCTTTTTGAGCCACTGAGCGACGGTCCCCTCGGTGACGGTCTCACCGAGCTGCGGCATCGTAATCGTCG
>PMHP01000242.1:0-3937 GCA_003158195.1 Vulcanimicrobiota bacterium | reverse complement strand
GCGCCGATGCCGCCGAACTTGTTGTCCTCATGAATGATCAGCAGTTTGCGCGTCTTGCGAACGCTCTCGAGGATCGTGGTGCGATCCATCGGTCGAATCGAGCGCAGATCGATCACTTCAACGGAATGGCCCGCAGCCGCCAGGCGCTTCGCCGCCTCGATCGCCTGATGAACGTAAAGCCCGTACGATACGACCGTGAGCTGGTCGCCCGCGTGCTTGACCTCCGCTTTGCCGATCGGGATCGTAAAGTGTCCGTTCGGTACCTCGCCCTTGACGAGCCGGTAGGTTTTTTTGTGCTCGAGGAACAGCACCGGATCCGGATCGTCGATCGCCGCGTTCAGCAAGCCCTTGACGTCGGCCGGAAAGGACGGAGCGACGATCTTTAGCCCCGGCACGTGATAGAAGAGCGCCTCGATCGAGACCGAGTGCGAAAGTGCGCCGCGCACGCCGCCGCCGTAAGGCGTCCGGATCACGAGCGGACAGGTGTAGTCGCCGTTGGAGCGGTAGCGCGTTTTGGCGGCTTCGCCGACGATCTGGTTGAACGCGGGATAGATGAAGTCGGCGAATTGAATCTCGGCGATCGGGCGCAGTCCCTCCATCGCCATCCCGACGGCGACGCCCACGATCGAGGCTTCGGCAAGCGGCGTGTCGATGATCCGCTCGGGACCGAATTCTTCGATGAACCCTTTGGTGATCAGGAAAACGTTCCCGCGCGCACCGACGTCTTCGCCGAGGATCAGGGTGCGCTCGTCCGACTTCAGCGCTTCGTACAACGTGGTGCGGACCGCTTCCACGTTGTTCATGACGGTGCTCGCGGTCGACGCTAAAGCCATGGTTCGTACGCTCCTTCGTAGAGGTTCGTGTAAAGCTCGGCGGCGGCAGGATAAGGCAGCGCTTCGGCCTCGTCGGTCAGCGCGTTGACCTCGGCCAGCACGTCACGTTTCATCTTCGAGGCGTCGTCGGAAGCGAGAATTCCGTGCTCGGCAAGGAGTGCTTCGAAGCGCGGCACGGGATCGAGGTTGCGGTGGCGCTCGATTTCTTCGCGCGTGCGGTACGTCCGGTCGTCGTCGTCCGTCGTGTGCGAGAGGAACCGGTAGCAGGTCGCCTCGACGAGCGTCGGGCCGCCGCCGGAACGCGCGCGATCCATCACGCCGGCGAGCACGGCGTAGGTCGCGATCGGATCGGAGCCGTCGACCTTGACCCCAGGCAGGCCGTAGCCCGGCGCCTTGTCGACGACGTCGCGCACCGCCATCTGGTGTTCGCTCGGGGTCGAGATCGCCCAGCCGTTGTTTTCACAGAGAAACACGATCGGCAGCTTATGGATCGACGCGAAATTGATCGACTCGTGCCACTCACCTTCGCTGGTCGCACCCTCACCAAACGTGCATAAGACGGCGCGTCCGCTTTGCTTGCGAAGCTTCATCGCGTAGGCCGCGCCGACGGCGTGCGAGCAATGCGCCGCGATGATCGAACTGATCGAGAGTATACCGAGTGCGTGCGACGAGTAGTGATTGGGAAACTGGCGGCCGCCCGAGACGTCTTGCCCGCGGGCGAACATCGAAAGCAGCGCCTGCAGGGGCGGCATGCCGATCCCGATGCACAGCCCGATATCGCGATAGTAGGGAACCAGAACGTCCTTGCCCCGCTCGAACGCGAGCGCGGCGCCCGCGTGAATCCCCTCGTGGCCCTCGCTCCCGGTGGCGAACGGGATCTTTCCTTGGCGGTTGAGCTGGAAGCCGCGGTTGTCGAGCATGCGCTGCAAGTACATGTTGCGCAGCATCCAGCGCAGCTGATCGTCGCTAAGCCCGTGCCGCTCGAGCGCCGGCGTCGAGATCGCTTTGGCCACGGAATCCTCCCCAGAAGCGCCGGGGCGCTAGCTTGAAATCGGGCGGCACGGCCCCCGGCCGCCACGGACCATATGGGCGAAAAGTGTGGGCGGTTCCTTTCAGCATGTGAAAAACGGCTGGGCGGCTGGGCGCGAACTGAGTTTGGATGATCGCGCCCGAGCAGGTCCCGACCGCCGACCTCATCCGTGTTCGCCGGCAGCTGCACTGCAACCCGGAGCTCTCGCTTGTGGAGCACGAGACGGCGGCTTTCGTCGCGGCGGAGCTCGCGAAGCTCGAGCTCGACGACGTCCGCACCGGGATCGGGAAAACCGGGGTCCTCGGCACCCTGCGCGGGGGAAAGCCGGGACCGGTAACCTTGCTCCGGGCCGACATGGACGCGCTGCCGATCGAAGAGCTGGTGGAAGCCGAATACCGTTCGCAGCGCGCCGGCGTCATGCACGCGTGCGGCCATGACGGGCACGTTTCGATCCTGCTCGCGGCGGCGCAGACGCTCGCGGAGCGGCGCGCGGAGGTTCCCGGGACGCTCGTGTTCTGCTTTCAGCCGGGCGAAGAGGGCTACGCCGGCAACCGCTTGATGATCGAGGACGGCGCGCTCGAGAATCCGCACGTCGATCGCACGTTCGCGCTCCACCTCTTCAGCGGCCTCGACGTCGGCAAGATCGGCGTGCGCGACGGCGCGTTCTTCGCCTCGGCGGACGAGTACGATCTCGTGATCCGCGGTAAGGGCGGCCACGGGGCGATGCCGCAGCTCGCGGTCGATCCGATCGTCGGCGGTGCGTACTTCGTGACCTTGCTTCAGACGATCGTCAGTCGTGAGATCGCACCGAAGGATCCTGCGGTCTTCACCGTGGGCAAGTTCGAGGCGGGTACGACGTTCAACGTCATCCCGGCGGAAGCGAAGATGAAAGGCACCGTGCGCAGCTTCGATCCCCAGGTCCGCAAGTCGATGCCCGAACGGATGGAGCGCATCCTCGCGGGCCTCGGGCACGCGATGCGCTTCGAATACGAGTTGAAGTACCACTGGTCGTATCCGCCGACCGTCAACGATCGGGCGACGAACGACGTGGTGCGCGAGGTCGGGCGCGCGACGCTCGGTGCGGACAACGTCGTGGAGCACGACATCGTCATGTGGGCGGAAGACATGTCGTTCATGCAAGAGCAGCGCCCCGGCGCCTACTTCATCGTCGGCGCGCGGGGCGGCGAAGCCACGTCCTTCCCGCACCACAACGCGCGGTTCGATATCGACGAGCGCGCGCTCGGCGTCGGGTACGAGATGATGGTGGCGCTCGGCCTACGCGGCTGAGTTAGGTTTTCGAGAACCCAGATAGTCGATGCGGTCGTCGATATCCGCCGAAATCTGCGCGTGCGATTCGCCGTGTTCGAAGACGGCAACGTACTTGCGGTCGCGCGTTTCGATGCGAACGAGCTTTCCGAGCTTGGCGTGCATGTCGGCGAGCAGCGACACGAGCTTGTGCGTCGGGACGTCGTGCAGGTACGACGGCTCGAACCAATCCGGGACGACCGTATCGGCGGAGAGCACGCGCAGCAGCGCCGCGTAGTTGTCCTGCGAGAGTTCGTCGTGAAAGAGCAGGCTCGAAATCTTTCCCTGCTGATCGAGCTTGATGTCGGCTTTGATCGACCCTCGGGGCGAGGTGAGATCGTACCCCGCACCATCCGGGGCGACGGTGGTGGGTGCGCCGATCCGCGCAACGTACGACTTCACGAACGCGTCGACGTCGGTGACCGGAATCGGAAAGGTCCCCGCAAAGAGGCTCGGGTCGACCGAACTCTGCGCAAACAGCTTCACGAGCGCATCGGAGGGTTGCGGGGCAGTGGCGCCCGCGGCGGGAGCACCGCCGAAGCCAAGGGTAGCCGCAAGGGCGAAAGCCGAGAACAGGCGCCGCATCATCGTCGTTTTGTATCGGCAGATTTTGGGGGACGCTCCTGCCGTCCGCTTTCGGATGGCGAAAATCTAGCGTGGTTGGTAGAAAATGTAGGGCGGGTGAACGTAAAGCCCCGGCTGTTCGACAAATGGCGAATGACGCGGCCTCGAGTAGGCCATAAAGTATAAGGCTCTATGGTTTCCAAGC
>PMHP01000115.1 GCA_003158195.1 Vulcanimicrobiota bacterium | reverse complement strand
CGATCGATTGCGGTCGTGGCCTCGTCGCGCCGGCCGGTCGCGCGCAACGTAGCGATCCGCCGATGAAGCGCGTCCGCAAGTCGCTCCGCGTTCAGGTGCTCGGCTAGTGTCAGCATCGCGGCGCTCGCATGCAATTGCGCTTCGCGATCGCCCAAGCGGCGGGCCGCCTCCTCGCCGATCGCATACAGCTCGAAGCGCNNTCCTGGGCGCGGCCGGCCGCGTCGAAATGAGCAGCGATCGGTGCCGCGTCCTCTTCGCGCGTGCCCGCTTGCGCGGCAAGCGCTCGGGCCACGCGGCGGTGCAGTATCCGGCGCCTGCCGGCCTCCACGGAGTCATATGCGGTCGCACGAATGAGATCGTGGGCGAACGTATAGCGCGTTCGGTCCCGCGCCGTTGAGAGCCGCACGAGGCCATGATCGAGCAGCACGTCGAGATCATCGAGGACGCGCGCTTCGCTCCAGCCGCCGGCCGCGCAAAGCGTGTCGAGATCGAAGCCTTTCCCGCAGACGGCCGCGGCATCCAGAAGCGTTCGAACGTTCTCGTCGAGACGATCGAGCCGCGCACCGATCGTCTTGCCGACGTCCGACGCGGGACGCGCGCCGCTCGGACGCTCGACGAAATCCCGGATCGCCTCGGTGAGAAACAACGGGTTGCCTTCGCTCTGCGCGTACAGCTCTTCGGCGGCAGCTTCGGCCGCCGGATGCACGCGCGCAGCGATGCGGTGCACGTCCTCGCGCGAAAGCGGGCCGAGCGCTATCGCCGTGCATGTGCCGTCGGCCTCGAGCCGCCGTATGCGTTGTGACGCACGCGGCGCTTCAGTCGTGCGCAGGGTCGCGACNNAGCAGCAGCGGCAGTCCCGGCGCGCGGCGCACGAGCAACTCGACGAGGTCGAGCGTTCCGTCGCCGGCCCAATGCAGGTCCTCGAGAATCACCGCAAGCGGACGGGAACGCGCCAGATACGCAAAGGCATTGCCGACCGCATCGAAGAGCCGGCTGCGCTCGCGGGCTGCGTCGAGCGGTACCGGTGCGCCAAGCGCGCGGCGCTCGGCGGCAATCTCCGGGACGAGCGTCGCCAGCGCCGCGAGCCACGGAGGATCGGAGTCGTTGGCGAGCAGCGGCGCAAGCGCGGCGCGCAACGCCTCAACGACCGCTTGATATGGCCGGGCCTCGGGAGCCGACGTGCCGCCGGCAAGAACGCGTGCACCCTGCGCCGCAATGAGCGTGCCGCCTTCGAAGACGAGCCGCGATTTGCCGATACCGGGTTCGCCGCGGATGGCCAAAGCACACCCGTTCCCTGCGCGCGCAGCTTCCCAACGCGCCGTGATGGTTGCAAGGTCGCGGTCGCGGCCGGTGAACGGCATGCGCGCCGGANNGCGTCGAAGGCAGCGAGTGCTCCGGCGCGATCGGCACGCTCGTAGCGCGCCGTCATGAGACGGCGCAGCGCGTCCTCGCGCCACGGATCGTGCTCGAGGAGCCGCAGCGCCAGCGTCTCAACCTCCGCATGGTCGAAGCGCGCGGCCGCATCCGAAGCGGCGCGCAAGGTTGCGGCGACGAAGGCCTCGCGCANNGCGGCCTCCCACCGTTCGGCCGCCCGAGCCTCCTCGAACGCGAGGACGTCGATCTCGCAGTGCGCCGGAGCGTTCCACGAGACGGTCGTCCCTTCGGTGCTGACGTAGGGCATTTCGCTCTCCGGCAGGGCCTTGGTAAGCCGATGGAGGTGGCGGCGCAGGTTTGCCCGCGCGGTGATGTCGTCGTCGTCCGGCCACAGGAGCGCGGCCAGACGTTCACGCGCGACCGAGCCGCGCAGCGCGAGGATCGCGAGCAGCGGCGCCGTGCGCGGCGGGGCGAGCAACGGAGCCCTCACCCCGTCGACGATGAGGTGCGGACTTCCAAAGAGGACGACGCGGACCGATACGGCCGCGGAACCTGCAAGAGTCACGGGACCGACAACTCCGGCTTCGCAAGGCGGGTTCTCCTGCCGGCTGGACGCTGCGTGGACGAGTCGCGCATATAGTCGGGGCAAATCTCGACCGAATCTGGAGGATCTGCTCGTGACGAACTTAGAGNNATCGATCTCGACGTGTTTACCGCGATCGCTGAAGGCGCGCGTCGCCCGGCGGAGTTGGCGTCGCGCTGCGGCGCCGACGCGCGCGGGCTCGCCGTCCTGTGCGATTTTCTCTGCGTCGACGGGTTTCTCGCTCGCACCGGNNGATGCATATGAATTGCGCGACGAAGCCCGCGTCTTCTTGGATCGCCATTCGCCCGCGTACGCCGGTTCGGTAGCCGCCTTTCTCTCGGGACCCGGGCGGATCGAAGCCTCGGCGCGGATCGGCGACGCGGTGCGTCGCGGCGGCGCCGAGCGCAACGACGCGCTCGTTCCCGACGCGGCGGCGTGGGTGAGCTTCGCCGAGACGATGCTGCCGGTCGTCGGCCCGGTCGCCGGCTTGGTCGCGCAATACCTTGGCGCCTCCAGCGCCGGACCGCTGCGCGTGCTCGACGTTGCCGCCGGGCACGGAGAGTTCGGCATTGCAATCGCACGCGCGAATCTGCAAGCATCGATNNGATGCCGTCGATTGGCCGGCGGTGCTTTCGGTCGCCGAACGCCGAGCCGACGCCGCCGGGATCGGGAGCCGCTTTCGGGCGGTGCCGGGCGACATCTTCGAGCTCCCGCTCGAGGGCTCGTACGATCTGATCTTGCTGCCCAACTTCGTGCACCATTTCGCGCCGGACGTCTGCGCGCGGCTGCTACGCAAGCTTCACGCGGCGCTCGTGCCGGGCGGCCGTCTTGCAACCGTCGAGTTCGTTCCGAACGACGACCGCGTGTCGCCCGCATGGCCCGCGATGTTCGGACTCGTCATGCTCACGATGACGCCGGCCGGCCGGACGTACACGCTCCCGGAACTTCTCGAGCTGCTCGAAGACGCCGGTTTCTCGCGCAACACGGCGTTCGCGCTGAAACCGACCCCGCAGACGCTCGTGGTTTCGCTAACGGACTAACGGTCGCGCAGCGACGTCAACGCTCAGTGGTGCAGCGAGGGGGAAGACGTTCTGGATGACGTTGATGTCGGTCGCATAAGGGCCGGGATCATTCGACATCACGCTGGTTCGGGCGGGACTACCTAACGGGTCGCGATCATCTTCGTCGTCGT
>PMHP01000059.1 GCA_003158195.1 Vulcanimicrobiota bacterium | reverse complement strand
GGCCGATCAAACGCTGGCCAACGCATACGTCGCGCACTTGAAATTCGTCGCGTCGTTCTCAGAAAATGCGCGCAACGCACAGCTTCAGGGGCTACCGTTACCTTCGGCGAATCCGCAGCAGCTGCTCGCAGACGAGCTTTTTCTCGGCTCCACTCCCCCGCCGCCGCCACCACCGGCGACCGCGTCCCCGCCGCCCGCGAAGGTCGTCAGCGCCATCGAGGTGGGGAATCCGCCAGCCGATCAAGACTTTGAGGACGCCAACTACGATCCCAACTCGTTCAACCCGCACGTGTACGACTTTACGTGCTCGTATCTGGCACCCGAGCGCTATCTCATGATCTGGAAGATCGAGACACAAATCCAACAACTCAAAAGCGTTTCTTACCAAAACGTGGTGGGAGCGTTGAACGCGGGCAACGCGCAACCACGCGAGGTCTACAACGTCGGCTGGGTTCCCGACCGCTACCTCACCTTCATTGCGACCGCGGTGCCGCGGGAGGCGCCGCTTGCCGTCGTCTTCTCGCCGTCGCCGGGTTGGGCCACGCCGTTCCTTCAACCCTTCGCATGGCGTCCGGTCGCGTGCTTCCACATTGCTCCGCTGCCGACGCCGGGCACTCCGCCGCCGACCGGCTTACCACCCACCGCCTCGCCGAGCCCACAAGCATGCGCTCTATCTACCTGATCCTCATCGCGTTTGCGTCCTTGGTCGTCGCGTGCTCGTCGCAGCAAGGCGGCGGTGCGTCACCGTCCCCGTCACCGTCGTGGTCGGGAACTCCGCTCGTGTTCGCCCTCGGCGGCGACTTCATCAGCGCCCAGCCGCAAAACTGCGGTCAGAAGAGCGAGGATTTTCGCTACTACGACGCCTTTCATCACACGGCGATGCCGTGGCTCGAAGGCTACTCGTCGTATCCGCCGCAGGGGCCCGTGCCGGATCCCTACATCCGATATTACACGAAGCTCGGCTCACCGGTCCCGGGCGTCCCCGGAGTGCCGACGCCATACGCGATCGAAATCATACCCGGTCCGGTTCCGAGCGGCACCTTGGTGCAGATCGCAGAGCCGGTTGTCCCGGTCATCGATTTTCCGCTTTGGTACGGTTTGCACGACAAGTCCCAAGTAACGATTATTCCCTCCGATCCCGTGCCGTTGCCGCAGGGTCAGCTGGGGATCGCCAGCACGCTCGAGTGGGACGACAAATACCGCGCGCAGCAGGACAACAACGCGCTCCAATACACGGAGGCCTTCAAACAGGCCGTCAGCACAATCCCCCAGGGTCAACTTCCGACGCCGATAGTCACCAACGCGGCCGATGCTGCAAAGGACGCGGCGTTTCAGAACAGCGGGCAGACGGAGGTCAGTGCGATTGCGCTCAACGGCGGCGGCGACGACGGCGTGTACAAGGATTACTGCATGCATTTCGGTGGACTCCTCGGTGGACTCGCTGGACTTCTCGGTGGCCTCAATCCCGCTAAGCTCGTCGATCCCGGTGGAATCCTCGGTAGCGGCGTAAGCATCAGCAACAGTAATTGCAGTGGGCTCTTTTCTGGTCACACCATCCCGGTTCAGAGCGCCGATCCCCATCCGCGCATCGTCCTGTGTATGTGGCTGCAGGCGCGGCCCTACGATGCCATCTGGTCCATCATCCGGCAAACGCCGTTGCCGCCAGCCCGCAACCAGACGGTGCAAGGCAATTTGCAAGCGCAGTCGGCACCCTCCGACCTTTTGAACTCGGCCCAGTACGAGCCGTACGAGCGCGATACGTACGTGCTGCCACGAGTTGCTCCGTGGGCCTTGTCGCCGTATCTCGCGAAGGAGATTCAAAAGGGCGATCCGGACGACGAGATTAAAATATCGCGGCCGCTTCCAAACAACATGGCGCCGATCGTCGAGCACCTGCCCAATCCGGACCAACAGTGAGCTCGTTTTCGCGAGTGCGTTACGGTGTTGCGGCCGGTGTGCTGGCACTCGGCCTGACCGGCCAAGCTCCCCCGCCGGCATCGACCTCGGCGGCACCAGCGTTCGATGCCCACCAGTACGCCCGATTCATGAAGCCGGGTAAAGGCCGAATTGACGGCAGCTTCACGCTGCGGATCGGCAACGCCGATGCAAGGCCCCAGGCCGGGGCCAAGGTCGAATGCCTGCCGGATCTTGCGTACACGGAATGGGCGCTCGCCTCGACGGCGAATGCTATCAACCAGAGTTCCGATACGTCGCAGTCCGGGACGCCCCAGGCGGAGGATCCCCAACTCGCGCCGTACACCCGCATCACGAAGACCGACTCTAACGGCAGCTTCCACTTCTACCATTTGCCGTATGGCCGGTACGTGATGCGGGTCAGTCTGATCACCGCCTTTGCCCGCACCGTTCAAAACCAGAACCAGGCTGCCGCCGGCGCGGTGATTCTCGTCCAGCCTCAGACCGGCGGGATCACCGTTTACGACTACAGCCACGCCTATTTCGACTCGAAGCCGGTTTACGTCGGCTCGCGTCCGCCGTTTCCGCCGATCTTCGGCCTCGTCGCCCGTCACAACACGTTCGATCCTCGGCGCTAGTCCTCGCCTTCCCCGCGAAGAAGGATGCAATGAAACTCAGAATCCCGGGCAAGCACGACCATCAACACGAGAAGACCGAGCAAGTCACCGACGATCCGTATTACAACGCGCAAAACGCGTGGCTCGAGCGCTACGGACACTTCATCCAGCAGGCCTACAACTGGCGGCTGCTCGCGATGCTGGAAGCCGTGGCACTGGTCATTGGCGTCGCCGGCCTCGTCTATGTCGCCGGTCAGAGCAAATTCGTACCCTACATCGTCGACGTAAACCAGGAAGGCTTGCCGATCAACGTCCATCTCGCGCAAGAAGCCGCGCAGCCCGATCCGCGCATCGTTCATGCGGAGCTAGCGAACTGGCTCACGATGGCGCGCGGCATCGTGAGCGACCGCGCCGTCGAGAAGCAGAACATCGCCGGCGTGTATGCGATGGTCCAGGGTCCGGCGAGCGGATACATGGATGTGTGGTACAACGCGCACAACCCGTACCAACTCTCGCAAAAGGAAACGGTCGCGGTAAACGAGCCGATGACGTTCCTGCCGGTCAGTGCCCAGAGCTACGTCGTGCAGTGGACCGAAGTGGCGCACGATACGAACAACTACCGGGTTCTGACGACCCAAAACTGGGAAGCGAGCATCAGCATCGGATTCGAAACGCCTCAAGACGAAGACAGCATCGAAAAGAACCCGATCGGCCTGCACATCACGGCGCTCAGCTGGACGCAGAAATCATGATACGGCGATCGGGAGTTTTGCCGTTGCTGATAATAACGTTCAGTGCCTTCGCAGCGGTCGCGATCGCTGCCCCGAGCGCACCCGGACCAGCCGGAAGTATCGTCGTGTCGGTCGTCACGGCGCCGCCTTCGCCCACGCCGATCGCCACCGCGATGCCGGCGAGAGTGTTGCCCGCCGCTACGATTGCTCCGGCCGTTGCGCCGGCGGCAACCGTCGTTCCGATCGCGACGGCCGCGCCGGCAATCGTTTTGCCGCAGCCAGTGCGCGGACCGTACGTCGGGGCAGACGGAGCGCTGCACTATCCAGTCGACGGCCCCGCCGAACCGCAACTCGCGTGCGTTCCGCTGTTCATCTGCGACGTCACGCTGGAACCCAACGAGAGCCTTTTGAATATCGCAACCGGCGATTCGTCGCGCTGGCTGATCGCGGCGGCTCAAAGCGGACCCGGCGGGAACACACCGCACGTCTTGATCAAGCCGACGTCGCTCGGTCTGCGAACGAACCTCATTATCACGACGACTCGGCGCGTCTACTATCTGCGGTTGAATTCCGCGTCGACGACGCCCTACTCGCGGCTGACGTACTTCTATCCCGATGATGAGGCGGCCGCGGCTGCGGCTGCGGTGGAAGCCGCGCGGCTGGCCGAACTTTCGCGCCAAGCGGAGCTTCCGCTCCAACCGAACGGACCGCTCGACACGTCGTACCGCATGTGGGGCGATAGCGCGTTTCTGCCGTTCCGCGTATACGCGGATTCTCAACACACGTTCATCGAGTACGCGAAACTTCCGACCGATCTCCCGGCGTTGTTCCAAGTCTCGTCCGCCGGCGACGATCAGATCGTCAACTATCGCGTCAAGGACAATCTCTTCATCGTCGATGGGACGCCGCCAGCGATCGACCTCGTGCTCAACGCGGGCACCGGTCGCGGCGGACGCGGCGAACGCCGCGTCCACATTCGGCATCAGTCGGGGGGACGGTAACAATGTCTGATCCACGAGGCCCAAAGTCGCCCGACGAGCTCGGCGTCCACGGACGAGTCGAGGGCGTGACCCGCATCGGACCACGCGCGCTCCTGCTCGGTCTGGTCATCGCCGCAGTCGTCGTCGGCGGAATTCTCTTCGGTCTTAACAGCGGCAAACAAAATCAGTCGCCGCAACAGACGGCCGCCGTACTGCCAACGCCCTTACAGGCGGCGCAGACGGCGCCGCCTGCATTCCTCAACAACGTTCCGGTCGTTGAAACGCCGCCGCCGGAGACGCCGCCTCCCGCCGTGCTGCTTCCGCCGAGCGCACCGCCGCTCGCGCAGGCAAGCCCGACGGCCGCGGCCGTCACCGCGCCGAGCACGCCTAGCCCGGCCGAAGTGGCGGAGGACAAACGGCTAGAGGAGGAGCGCCAGCGCGAGCTTGACGAGGAAAAGGCGCGCCAAGACGAACTCAAGCGTGCGAATCAAGCGCCGATCCTCCTCGCCG
>PMHP01000200.1 GCA_003158195.1 Vulcanimicrobiota bacterium | reverse complement strand
GATCGTGAGCCCGAGCCGGCGGCGCCCCTCCGGTCGCGCGAGCCAAGCGCCGACGGCGAGGAAGCCGGCGAGATAGGACAGCCCGTACCAGTGGATGCTCAGCGGCCCGAGGTGAACCGCGACGGGGTCGATGTTCGGATACGTAAACCAGTGCTGCACGAGCGGACGACTTGCGGCCGCCGTTCCGCAGGCCCTGCCCGCTCGGCCCTATCGGCGGCCCCGAATGGGCGCCGGAAGAGGCCGCTACGCCGATTCGCTGAGCGCTGCACCCAGCGCGGCGCGGGAGCTGACGCCGAGCTTCACGTACGCGTTCGCGAGGTGCGATTCTACATCGGCCTATGCTTCGGCCCCGCCGGTGTGGGCAAGACGCTTTCCGCGCGCCGCTGCGCGAACTGGGATCTCGCCGAACCACTGATCGAGGACTGGGGCCCGCGCAGTCCCGACGACGATCGCGTACACGCCGCGTTAGTGCGGTCGCGGGCCGTGTTCTACACGGCAAGTGTGCTCGGCACTTGGCGCGACTTGCGGGACACGGTCTACGAGCACATGGAGAAGGTCGGCATCTGCATCCGGGAGCACATCGGCCCAGCCGGTCTGCGACGTCGCGACCACGGTCGGAGCCGCTTGGTCGACGTGCTGATCGTTGACGAGAGTGAACGCCTCTCCAACACGGCGGTAGAGCTGATCCGCGATATTTTCGATCGTACCGGCGTTGGACTCATCCTCATCGGCATGCCGGGCATGGAGAAGCGGCTTTCGCGCTATCCGCAACTCTACAGCCGAATAGGCTTCGCGCATCACTATCGTCCCCTGCAGAGCGACGAACTTACGTTCGTCCTCACGCGCCACTGGCGCCGCCTCGGCTTGGCGCTCGACGAAGCCGACTTCACCGACGCGCAGGCGGTCGCTTCCATCGCTCGGATCACCGGCGGTAATTTCCGGTTGCTTGAGCGCATGCTCGTTCAAATCGGTCGCATTCTGAAGATCAACGACCTTTCGACAATCACCGACGACGTCGTGGAGGCAGCGCGCAGCACGCTCGTGATCGGCGCCACATAGCATCGATAAAACGACGCCACGTATCTCTAAAGTTCAACGCCCCACGGGCGGCAAATCATCCCGAGAAGGGTTCGTTTCGGGAATTGACGGCGGGCGTCTGCGTCAGCCACACTTGACCCTAGGCGAAGCGCGTTGTGTAATCGGATGGCTTCGGGGACGTTCGTTTCGACGATGGCGGCGAAAGCATGCGCGCGTCGTCGTAACCGCATTTCGGAAACAAGTTCGCTATCAATTTATTGTTATGAAAACCACTGGGGAATTTGGATCCGCGATGAAAGGCCCCGCATCGCCGCCGCCAAGGTATTGGACCGACCGTTCCACCTGCACGGAATATCTACCGGGGGGAAGAATAAAAAACCGCGCTAGATTGAATTTCTGTTCTAATATCGTATTCGGTTCAAGAGCCTTTGCCAACTTCTCAAGCGATCCGCTTGAATCGAAGCTCATTGTCGTAGGAAGCGGCTTCGTAGAGCCGCTCGGAATAACGGTAAATCCGTAATCCGACAAGTCGTGACACAAAATCTTGTCGCTAAGGGTTTTCGACGTCCGTAAAGCAACTGAGCCCGTGACGGGCGCACCCTTGGAATATGCGGCGGAGTCGAATCGGATGCCGACTGAGAAACCGTTGTTCTCAGGCCCCCATGCGAACTCGGACGCTCCAACGGTTTGACCGGCGGCTAAAACGAAGAATAGGCTGCAGACGAGGGCGCCACACGAAACGCGCTTAGCCAGATTGTTAACAGTTGGGCGTCGCAGAATATCCAGAACCATTTGTTAAAACTCCGCTCCACGAGGGATATGACGGCGCTGCCGTACCGAGATTAGAAATCTTGCTGCCGCTGCCTAACATCCACGTACCATTGACGTTTTGAGCCGATGCGGTCCAGCCCCATTTAAAGACTCCCAAGGGAACCCACACGCCATTACCAGATCCCATTCCGACGCCGTCTGGCTTATAAAGAAACGTCGTGTTAAAGGTATCATTTGCTGCGATGGACGACGCGGTAAGGGGTGCCGATGACGACGGAGAGTCGCTATCTGTCCAGGTGGCCGAGGCGCCGGCGGCGATCGTCGTTGAGGTGTCGGCGTACAGCTCCACGTTGTCCAGATAAAACTTCCCGTTAGTGTTGATTGACTTATACTCCGTCGTTCCCGATATCACGAGTGTGCGGCATGCGTTGATGACCTGAGTGGCGTTCAGCATCCCGGACCCATTAGCTGGAGACGTAGCGCTGAAATGCCACACCATACCCTTTGTAGCTCCGCTGGTAACAAGGCGTGCCTGTGTTTTCGTTACAACGACACTAACGGAGCCAGGAGTTCCGTTGAGCGCAGAACCGGTTGGAGCTTTGACTTGATATTTCGCTTGGGTCGTCACATCGGACGTCTCAGTTCCGCTAGGAGCATTACCTTCAAGAACGGCGGAGACGGATAGTGAGTTGGTACCAGTTAAGGAGCGCCGGCAAGAGCGCAACCGCCAGAGCGACGCATATAGGTCTTCTCATGAGCGCCCCTTTTCTTTTGACCGGCTGCATTTTCAGCGCGCTTTAGTGGCCGTCTTACGATCGCGGACGCCCCGCCCGCGCGGGGGGCGATTCGAGGTCTTCGCTGGCGCGAGAGGCCGGACTTCGACGCGATCACCCCTGAGGAGCCCCGATCGCGTCCCGCTTTCGAGCGCCGATTTCAACAGCTCCTCGACGAAGAGCGGGTTGCCTTCGCAGCGTTCGCGCACGCGGCGCAACGAGGGCGCGTCCGGAGGCGCCGCGTCGCCGACCGTCGCCTCGATGAACTCCGCGACACCTTCGCCGGAGAGCGCCTGCAGGGTCACGCTGCGCGCGAGCGGAGAGCGTGCGATCTGCGCGACGACGCGCTCGAGGCCGGCGGATGTGCCCACGTCTTCCGAGCGATAGGCGACGACCAGCATGAGGCGTTCGTCGACGAGCGCCCGCGCTGCAAACTTCAGGAACTCGAGCGTCGCGGTGTCGGCCCAGTGCGCGTCGTCGATCGTCGCGACGACCGGCTTGCGCGCGGCCGCGGCGCGCAGCCCGTCGAGCAGCCGCGCGAACACCTGAAACTGGCCGGCCTCGGGCGAGCGGTTCCCTGAAGGCGGATCGGCCGAGGCCGGCTCCGGAGCGAGCGCGTCGAGCAGGCTGTAGATCGGGCCGAGCGACGCGGGCGCAAACGCCGGACAAGCCACGGCGGCGACGGCCGCCCGGCGCTGGAGCTGGGCGCGCAACTCGTCGAGCAGGCGCGTTTTGCCCATGCCGGCCTCGCCGGAAACGAAGACGATCGAGGGCGTCCCGCCGGCAGCCGCAGCGGCAAACCGAACCAGCGCGCCGAGTTCAGCATCGCGTTCGATCAGGCGCGGGCAATGCAGGGGGGTCCCGACCACGCGCCCCCCTTTCGTCCTCAGTACTGAGAAATCCGTACCGGCCACGATGACGAGCCGGCGCAGCGATTCCGTATCCTATGGCCATGACAGAGGCGGCCGGTCCTCCAGCCGCCCCCATCCACCACTTGAGGGACAAATGACTAACACGCTCTCATCGCGCCCGACGGCGCACAGCAACCCGGTCCGCCTGCTCAAGGCGAGCCTGTTCGCGGCGCTCGCCGCTTACGCAGCTTCGTTCTCGGCGGCATCCGCGGCACCGACGATGGGTGCCGTCGATGTGACGGTGTTCAAGCACCCGCAGTATGGGTGCCCGGCGCAAGTCGAGTTGTACTTGTCGAGCTACGCCACGGGTTGGCCCGACGGCGACACCACTTCCCACGAAGTCACCTATATGGTCGAGCGCATGAGGACCAACGGCAGCGTGTGGAAATCCAAACCCTATCCCGGTGCGTACAAGCCGCTGACGGAGCAAAACGGCAAGCAAACGACCGAGCTCGCCATGTTCGATGACGGTTTGGCAGTCAAAATTAACATGACGCAAGGCTTCCACAACCGGGCAAAGCTGATCGTCCTCAAACCGTTTCACTGGGAATCGGACTGGCAGGACTTCACCCTCAACTGCATATGATGCGCACGCATCAGCGCGCGCCGAACGGCGCCCGTTAAACGGCCATGGACCGGAACCATCGCGAGCCGCCGCCATTTCAGCTCAACGCGCAAGNNGCACGCCCGCTTCGATCGAGCGGCCCCAGAGGTTTGCATCGATCGAATACGGTTTGGCAACGGTCGAACTGACCGGCACGCCGTGCTGTTCGGCGAAGATCATCGCATCGGGGCGCGAGAGGGGCGAATCGCGCAGCGGCGCGAGCGTCGCGATCGAGGGATCGAGCGCGCGGGCGGCCACCTCGGGCGCGAGGACGCGGCGTTGAACAAAGCGGTCGGTCAAATCGAAAAGGGGCATGCCGCGGGCCAGGGGTTGAACCAACAAGAGATTGGCGCGGCTTACGGTCAAGCAGAGCGCTCGGTGCAAAGTCTAGAGCGCAGGTTCACGGATACGCGAGACAACCTCACGGTGATGGGCGAAGTCATTCGCAACGGCGAGTACACGGGCAAGAATCCGGACCTCTATGCGAAGGCCGCCCGTGACACCGCGCAGACCGACGCCTACATCGACCGCAACTACTACCAAGGCGCTGCGGCCGGCCCGGGAAACGAACTACCCTCGCTCTCGCGCGCCGAGCAAAATCAACTCTCTCGCGGCGTTGCCGCGGAAGCCGTCGCCGCGAACGCCCTCGGCCAACAACGCGAAACGGCCGGCTTCGATCGAAGCCACTGACTTTTTACTCATCATCCTCTTGCTTCTTCAAGGAGTCGCACGACATGCGTAAGCTCTCTACGATCGCCGTGTTTCTCGCCGTGCTCGCCGCGGGGTGTTCCGGCGCAAACTCAGCCTCAAACTCGAGCGCGAGCCCGTCGCCTCAACCGAAGGGCACGACCGACAAACGGACCGGGCTGCCGGTCTACCCCGGTGCGATGCAGAGCTCGACGAGCGACAGCTCGGCGGGCACGATGACCTCGTACATGACGGATGACTCGGAGCAGACGGTCGGCAGCTGGTACAAGAGTACGCTGCCCACGAGCTTCGCCGAGACCGACAACAGCAGCAACGGCAGCGATCCGACAATCGAGTTCGACAAGACCGCCGGCGGCAAGCAGACCGAGAAAGTCTACCTGACCTCCGTCGGCCAGAAGACCTCGATCGACGTAGAACAGCTGAAGTAAACGGCCGCCCTGCCGGCGCCGCCCTAGGGCTGGCGGCTAGGGGCTCCGGAAGATCTCGAACTCTTGGTCGAGTTGGGCGCGCATGGCCTCTTGTTGCTGGCCAACCGTTAGCTCGCGGGTCCAGGCCGGAAGCTCGAGATTCGGTTTCTTTGCGGCTGGAGCCGTCCCGCGCATCGCGACGTTCGTGGGCGATGAGGAGGAGGCAGCAGTCTGGACGGGTGCCGGCGCAGTTGTGGGCGCTCCGGCGGCGACCGAAGTGGCGGCGAGAATGGCGACGAGGTGGAGCATCGGGCGTTCCTTTCGATTGTTGGTTTCTCTCCCGGTATGCGTTGCCCGGGATCGCCGGATGACTCGGTACGTCGTGAAAAAAAAGCAGCGCGGCACCAATCCGCTGGAGGCTCCGCGTGCGTACATCGGCACCGGGCAGTTGCGCTCGGTTCTCTGAGGACAGACTTTGTACGCTTTACTCGTTGCCGCGATACTCGCGATCGCGCCGGCCGCGAGCCCCTCGCCGGCAGCGATGCCCGGGTTCGTGGTTCACATCAAAGACTTCAAATACGCGCCGACGCCGCTAAAAATCCACGTCGGCGACACGGTGCGCTTCATTAACGACGATGACGAGCCGCACACCGTCACCGCGACCGACAAGAGCTTCGACTCCGAGGCTCTCGACACGAGCGGTGCCTGGACCCACACGTTCACCAAGCCCGGCACGTATTCGTATTTCTGCGAGCTCCACCCGTACATGAAGGCGACCGTTATCGTTACCGGAGATGACGCCGGGGGCCCGCGCCGCAGCGTCGGCGCGGGGGCGTGGAGCGCCACGCACCCCGCAACGTGGGGTGCGCTATAAATGAAACGCAAAGATTTTATCGAGCACGTGAGCTGGACGGGCGCCGGGATCGCTTGGACGCTCTCCGCCTCAGGACTTATGACTTCCGTAGCTGACGCGCGCGGCGCGAAGAACGGCCTCTCGTTCGTGCAGATCAGCGACAGCCACATCGGCTTCGCGCGTCCCGAGAACCCCGATGTTGTGGGGACGTTCAAGAAAACGATCGACGACATCAACGCGCTCGCAGTCCAGCCGTCGTTCGTGGTGCACACGGGCGACCTCACGCACCTCTCGAAGCCCGAGCAGTTCGACACGGTAAAATCGATGCTCGCGCAATTGAAGGCGCCGCTCGTTGTGATGCCGGGCGAGCACGACGTCATCGGCAGCCCGGACAACTATCTTGCGGCCTTCGGCAGCAAGGATGCGCCCAAGGGCTGGCATTCGTTCGACATGAACGGCGTGCACTTCGTCGTGCTGGTCAACGTCTTCAACTTCGAGATCGACGGCAAACTTGGCCAAGAGCAGCTGGATTGGGTCGCTAAAGATCTCGCGGCTCAGAAATCTTCGACACCGATCGTTGTCTTCGGCCACGTCCCGCTCTACGCGCTGTACGAGAAGTGGGGTTGGACGACCGAAGACGGCACGGCCGTGCTCGCGGCGCTGCAGCGTTTCGATGCAGTCACCGTGCTCAACGGGCACATTCACCAAGTCATCCAGCACACCGAAGGCAACATCCGGTTCGCAACCGCCGCTTCAACAGCCTATCCGCAGCCCGCACCAGGCATTGCGGACAAGCCCGGACCGTTGAGAGTCCCAAGCAGCAAGTTGCTAAGCGTTCTCGGGTACCGCAGCGTGGAAATCGCACGCAATGCCGCAACGATCACCGACCATTCACTCCAAGCGTAACAAAGTCATAACAAAACCTACAAAGGAATAAATAAAGTGCTCACCTCTCTGGTCCTAAGCTCCCTGATCGGACTCGCTTCGGCGTCCCCGATCGAACTCGTGAGCTGCGAAGTGTCGAAGCCCGCCGCTGCCTGGGTTAATAATGACAGCTCCACTATCGTCGACGCATCTGCCCTACATGTACGCTTCTCCGATTCTGCTGCCAAACCAATCTCGCGGGTGATCTTCATCTTAGACGACGGCGCGACCGTTAACGACGTTGGGACATTCAGCCCTGGTGTCGCCATCAATCACAATCTTAGACTGACGAGCACGGCAGCCACGTCATGCGTTGTCTCGGCGGTCACATATGCAGACGGAACTGCCTGGGATGCTAAGTAAAATGCAACCGCGGCACGCCAACTTGGAAAAACGTCGGAGAATCACAATGAAACCACGTAACTACTTTGCGGCCGTCTACTTCGCGATGGCGCTCGCAGCATGCTCCCGAGCCCAAAATGGCGCGACCCCAGTGACACCTCCCGGCAGCTCCGGCGGCGGTATTACTCCTTATTCCGTTCCCAGCTCCTTAACGCCGGACGTCAAGAACGCCCATAAAGCGACGACCGCACTCATTCTCGTTGCCAATGAAGGCGCCGGCCTCGGCGGTACAATCAGCGAATTTCCCGAAACCGCGAATGGAAACGTTGCGCCGAGTTCGGTCATCTCCATTCACACCCAACCCCTCGCCATCGCCCTCAGCTCAAAAGAAGGCATTGGCGTCGCGGACGGCAACATCAACGCCCCCGGCCAGCTCGGTGCCGAAACGTTCGGTCTGGCGACCGGTGATTTCTTGACGGGAATCTCGTGCTTCCCCAAACCAAGTT
>PMHP01000120.1 GCA_003158195.1 Vulcanimicrobiota bacterium | reverse complement strand
GACCCACGAGCACGCGGCCGATACCTCGACCGTTTCTTTTCGGACCGAAATTCATAACTGCCCCTTTCGAAGGCAAGTGAGCAGACCGTTAGCTCGCGCATGCCAAAAGAGGCGAGCGCTGGAACGTGTCGCCCCCCACTTCAACCCGAAAATCCCGTCGCCTTCACGCGTTGCGCGTTCGGAAAAAGAACGCGGCCTCCGGCATTGCCGGAGGCCGCGAGTTTCCTAACGGGTTCTTCCTAGTTGCGATGCATGTTCTTAACCCAGACCTGCGGCCGCCGCGAGATGCGGGAGCCGATCGAGGCCGGCCGGATCAGGTGCTTGAGCCACCGGCTGCGCATGCGAGGATTGGACGCGAGGGTATGGACCGGCCGCGCGCCGATCGCCGCCATCCGCACCGCAGAAGCGCCAATCGGATGCGCGACGATGCGATAGGTGAATCCGATGGCGCTGTGGCCACCCTTCGATTCGCGGACGGTAAACCCGGAAAGCGACCGCCCGGTTACGAACAGGCCGTTGCTATCGCCTTCGGGGGTGATGAAGACGAGATACGGCGTGTCGCGCGCGATCGTCGATGCAAACGTGCGGTCGAGCGCCACGTATCCCTGGCCGTTCACGACTTGGCTCTCGCCGAAGTCTTCGAGCGTCTTCATGCTCTGCTGTGGTGCGTAGGTCCGAACTTTTGCACCCGTCGCGCTGCGCGCGACGTCAATATCTTCGTCGCACCTAGTGATGTTTGTCTCGGGAAAATCCGCGCAGCCCGAATAGACTGCGCCGTCGACGTAAAGATCGCCGCTAATCTGCACGTCGCTCGCGCCGGGTATGAGCGGGTTACCGCTGTTGTCTGCCGTGCCGGCCTGGATCGTGAAGTTCTCGGGGAACGTGTTGCCGCTTCCGGCATCGTAGTAGCCGTACGTAGCGAACAGGTCGGTATTGGCTGCGCCCTCTGCGGCAGCAAGGGCGGGGGACCCCGCCGTTCCGGGGACGCCTGAATAGCCTTCAGCCCCCACGGCGATGCCGTACGCTTGCCCGTACACGGCAAAGAGCCCGTTGTCCGATATGCCGATCACGCCGTAGCCGGTTCCGGTTGCGAGGCCGAGCACGCCCGTGTTGTTTGCCGTCTGCCCATAGACGCCGTAACCCACAACGCCGGCTCCCGACGTGGCGTCGATGCCGTACACGCCGGCGTAGTCGCTCGCCGTGGTCGCGCTCGTGGTTTCGCCGACGACGCCGTTTTGCGCGCCGAGGCCGTTGATACCCACGCCGTAAGCGCTCGTGCCCTGCATGCCGATGCCGCCGCCGGTGCCGAGATTCTCCGCATAGATCGCGCTGATGCCGGCGCCGTACGACGATCCGTAGACGCCGTAGCCGGTCTGCGAGATGCCGGCGACGCCGTATCCGACCGCGCCGCTCACGACATCGCTGTAACCGTAAAGACCCGACCCGGCTGCGGCATAACTGTTGGCTTGGACGCCGTAGGACCCGCTCGCCGTGTTGTTGTTGAGCGCAAGGATCGCGTACGGATCGCTGCTAGTCGTGAACGTATATTGTCCGGTCAAAGTCGTGACGGCGCTGGCCGGAATCATCGCGAGCGACATGAGCGCTCCGAGACCCACGAGCATGCGGCCGATACCTCGACCAGTTATTTTAGAGAAAGAATCCATAACGCCCTTTCGAAGGCTTTGAATAAGAACGCGAAGCCGCGCGCCGCGTAGAGCGCGGGCACGAAGAACGTGTCGTTCTAGCTTCAAGCGGTAATTCGTCAAGCCTTTACGTGCCCGCGCCTCGCAACGGGGGGAAGCGATGCGGCCCCCGGCATTTTGCCGGAGGCCGCGTTCCTTACTGAGAGCGACGTTAGCTCCGATGCATGTTCTTGACCCAGATGTGCGGCGGGCGCGTGACCCGCGAGCCGATCGCTGCCGGGCGCATCATGCGGCTCTTGAACGTCTTCGGCCAGAGCGCTTGACGTCCCGCGACGCGCGCCGACAAGCGAGCACGCCCAGGCGCGATCGCCGCCATGCGCACCGCGCGAACGCCGAACGGCTGCGCGACGATGCGGTATGTGAACCCAATGCTGCTGCGGCCGCCCTTGGACTCGCGGACGGTGAACCCCGCAAGCGAGCGGCCGGTTACGAACAGGCCGTTGCTGTCCCCTTCGGGGGTGAGGAATACGAGGTACGGACGATCCTGAGCAATCGACGACGCGAAGGCACGGTCGAGCGGGACATAGCCGTGTCCGTTGACGAGAGCACCTTCGCCGAAGTCTTCCATGCTCGACATGCTCTGATGCGCGCTATAGGTCTTCAAGTTCGCGCCCGTCGAGGATTTCCGGATGTCAATTTCGTCGTCACAGTCCGAGAAGGGACTCGTTTCCGGGAAGGCGGTGCAACCCGTAAAGACCGCCCCGTCGACGTAAACGTCACCGCTGATCTGCACGTCGCTTGCGCCGGGTACGAGCGAGTTACCGCTGTTGTCCACGGAGCTAGCCTGGATGATGAAATTCTCCGGAAATGTGTTCCCGCTTCCGGAATTGGAGTAGCCGTAGGTACCGAACAGGTCGGTTCCAGGAGCGCCCTCTGCGGCGGCGAGAGCCGGAAACACTCCGGCGCCGGAATAGCCTTCGAAACCCCCGCCGTAGCCGAGCCCTTCTCCGAAGACGCCAAAGCTGCCGGTCGATGAGCCGGTGACGCCGTAGCCGCTTCCATTTGCGATGCCGAGGACACCGGTGTTGCTTGCGGTCTGCCCGTAGACGCCGTAAGCGACAACACCGGCTCCCGACGAGGCGTCGATGCCGTACACGCCGGCATAGTCGCTGGCCGAGGACGTGCTCGTGGTTTCCCCGACGACGCCGTTTTGCGCGCCGAGGCCGTTGATGCCCACGCCGTAAGCACTCGTGCCCTGCATGCCGATGCCGCCGCCGGTGCCGAGGTTCTCGGCGTAGATCGCGCTGATGCCGGCGCCATACGACGAGCCGTAGACGCCGTAGCCGGTCTGCGAGATGCCGGCGACGCCGTAGCCGACCGCGCCCCCGGTGACATCGCTGTAACCGTAAATACCCGACCCGGCTGCGGCATAACTGTTGGCTTGAACGCCGTAGGACCCGCTCGCCGTGTTGTAGTTGAACGCAAGGATCGCGTACGGATCGGTGTTGGTCGTGAACGTATATTCTCCGGTCAGATTGGTGACGGCGCTGGCCGGAATCATCGCGAGCGACATCAGCGCTCCGAGACCCACGAGCACGCGGCCGATGCCTCGACCGGTTCTTTTCGGACCGAAATTCATAACTGCCCCTTTCGAAGGCAAGTAGAACGTGACGCCCCCCACTTCAACCCGAAAACCCCGCCGCCTTCACGCTTTGCGGTGCGGAAAACAACGCGGCCTCCGGCATTGCCGGAGGCCGCATTCCCTTACGGATCCTTCTTAGTTGCGATGCATGTTCTTAACCCAGATGTGCGGCGGCCGCGTGATCCGGGCGCCGATCGAAGCCGGGCGACGCATGTGGACCATGAAGCGCTTCTTGACGAGCATGCGCTGACTTGCCGACAAGCGATGGACGGTAGACATGGCTCTCGGCCGCATTGCCGCCATCCGCACTCCGGAAGATCCATACGGGTGCGCGACGATACGGTACTGGAATGCGAGGCTGCTGTGGCCACTCTTGGATTCGCGAACGGTGAACCCGGTGAGCGTCTTTGCGGTCACGTAAAGGCCGTTGCTGTCTCCTTCGGGCGTAATGAAGACAAGGTAGGAGTGATCGCGCGCGATCGACGACGCGTAATTGGCCTCGAGCGCGACGCTGGCCTGGCCGTTCACGAGTGCCGCTTCGCCGAAATCTTCGATCGTACTCGTGCTTTGCTTTGCGATGTACGTCTTCATCCGGCTACCCGTCGCGCTGCGCGCGTCCGTCAGATTGTCGCAGTCATCGGAAGGATCGGTCTCGGGGAACGTCGTGCAACCCGTGAAAATCCCGCCGTCGGCGTAGATGTCGCCGCTGACTTGCACGTCGCTCGCGGCGGGATTTGAGACGAAGCCACTGTTGTCCGCCGACCCGGCCTGGACGATGAACGACTCCGCAGGGGTGCCCGAGTTAAACGAATAGGTGCCGAGGAGGTCGGTTCCGCCCGCCTCGTCAAACGCCGCCACGACCGGGTCCGTCGACCCGCCGGAGAACCCGTAGAAGATGCCGCCTTCGCCGGTCCCCGCGGCGATCTGTGCGGCACCGCCGGTCGTCTCGATGCCGGTATATGCATCGATCGCAGTATTCGTGTCGGAAGAAGCCTCGACAGAGAAGCCGCCGCCGGTCGTACTGGCATAAAGGGCGTCGCCGGTGCCGCTGGCAAACGCACCCGCGGCGGTGTCGTTCCCAGCCGCGGTTCCCGCGATGCCGTAGGAGCCGCCACCCGCGCCGCCGGCCGAGTTATCGATGCCGAGAACGCCGGCAAAGGTGGAACCGGACGCTGCGTTCGTCTGGCCTTGGATGCCGTTTTGGGCGCCGATCGCGTTCGCACCCACGCCATAGGCGCTGGTCGCCTGCATTCCGATGCCGCCCGCGGTGCCTAGGTTCTCCGCATAAATCGCGCTGATGCCGGCGCCGTAAGACGAGCCGTACACGCCGTAGCCGGTTTGCGAGATACCGGCGAGGCCGTATCCGACGGCACCGCTCGCGACGTCGCTATATCCGTAGACGCCTGCGCCCGCCGCTCCAGCAGCATTCCCTTGGATGCCGAACGTGCCGCTCGCGGTATTATTGTTGAGGGCAAGGATCGCGTACGGATCGGTGCTCGTGGTGAAGGTATATTCTCCCGTTTCGTTGGTGACCGCGCTCGCCGGAATCATCGCGAGCGACATCAGCCCTGCGAGACCCACGAAAACGCGACCAAAACCTCGGCCGGTCAGCTTAAAGCTCCGACCTGGCAAGAAATTCATGACAGCCCCTTTCGGACAAACTGGCTATTAGACAAACTGGCTATTAACAGAACGCGCGACCCGTGCGCTACAAGAGCGCGCACGGGGAGGCGTCACCTGCCACTTCAACCGGCGAATCGCGACGCCTCTCGAAAAGCGCCGAAACAGGCTCGGCGGCGGACGCCCCGCCGCTCGGGGAGGGTACCCTGCCCGGATTGCCGGACGAGCCCCTGTTTACGGTGCTATGAGGGGGCGGTCCGAAGGTATGGGGTGTTAAACGATTCGTCGGCGACGCTCGAGAGGATGTTTGCGGCGCTCGACAAGGGCGACGAAGTCTTTCGTCCGTCGGCCTTCTGGCAAACCATCAACGCGCGCAACGTTGCCGATCTGCGCGAGAGCGGGCTCGACAACTTCAAGCGCACGCTCGCGCGCACGTACTTCACCTTCACGTTTTTCACCGATAGTGCGCAGTTCCGCTTCCTTGCGAGGCGTACAAAACTCCGCGACTGGCCGGCAGTGCTGAGCGGAGCGTTGTCCTTGCGAGACGATCAACTGAGTTTACCGTCGCTTGCTTCGCTATCGATCCTCACGAAGATGCTGTGGCTTTATACGCTGCGTCGCGATTCGGGCGCGCTACTGCAAAATATTTCCGAGCCGGCCTACGGTTCGCCCTTCGACATACGGGTCGCCGGAAAGCTCGTCTCTCAAGATCTCGCAAACTCGGTGCTCGAGTTTCAATCGATCTGTTCGGACATGGCGCCGGGCTTCGAGCCTCGCAGGGTCGTCGAGCTCGGTGCGGGCTACGGGCGCAACGCTTTTGTGTTTCTTAATGTATTTCCGAAACTCAAGTACGCGATCGTCGATATCCCGCCGGCCCTCTACGTGTCGCAACAGTACTTGAGGGCGGTCTTTGAAGGCGAAAAAATCTTTGCCTTTCGCGAATTCGAGAACTACGCCGAGATCGCGGAGGAATACGAAGCGTCGCGCCTCGCCTTCTTGCTGCCGCATCAAGCTCGTCTGCTGCCGGCAAAATCGTGCGACGTGTTCGTCAACATTTCGTCCTTGCACGAAATGCTCCCGAAGCAAATTGCAGCTTACCTGGAACTTGTCGATCGCCTTACGAGCGGCTGGTTCTACATGAAGCAGTGGAAGGCCAGCCGAAACATTTTCGACGGCGTCGTCATCCGGGAAGACGACTATCCGATACCGCAGACGTGGCGGCAAGTCTACAAACGGCCGGCCGCGGTGCAAACCAAGTTCTTCGAAGCGCTGTACCGCATTCCTTAAGTCGTGGGTAGCAGCACTTGGTTTGCGGCGATTCGATTTCGCAGGGCTCGCTCGAAACGATCGGTTGATATCGCCCAGTCGTACGCCCGCGATGCGGCGAGGGCCCGTTCGGCAAACGCCGCGTACCCGTCTTCGAAGAGGCGGGCGGTAGCGCCGGCGAGGGCCTCCGGATTCGGATCGACGAGATAGCCGGTCGCGCCGTCGTCGACGGAGTCGACCAATCCCGGAACGCGGTACGCGACGGCCGGGGTTCCGTGACGGGCGGCCTCGGTGATTGCCAGGCCCCAGCCTTCGCGCACGGAGGTCATCCAGATGCACGATGCGTCGCGCAAGAGCTGCGAACGTCGCTCGTCGTCGACGTGCCCGGTCATAACGAAACGGTCGCCGAGCAGCGACGTTCCCAGTGCGCGGATGCGCTCGACATACTTCTGCGAGCCGCCTCCGACGAGGACGAACCGGCCGGCCCAGCCGAGCGAACGAAGCGCCGCCGCAGCCTCGATGGCGTGCTCGGGGCGTTTGGAAGGCGTGAGCCGGCAAAGCATGATGACGTCGCGCGGCTCCGTTTTTGGCGGAACGGCCGGCTCGGCGGGGTCGTCGACGGCGATCGGAAGCAGCGAGATCGGTCCCTGAAAACCGATCGAGCGCAGCGACGCGATGGTCGACTCCGAGATGCTCATGACGTGCGCGTGCCGGTAGGGCCACAAGTAGGCGGGCTCGAGCGCCTCGCCGAGCGATCCGAATCCAGCCGGAGACTCGTAGCGCCAGACCTCTTGCGCCAATTGAAAGATGAGCGCGATCGCCGGCGCCTGCACGTATGCGTGTGCGTAGAACGGAATCGTGTTGATTTGGTCGACGACGATGTCGAACGCGCTGCTGCGGCGATAGCGTCGCCAAGCCTCGAGGTGGACGGTGGCCTGCGTGCCGGCGCGAACGTAACGAATGCCGTCGCGAACCTCCTTTTGCGGCGCGCCCGCGTACGCGCCCGAAAACCATTCGACGGTGGTTCCGCGTCGTGCGAGCCGTTCGAGCACGCGCAGCGTGATCAACTCCGCGCCGCCGGCTTTGGGATGCCAGGCATCGCGCCAATTAAGCATGAGCAATCGCATCGGGGTTTACTTGTGGGCCGCTGCCCCGCGCCGCCTTCTGCGCAGACCGCGCGGAAGCAGCGCGGCGACGAAAAGGAGTCCGAAGGCAACATCGCCGGCGGTCTCGGCGGCGCCGTTCGCGCGAGCGAGGTGCAACCCTATTGCGACGACCAATGTCGCGACCGCGAGCAGCGCGGCGGGTCCCCGCAGTCTCATCGCGGCGCCCTTCGGCGCATCTGCGCTGCGAGCAGAGCCAGCAAGCCGAGCGATGCGGCTGCGAGCACGGCTTGTACGACGACGATCGCTTCGAAAATCACGATCGTTCCCGTTCCCGACACGAGCCAGCCGTTCCGATAGCCGTCGACCTGGAAATGCTGCAGGAATGGCCGGCAGCTTCCGAAGCACATCCCCTGCCACTGCGGATCGTAGAGTTCGTGCGTCGCGAAAATTGCCGGCGTTGACGCCGCAGGCGATCGCATCGCGATCGTGAGGCCGTCCGTCGTGAAGGCGACGCGATCGGCGATCTCCGGAGCCGCGGGACGCGGAGCTGCTCCCAGTGCGAACAGGGAGAGGCGAGGATCGGCCCAGACGACGCCGGCGGCGTTGCCCGAGCGCACGATTGCGATCTGTGGCCTGCCTGCCGGGGAATCGTCCGGGAGCTGAATACGGACGCGCACGGAATTGTCGACGACGCGAGCGCCCACATGCAGGTTGAGCCTGATCCGCCGTATCGAGCCGCCGGCCGCGCCGAACGCCTTGTCGGCGAATCGCGCGATATATGCGCCGTCGCCGGCAAGCGTGACGTGCAGCGGCGCGCTGAAGCGCCGGAGGCCGCCTGCGGTTTGCGCTTCGAACGTCGCGCTCGCCGCTTCGATCCGATCGCCTTCGAGCGCGATACCCAGGTATTGTCCGCGCCGGAACGGGCTGTCCGCGTTCCACGTAAGCTCCAGGTCGAGCGTGCCCGCCCCGATGATGCCGACCCTGTCGATCGACGCGAACGGACGCCATTCGCGGCCCCCGTCTTGATCGCGCAGTAAGAGTCCGCGCGCATCCTCGGCCTCGACGCGCCCGAGAAACGTTCCGTCGGGCGTTTGGAGTTGGACGAGGTGGCCGACGAGGTTGCCGCTCAAGGTTTGCGCCTTGGCGTGGAGCTGGTACGCGTACGCATTCCCCGATCGTTCGCTCTCGTCGACGTCGGCATCGTTCGATGTCGGTGCCGCGCTCGTAAGCGAGCGGGAAGCAGTTCCGTCCCAACTGACCGCAACCGATGCGATGCCCGGGTTGACCGTCGGCGAATCGCTCATTGGCCTCGGCGATGGAGAAGTCGCCGGCGACGGCTTCTCTTTCGGCGGCAGCGCAACGTCGATGTCGATGGCGCGTACGAGCGTGCGCGCCAGATCGCCGGTCGTGGCTTGACGATAGAGAACGCCGTCTTTCAAGCAGGCCGCGATCGCTTGGCTGAGTGCGTCGTTTGTCGTGCTTGCTTCCGAGCTCCAATGCGAGGCGGCGCCGGAATCCGCATCCGAGGGCTTCTCCGCGGGAATCGGGACGTAACACCGGTAGTTGCGGCCTCCATATGAGAGTTCGGCGACCGCGCCGTACGAAAGCGGAAGTGCATCCCGCGCGATCTCGAGTTGTATCGACGGCCGCGCATCGGCCGGGATGCCGAGCGGAACGCTGCCGACAATTGCATGTGGGCGCCCCGATCGCGCGAGGCTCACGTCTGCGTCACGCGTTGCGCGCGTCGGATCGGAAAGCGCCCCAATCCGAGCGAAATGCAGCTCGCCGAAGCCGACCGCGTCGCTCGAGTCGCCGCCGAGCGAAAAGACGTTGGGACCCGGGCGGGCGACGACGTTCGAGAACTTCGCGAAGACCGGCTCGGCTGCAGCCGCAACCGGCGACGATTTCCATACGCCGCCGGCTGAAGAGAGGACGTAGGTCTCGTCTCGGTCTGACTGAACGGCCACCTGCAGATCGAAGCGGATCGGGGCCGCCGCCGGATTGAAGAGTTCGATGCGACCCATCTCCGGTGCTGGATTTTCGTAGAGCAGGGGTACGGCGGGGGCGCTACTCGGATCCGCGAGTTCTCGCGGAGTTAACCGAACGCTGTTCCGTTCGCCCAGCGGCCGGAGAAACGACGTTTTCACGATCCCGCCGGGGGAGTAATGCACCAAGCCGGTCGCAGTCGCTGCCGTGCCGGCGACAAAACGGTGCGGGGCGCCGGCGAGGACCGACGCAGGCATTGGAATCGGGGCGAGCGCGCCCGCGTTCTCGAAAACGGCCGGCGGAGGGAAGAGCGAAGCGTTCGTCGTCGCGACGTCGATGCGCGGCAAGTGCTCCAACATCGTTCGCGATTCGAGAACGGTATCTGCGGCGGTTTCGGCGTCGCTTGCGATCCAGTCGCGCGTCTCGGTAACGCTTGGACCGGGATCGCCGAGGTCGACGACGTCGAGCGGGCCGAAGCGGTGAACGGAGACGATTCCCGGGATCGCTAAGACGTCGCGCTCGCTCGGCGAGGGCACGCCGTCGTTCATGCGCGCGTCGCCGCGGAAGAGCAGATACCGAACGTCGAAATCGGCAAGCATCGAACGAACCAGGGGCGAGCGCGCCCCGATCGCCCGCACGATCCGTTCGGCAATCGCGTTGATTTGCGGTACCTCCGTGTACGTTCCGAGGATCTCTTGCTCGACGGGCCGATCGATCAGAAGATACGCAAGGCCGTCGTAGCCGTAGTAGCCCCACGTATAATCCGCCTGATAGTAGGTGCCCGTCGGCAGAACGGTGACTGCGCCGCGGTCCGCTCGCTCGTTCAAAAACGCCGCGGCGTCGCGCCAATACTGCGGCAGCTTAACGTAGACGGACGGCAGACCAGGCGTCGCCCCGTGGAAAACCTCGCCGGTCAGCAAGGGATACGCCGAGACGGCGCTCGCGGCGAACGCAACGCCCGCGAACGTCACAAGCGCCGCCGCACGGGGCGCCCGGAGTGCGCGTGCCGCGCGCCGCGCGAGCGCGTCGATTGCGAACGCCGCGACCGGTACGAACAGAACGAGAGCCAAAAGCGGCGTCTTGCTCGTGGGTTCCCGGAAAACGACGAACCCCGGGACGTGGTAGAACAGGGCGTTGACCGCCTCGAGCGGCGGGTGCTCGCCCTTGGAGAGAAAGAGCATCACAAGCCCGACGAGGGTGCAGTAACGCGCGACGGCCGCTTTGCGACCCCGTGCCGTCGCGAGCCCGACTCCAAGCAAGAGCGCGAGCAAGAAACTCGAGGCGTACGTGATTGCATTGGAATCGAAGGTGCGCGCGTACGTAAAGTAGGTCGAATAGGCCCACGACCATGTCGGCATGAAGCGGAGGTTGTTCAGCAAGCTCGAGTTGCGCACGACCCAGCTGTAATCGGTCGTATTGGTGTTGGCGGTGACGGTCGAGCCGAGATAGTAGTTTGCGGCCGGAACCAGCCACCAGAGCGATGCGGCGAGCATCGCTGCGGCGGTTAGCGCCGTCCATCGCGCGTACGCCGCACGGTCCTTTGCGATCAGTAATCCCAAGGCGAAGAACGAGAAGATCCCAATTGCGGCGAGCACGATCAGCCCGGGATTTTGCGCGACGAAGAGCAGGGCCGCGGCAGCGATTGCCGCGAGCGAGAATGTCGCGGCGGGACGTTTCCGCGCGTCGCGCGCCGCGATCGTGGCAATCCGCGCGATCCAAACGAAGCAAGCCAAAAGCCAATCGAAAACCGGAGCGCTCAGCGTCATCGTGTGAACGTACGGGTTCAAAAGGAGCGCCCACGCGGCGACGAACGACGCCGGGCGGCTCGCGCCCAGAGCCCGGCAGAGAGCATAGGCCCCGGTCCACGCAAACCCACGCATCAGTGCGAGCATCGCAATTTGTGCGAACGATTCTCCGCCGGCGGCGCTTAGAAGTGCCGCGGGCACCAGCCACGGAAGCGCGTAAGGGCCGACGCTTCGGGCACCGGCGACGTTGATGAAATGGTTCCAGCCGGCGAAGCTTCGCAGCATTGCGTGAAGCGGGCGATACTGCCAATAGTTGTCGCCGGTTTCGATGACCGTGCCCGGGTGCATCCAATGCAGACACATCGCCGCGATGAGGGCGTAGGACACCGCCGCAAGAACCGCATCGCGCGAACGCGCGATGTCCCGCGCATGCGACCAGCTCCATCGCCGCGGGGCCTCGGCGTCGTGCACGGTTTCCCGACTGCCCACGAGAGGCGCGTGCGAAGAACTCGCTTGGTATGGCAACATTGGGCTATTCCGCGCTCGTTCCGACGTCGCCCTGCTACGCCCGCAAGCGGCGGAGGCAGCCAGGCCGCGGAGAGGGAACCGTGAGGACGGTACCGGGCGGGAATCGATCGTTGAATATCCTGATCATCGCGAACGTGCAGTGGCCGCGCTTTGGAATCGTTGCCGGAGGAACCGCGCACGCGCTGGAGGTTGCGCGTATCTTCGCTGACGAGCACACGGTTCGAGTCGTCGTTCCCGCCTTCATCGAGCCCGACGCACGGCGTGACTATCCCGATCTCCAGTTCATCGTTACGCCGGTGCCCCGCGTCTTCGCGGGATCGACGATAGCCACGCAATGCATTGCGTTCTTTAACTGGATCGCCCGCCGCCGGGAGATGGCCGGTGCCGACGCTATCATTGCGGCATCGCACTTTCTCGGGGACGTACTACCCCTACTGTTCCTGCGAAATTCCGCGGCGGTCGTTATCGTCCACCACCTCGTCGAGCCACCTTGGCGGCGAAAGGGAAACCCGCTTGCTAACGCTCTCCACTTCGTTGCTGAACGTCTGGCGCTCTTGGTAACGCGATGGCGCGCCGATGCCGTGCTAACGGACTCGCGAATCGTGGAGGCGCAGATACGACGTTTCGGCATCAGGCAGAAGACGTTTCTTACGGTTAACGCGCCGCACGAGACCCCCTACGCCGCCGGCAGGAATGGAAACACGAACAGCGTGTTGTTCGTAGGGCGTTTGGCTCCCACCAAGGGAATCGAAGCGCTGTTGTCGGCATGGACGAACGTTCTGCGTGCGGAGCCGGAAGCCGAGCTTTGGATCGCTGGAGGCGGCGGTGAAGGCTACTCCCGTAAACTCCGTGCGATGGCGGATAAGCTTGGGTTAGGGCGGAGCGTTACCTTTCTCGGCAGAGTTTCGGAGCCCGTGAAATCGAAGCTCTTCAATGAGGCGAACGTGTTCGCGTTTCCGAGTGTCGAGGAGGGCTTTGGGATATCGATCGCAGAGGCCATGCTGGCAGGCCTCCCATGCGTGACGTACGACCTGCCGATCTTTGACGAATTATTCCCGGTAGGCCGGTGTGCCGCACGACGTGGGAATCCGGCAGATCTGGCTCGCTGCATCATCACGCTTTTGCGCGACGAGGGTCTTCGCCGCGAGCTCGCCGACTCCGGCCGTCGTTTTTGTCGACGATACAGTTGGGCAAACGCTGCCCGATGCGATTTAGCGGCTGTCGATTACGTCGTGACGGAACGCACGAACGATGCACGAGAAGAGTCGCGGCGCGCCGCGCAAAAGCGAACGGGCACATGAACGTCGACGGCCGTCCCGAGGTCCGCGGCAGCCTTGCGGACCGTTATCACGAACTTATGGGGTTCCGCCAGGAAGCGTTCGAGCGTTATCGCGCCAATGACATCAGCGTCGTAGCCGGACCGCCGGTTCGCGTGACCTTTCCCTCTTTCGGGTTTCGAGACCAGGGGATGAAGCACAAGCGCTTCGGCCCGCTTTACGTGAGCGACTCGCCTCCCATGTTTTCAATCGTCGATCGTATCTTTCGCGAGCGGGCAAAGCCTTTCACGATCCTCGAGATTGGCCCGGGAAGAGGCGATCTCGCGCGTCATATCCGCGGAAAATTCGGCAACAAGGTCAACGCTTACTACGGCCTCGATCGAGACGAGACGGTAATCGGGCCTTGGACGGTCCTCGAGGACATTAGCGAGACTCCGGACGGTATCGACCTGGTGCTTGCCTCCGAAGTGATCGAACATATGCCGGCCGACGTCTGGCAAACCTCGATCGTCGAGCCCCTGCGCCAAAAATTGACGCGCGACGCAATCTTTATCGCGAGCACGCCGAATCCGACGTCGCCGGGCGGGATCGCTCGGGACTTTACGCACGTTCAGCACTATCCGTGGTACGATCTCGCTGCAGTTTTTCGCCTAACGTTTTCCGATGTCGAGGTCTACCGCACATACTATGCGTACGATCCAACGCATCTGCTTATTATGGCGCCGCGGTTCATTCTTTGCTTCCTGTTGGGAATTGAGTGGTGTCCGGGCTTGATCTGTGTCGCGCGGAACGCTCGCTGAATCGGCGCCNNCGGTCGGTAGGGCAGGCCGAGGTCCGCTGAAAAGGTAAAGCACTCCTCGTGTTGCGACCCGGAGACGGCGCCGAAGACGCCCCGCTTCAACTGCGGGTAGGGCTGCTAGCGAATACCTTTGATAATTTGTTCGGGATTGTCGCCGGCGGCCACGTTCATTTTATCGAGGTTGCGAAGCGCTGGCCCGATTGCGACGTAACGGTTTTCGCGCCGGAGTCGGCGCGAGCCATCATCACGCGAGAGCTGCCGCGGGCACGCTTCGTTTCGATGCCCTCCGGCGAGCGCTTTATAAAACCGCGCCTGTTTCGCAACCTCTACCGGACGGTCGCTTGCGTGCGGAGAATCAACGCGATCCGCGGCTGCGACATTGTGATCGCAACATCCCATTTTCTCCCGGACGTTGTGCCCGCGTCTTTCAAGGGACGCCGTAGCATCGTTTGCGTTCAACACTTGTTAGGCCCACCGTGGAAACGCCCCGGCTCCGTCTTCGCAAACCTCGTGTCCTCCGTGTTTCAGGCGGCTTCCATTTGCCTGTTTCGGCAATTTGCCGGGGCCGTGCTCGTGAACAGCAGCGACGTTGCCGCAAGGCTGCGCTTTAGACAAGCCGGCCGAGTGTACGTGATGACTCATGGAGTCGAACACGTGAATGGCGCAGAGCCAGGCGCTCTCGAGCGGGATGCGGCTAGCGTGCTCTATTTGGGCCGCCTCGTTGAAACCAAAGGAATCGACGATTTGCTACGCGCTTGGGCCCTCGTGATTCGCGCCGTACCCAGCGCGCGCTTGACCATTGCCGGGGTCGGTGCTCCACGATATCTTGAGGAGCTGCAAAGGTTAGCCGCTCGGTTGGGTGTCCAGGAATCCGTGCGCTTCTGCGGCTTCGTTACCGAAGAGCAGAAGAAGCAGCGGCTCAACGCCGCGAGCATATTTGCCTTTCCAAGCAAAGAGGAGGGCTGGGGCATCGTTCTCGCTGAGGCGATGGCACACGGTTTGCCGTGCATTACGTACGATTTGCCGGCGTACCGCAGCGTCTTCACTCGGGGCCGGCGCTGGGTCGCGGTGAACGACGTAGAGAGCTTTGCTCGCCTCATAACCGAGCTGCTGACCAACGATGTCTTACGTTCGGAACTTTCAGCCGACGCGTTGTCCCTTTCGAAGGCATTTTCTTGGGAAGCCGCTGCTGCGATCGAGGGGAGAGCCGTCGCCGACGTTGTCGGAGACCGTGCTCGCGGCAGGCGCAGTTGACAAGGATTCGCGAGCGTTTCAAAGCGTCGGGGCTAAGCGATGTCATGTTCGTCCCCGCCTTGGTGTTGCTCGCGTTAGCATTCGCTTGGCTTTTAGCGATGTGTGTGTTTATTGCGCTGCCGGTCTTTCCGTTCGCATACTATAAAGATCTCGGGTTCAACTGGGAGGTCGTAGACTGGGCCGTCCATACGGTCCACTCACCGATCGATGTTTTCGATAGCGTAGCCTGGTCGCCATGGAACGGCGGACCGACGCTGTACTTGAACTCGTACCTCGGGGACGTTCCCTCGATCGTCGTTGCGGCGTTCACGGGCGACTCGTGGCTCGCGGTGAAGATCGTAGAGGTCGGTCAGATCATCGTTGCGGCGGCCGGTGGGGCGCTGATGTATTTGACGTTTCGCCGTTCTCAAGCATGGGCGGCTTGCTGCGGTCTGCTCTATGCCGCCGCGCCGCCGACGGTGCTCTTGGTCCGATGGAATCAGGATTTCGGGTGGATAGCGGCGCTCATGCCGTGGGCCCTCGCCGGCGGCCGCGCGTTGATCGATCGGTTCGGATACAAAGCGCTGCCCTTGGTCGGCTTGGGGTGTTCCTTCGCCGGTCACGTCATCGCGGCGCAGTTTCTCTTCTTTGTATCTCTGCCTCTTTATGCGGCGATTTGCACGACGCCGGTGAAACGAGACCGGCTGGGCATGGCAATATTCTTGCCGTTGGGTTTGTTGACGTGCTTGCTGGCAGGTGCGTTCGTGATGCTGCCCAGCATCGCAGGGCATCCGCTTTTCAGCGACGCGGCAAACCGCGCGGCGAGCCTTTCGAGTGGCGAATTTGTAGGAACGTTTAGCGAGACGAGTCTAGGGCTCGCAACGCTCGTACTGCACGAATGGAGCGCGATTGCCGCTCCGGAGTTCAACGTTGGAGCGGCGTTGCCGTGGCTATGCATTCCGGCGATGGTGGTTTGGATTGTCGCGCTTACGACGCTGCTTTGGGCGCGTGGCCTGGGCGGGTCGCGCCGGCTCGTCTTCGTGATCGCGCCCTGCGTCGTGCTTGCCATGGGCGTCAACGTGCCCGGAGGTGGCTACTTCTGGCATCTTCTAGCGAGCGTGCCGCTCGTAAATAGTATTCGTACGACGGACCGATTTCTCGCAATCGTCCCCCTGGTGGTCCTCCTTTGGTTCGTTCAGGGGCTCGACGTTCACAGCCGGCGGTTTCGCGCATTCGCAAGGGTGGCGATGTGGCTTGCGGTTCTTGTCTTTGCTGCTTTTCTGACATTCGACTACTCGGAGCGGTCGTTTACCGTAGACAACTCAAAGGGCGAGCGCGAGCCGCAGCTCGATGCCGTTCGCCAGGCGGTCTTGGCAGCCGGCGGCAGAAGCACGGCGCTCGTGGGCGTTCGCGGGGGCTCCGCCCTTGACGCCGCGGCGTACGGGCGGCCTGCGCCGATGCTTGCGTACACGGACACGGATCTTGCCGGCCGCTATCTTATCGACGGCGCAGGCGGTGCCGGAATATTTGGACGAGCCGGCATCCATACGGTCGTCGTTGGTCCAAGTTGGACCTACGACGAACCTTATAGCCCGTCTTCGGCGAATGTCTTTCGGCAAGTACCGTCGGCGCGCGACCTTTTCTCGAGCCCCGAGGATGTATCGGTACTGGAACTCAATGCGAAAGGCCCCGTTTCTGCATCGACGGCGACATGCGTCAGGGGAGGCCCAGGTGCTTTCGATCGTCTGTTGCTCGTGCCGGCCCTTGCGGACGTAAGCCTGGTCACCGATCCCGAGTCAAGGTGTTCCTCCAGCGCTTTTGTCGACTTTGATCTGCGCGACGAGTGGAGAGAACTAGGCCCCGAAGACCATTGGTCGGCGTCGAGTCTCGGGCTTACGGGGACGCCCCTGCGAGACGCCGACTACCATGCGGTCCTCAATCGAACCATGCTCAACATTCCTTGGTATCGAAACTCGCTGGACGGCGAGCGACCGGTGTTCGATGACTCGGGCGCGGTGCTCGTGCCCGAACGGGCATCGATACGGCTCGGAGCGCACGGTACCTGGCCGGCCGGATCGACAGTCGAGATCCGTGCCTGCACGCTGACGCAGGGCTCGATCGCGGTCAAGGTTGGGCAGGGACCGGACATCGGAACGGGCGTCGTGCCGCCTTCAAATGGTTTTCGATGGTACGCTTTTCCCGTCGCAGCCGAGGTGCCGTCGAACGTTCCGGTGACGATAACAATCTTGCCGAGCAAGGCCCCGGGCGAAACCAGTGCCGGGCAGGGCCTTGTCATCGACGGCGTCGTCGTGCTTCCGCCGCGTTTCGCCGCAAGATATCGGGCGCCGAGCGCATTGTTTCTTGCGCATTCGCTGGACATCGGTGCCGCAGACCTTGCGACCGGGCTCGCGCCGACGCCAATTGTATTCGCTCCCCGTGGGACGGAGAAACCCGTTTCGACCGTCGGCCTAAAGTTCGCTTCGGTTGGCGACACCCCCGACTTCGTCGCGACAAGCAATGACTCGAGCCTCGTATTTCGCTGGGCCGGCGCGCCGGGGCTTTACGACGTAGCAGCAAGCGCCCAGAGCTACCAGGATGGCGCAAGCTTGGCGCTTGGAACGGACAAAAACCATTGCTGTACATTCTCGGTCTCGCGCGCTTCCAACTCGAGCGGTAGGCTCGTGGTCTCTGGGGCACTCCATCTGAGGAGCGGCGGCACGGTCGTCGTGCGCTTGTCGAGACCGGTCTTCAAGCCGGAGTTGGGGGAGGACATTGTCGATGTACGGCTCCGACCCCACGCCGTGCTACGAGCCGCGCGACGGTCGGAGGCGACGAGCGCACTGGACTTAACGGATCCGCTCGATCTGTCCTCCACCTCAAAGCGCGGGGCTTTTCACGTCGAGGCTGACGGCCTGCACGCGAGCGCCGGCTCCGCTTTGGAAGTCCCGATCGAGGTTCCCGCCGATGCGGCTGGAGTGTCGGCGGTCATAACGTCGAGCGCGAATGCGACCGGCACTGCAATCGGCGAGCTCAATTGCTCGCGGAAGACTACGAGGGCGCCGATCTCAAACGGCGGCGCAGCGCTTTCACTCACCGACGCAGACGGTCCGAAGCACTGCATCGTGGATGTTTTCTGGAATGCGGGAGACACAGCGGTGCATTCGATACGGGCTATCGCGATTGGCGACCGTCCGGAAAGTTCGAGAACACGCATGTCTCTCTGGATCGCCGCCGGAAGCTACGACGTCTCGCTCGTGCGTCCGGACGGCACGTCCCAGAGCCCACGCGATGTGTCGATCCTCGGCCGCACGAACGGCGTCAACGCGTTCACCTTTGTTCGCGACGGATATTACCTCGTCGAATTTCCCCGCGCCGACGAGGATTCATTACTTCTCCTCGTCCGACATGGCTTTGCGCCTCGGGTTGTGTCGTCCCTCGACTATCATCAGACATCGGCTCTGAGGTGGAGCGTGAACCTGAAGCAGCGCGTCGACGTGTTGGCGACGCAGCTGAACGACGGTAACTGGGAATTGCACGGTGCGGGCGGCAACTTCGTCGGCGTCGCTTGCGATATCGTTAACACCTGCTTTCTCGATGTTCCGCCCGGCAGATATGAGATCGTTCATCATTGGCCGCCGACTCTGCTCGCCGGCGTAGGCTTGACGTTGGCGGCGGCCATGCTGAGCCTCGGTTTACTCGTATTCCGCCCTCGCCGGCGGGCGGCGACGCCGGAACGGGACAAGCGTCATTACGAGTAACGAGCCTTCGATGACTGCGGTCGTTACGAGCACGCCGTTTACGAGCCGTTGTGGCACGAACTGAAGGCTAGCGCGAGCGGGAGCGTTGCTCGGACCGACCGTCCAGCCGTTGAACACTCGGTCGGCGCGGCGTGATGGGCCCATATCTCGCCCGTCAACAAACAAGTGCCAGCCGGTAGAGAAGGAACGCGCGAAAACCAAGGTCCGGGTAGCCGAAAGCGCCGGGAGCTCGAGCGTGATCTTCCATGGCACGCTTGCCGAGTAAGGCGGAGAATCCGCAGTCGCGAAGCCGTGGACTCGCGTCCGTTGTGTTGGTCGCCATCCGCGCGATTCCGCAACGATCGCATGCGCCACGCTGGATAGGCCGCGGCCGCCGGGCGCGAGAGACACGGCCGCTGTGGAATCGCGAGCGTCCCATCGCCACCATCGGTAGTCTTCCACATCGGTTCCGATCACGGCGTCCGGCGGACTCCCGTCGAGCGTGAAACGAGACCCGCGCGCGAGGACATACAGCGATTCCCCGGTTTTCAGGCCGGCGGGAACGACGAGCGGAGCGTCTGAGTCGGTCACAACCGGATCGGCAACGAGATCTGCTAAGCTTGGATCGAGCCACATCCATAGGTGGCCGGAGACCCATTCGCGATCGATGTCGTTTCCGACGTGAGAGCTTTCAATCGACACCTCTCTCCCTCGAGGGAGTTCGATATCAGCAACCCGCCGCGCGAGCTCTTGCGAATCGCTCGTTTCGAGCTGCAACAGGCTTCGCGCTCCGGGTATCGTCGTGCGTGGTCCAAATGTTTGTTGAAGCCTAGCGGCGCGCTCTTTAAATCCTTCGAAATGTGCTCCCACGTGCGGTTCGAAAGACGTGCTTATCTTCGACTCGCGGTTTGGGCGCGAAGCCACGACGGAAATACCAAGGTCGGCGAGGACCGGAATGTTCGAGCCGGCCCCTTTCCAGACAAAATCGTAGGCGTAGAGCGGAGTATTGCCGGTCGTGACGACGTCGTCTGCGAAACGCGCCGGATCGGCGCCGAAGCTTGGCTCGCTAGGCACGCCGATCGGCTCTTGGAAGGGCATCAGGGCGCGAAGATGCGGAAGGTAAAAGTCTGCCTCGTTTTCATTTCGATCCGGGGTTACGTCTGGGACGAGGCCGACGAGACCGCCGGTAGCAAACGGCAGGATACACGGCAGGAAAAGAACAGCGATCCCGATGCGTAGCGCACGTGGCTGCACTCGGGAGAGCGTCAATGCAGCTAACATGGCGGCGGCGAGGGCGTAGAGCGCCATCGCATGGAAGAATTCGCGAACGAGCAAGAACGGGTCGTATCGTACGATCGCTACGTTTAGGAGAGGGGCCAACGGGCCGTGCAGTCCGGCTGCCACGGCGAGAGCAAATGCGGCAATGGCCGCAAACGTGATCGTCCTGCGATCCGGACGCAGGACGAGCGCGAGGGTGGCGGCGATCGCAAGCGCCCACCGACCCAGCAAGAACGGCACGGTTGCCCAACTCGCTAACGATAGGTCATCGTAATGTTGATATCCGGAAAAGGTCCAAAGCGGCAGGGGAAAACCACTCATTCCGTTTTCCCAGATGAGCGTCGCGTGGAGAGGAACGGGGTTGAAGCCGTAGACCGGTGCGAGCGGGATGATTAGCCACATCGTATTGTGCAGGATGCCTACACAAAGGACGAGCGCCGACCCGAGCCAAGCGCGCTTCTGACGAGCAAATGGGGCGACGACACAGAGAAGAACGATCGTATCGAACAGCAGAAATTGGATCTGCGTCGAAGCGATCGCGAATAGGAGCGCAGCGGCCGCAAAGTGTCTGCGCGAGCCCTCCGCTTGGGCGCATCCGAGCCGTACGTTCGTAACGAACCAGGGCAACGCTGCATAAGCGATGAGCCAAGCTAAGTGTCCGGCCACGCTCTTTTGAAAACATACCGGGCTTAACGCATACTCGATGGCTAGCAAACGCGTGGTAACCGGGTCCAGCGTTATGTCGAAGGCCTGGACACACCGGACGAAACCGATGGCCGAGCCGCAGAAGACAAGGGAGAAAAGCGCGAACAGGATAGTCGTCGAGGGGAAGTGGAGCAAGCCCATCAGCGCTGGGAACATCAGGACCACGTTGATCGTCGGTGCCTGCCCTCCGCTGCCGAGGCCATGCGGGTTCCATTGCGAAAGCCCGGAGTCCAGAGCCCACCGCACGAAAGTGCTCGATTTCGCCGGCCACAGCCAGTCGTGACGAAATCCCGGCACGCCGCGCCTGAAAGCAAAAGCGGCGGCCGTCCAGATCCCCGGAAGAACGCACAGTGCATCCAGTAGGAGCGTTCGCAGGCGCGCGTCTCGCATGAGCGAGCGAACGGCGCTAGGTTGCATAATCGCTACGGGCGCTTGGCCTACACGGCTTCTCGGCGGTTGTTGACCAGCTTCCCGTTGTTGTGTGGAATCGAATCAACGTTCAACGCCACCGAGAGTCGCCGGTGGGGTACGACGGAGTAACCGTCGTTCGACAGGAGCATGCTCGTATGCGAACGCGAGCCTTCGACGCGGAGCGACTCGAGAATGACGTCGGTGGCCCGATCCCAAGAAAACTCGCCGGCTCGCATCACCGCGCCGCGCGAAAGCTCCGCGCGAAGCCGTTCGTCGTGCAGTACGCGCACGATGACCGGCGCAAGAGAGTCCGCGTCTTCAACTAAAAGGCCGCTGACGCCATCCACGATGGCCTCTCCGACGCCGGGCACCGGAAAACCGACTGCCGGCGTACCGCAGGCATTTGCCTCGATGATCGTAAGGCCCCAACCTTCCATCTCCGAGGGCATGGCGAACACCCACGAACTCGCCATCAGCGCGGCCTTGCGCCGCTCGTCGACAAAGCCTTCGAAGGACACGCGGCTCGAGACGCCTAGCTCGCGGGCATACGCAGCAAGCCCGTCCTTTGCGTCTCCCGTACCTGCGATAACGAGCTCGGCGTCCGGCACGCTTGCGAGCACTTCGGGCATGGCCGCGATGAGGCGATCGACCCGCTTGTACGCCTTCAACCGCCCAACGTAGAGGACGCGCGGCCGCTCGCTCTTGGGACCCGCGACCAGCGACGAATCGACGCCGCTGTGAGCGATGTCGATGCGCTCTTCGTCAACTCCCAGATTCGCGAGTTCGGCCTTCGTATCCTCGGATATGGCGACGAAACGGGACGATGCGTATGCGAACGGCATCAATCTCGCCTCGAGCCATTTGAAGACGAAGGCGATTGGCGGAAGCAGGTACTTTTCAAAAACGCGCTGGTGAACGTGGAAGACCAAACACACCTTTGGCTTGAGCGAGAAGAACGGCGAAAAGAACGGGATGCCGTTCTCAGCGTCGATAATCGCATCGAAGCGGTCGCGGAAGTAGCGCAGGTAGGTATACGGTATCAGGGCGTAAACGCTGAACCGATTTCCAACGCGGGTTATCGATATTCCGTCGATGGAATCCTCGCGCGGCGCGCCTTTAAAGCTCGCGGTCAGCCAGTGGACGCTGTGGCCTCGCTCGACGAGGCGACGCGCTATCTCGAACAGATAACGCTCCGCGCCGCCCGCCTGCGGATGCTTGGGGTCCCGCCAGTTCAAGATCAGCACCGAGAGTCCGTGTCGCACGCGCAACGGCATCGTCGGCCAGATGTTATCGAGCAGGGGTATGATGTAACGGAAAATCGAGTGTCGCGCGCGCAGCCGCAAGACCGCGGCGATCATGTTTCGCGACGCGCCCAGAAGGCGAATCCGCGATCCCGCGATGTCCTGCCAGGAGATTGGGACCTCACGAACGTTGTAGCCGTGACGTTTCAGCGCGTACAAGAGGTCGACGTCGAACGCGAAGTTTGAGGTCTCCAGCGACTCCGCAATCGCCTTCACCGCATTGGCTCGAAAGACTTTCGCGCCGCACTGCGTGTCGCGAAACGGCAGGCCGAACAAAAGACGCACGACCGCGTTGAACGCGCGGCTCGCGAGACGGCGTGAAAGTCGTTGAGCGACCACGACGTGGGAACCTCGCATCCAGCGGGACGCGATGACGGCGTCGTCGGTCGGGCCGAGCGTTTCGAAGAGGCGACGTGTCTCGGCCGGCGACGTCGCACCGTCGGCGTCGACGAAACCGACGACCGGAGCGCGCGCCGCAAGAAATCCGGCGCGTACCGCGCCCCCTTTTCCGATCGCGTGATTGAAATGCAGTAGTCGCAGATTGGTCCGCTCGCCGGCCGTATCGAACGCGGCCGAGGCCGTACCGTCGTTGCAACCGTTCAAGACGACGATAACTTCGGAATCGGCGAATTCGTCGAGGCAACCGTCAAGAAAGGTTCTGATGCGGCCTGCCTCGTTGTGCGCAGGAACGATCAACGAGTAGCGGGGGGACGCCATGTGAGTCGGGCCGTTCGCGGTGACCACGTCGAATTCATTTGGACTAAACTGACCGGAAGGTAGATGCTGTTAGCCCAGTCGCTAGGTCATCGGGCGATTAAGCGCACCGCTAGTGGTGCAGGAGCGGAGCGGAGGCGTCCTTCGCGGATAGCCGTGGTTCGCCCGAAAGCGGCCACGCGATCGCGAGCGTCGGATCGTTCCACCGAATCGCGCCCTCGCGGGCCGGATCGTAAAGAGCGCCGTGCTTGTAAGAGAAGATGACGTCGTCGCTCAGCGCAAGAAAACCGTGCGCGAAACCGGCTGGGATGTAGAGCTGCCGGTGGTTGTCTTCGGAGAGCTCGAAGCCTTCCCACTTCCCGTAGGTCGCCGAGCCCGAGCGAATGTCGGCGATGACGTCCCAGATCTTCCCGCGCAAGACTTGGACGAGTTTCGACATTGCCGGATCGTAGTGGAGGCCGCGAATGACGTCTCTTGCCGAGAACGAGACGCTGTCCTGAACGAAATCGTCGAGCAATCCCGCGTGTTTATAACGCGCCGCGTTATAGGTCTCTTTGAAGAAACCGCGTTCGTCCCGATAGACGTCCGGGACAAATATCTTCGCGTCTTCAAAAGTCGTGTCAAGCACGTCCAAGGGAAAAATGCTCCTTCGATGTTGCGGTGAGCGAGCGGCACAGCGCGCGGGCCGCGGCCACGTCGACGTTCGCGCGCTCGACGTAGAGCTTGCGCCAATACGCTTTTCCGGTGACGCGCGCGATCAGATCCGAAGCCTCACGCGCGTCGACGAGCCCGGCATGCGTGCGCACCATGACCGTCGGGGCGTCCGGGTCCGCGCCGAGCGGCAAACGATGCATCAGTTGCTCCTGAGCGTCGGCCCAAACCGCGTCGCCGTAGCGTTCGCGCAGCGCCGCATAGCAGGCCTCGAAAGTCGAAAGATCCCGCTCCGCGTTGAACTCGGCGACCAGCGCGTAGAGCGTGATCCGTTCGCGAACCGCGCGCGCGACCGGACTCGAAAGGGAACGCAACCCGTCAAAAACGCGAAAGTCGTCCCATGCCAAAAACTCCTCGATCGGATCGAGCGCGCGCGGATCCGGCCACAGCTCGCGGAGCGCCGCTTGCAGGATGCGCTCGAACTGACGCGTCGTATGGTGGAAGTAGACCGTCGAGAACATCATGTAGCGCGCAAGAACGAACGATTCGAGCGCGACGACGCCGCGCCCGTCGACGCCGAGCACCGTCCGTCCGCCGATGTCGAACGCGCGCAGCGAGGCGCTCAGCTGATCGGCGTCGTAGCGGCCGCTGACGACGCCCGTGAAGTAGCTGTCGCGCAGGAGGTAATCCATCCGGTCCGCGTCGAGGTTCGGCCCGCTGACGAGCTCGCGCAACAACGGATACGGCGACTCGGCATCGCCCACGATCAAGGCCAGAACCTCGACCGGTTCCACGCCGATCCGTTCGAGCGCCGCGCCAATCTCCGGCAGCCCTAAGATCGCGCGCGTCCGCGCCTCGTGAAAGACGCCGAGCACCGCTTCACAAGCGTGACTGAACGGCCCATGCCCGATGTCGTGCAGCAACAAGCTCGCCCGTAAGAGGCGCCGCTGCGCGTTAAAATCGGCAGCTCCGCTAAAACAGTCCGGCTCGTGCCGGCGCAGCGCGTCGAGGATCCGGTCGCCCGCCGCAAGCGCACCAAGCGCGTGCCCGAATCGCGTATGCTCCGCCGCCGGATACGCCAGATAGGCGAGCCCAAGCTGCCGTAACCGCCGCAGCCGCTGCACCGGCGCAGCATTCAATAGCGCGATCTCCGCATCGTCGAGCTCGATAAAGTGATGGATCGGATCGAAAATCCGCTTCATGTTCCGCCGGTCGTTCGCGGCGGCGGGCGCTGCCCCCGCACGAACCGAAGGCGGCCCTCGTGCTGATCGTCTTAAAATACGGCGGGAACGCGATGGCGGCGGACGGCGAGGATCCGCTGCTCGATGACGTTGCGGCGCGCGTCGTCGCCGGCGATCGCGTGGTCCTGGTACATGGCGGGGGGCCGCAGATCGATGCGGAACTTGCGCGCCGCGGGATCGCGGGGAGCCGCATCGAGGGCTTGCGCGTCACCGACGCTGCGACGCTGGAAGTGACCGAGCGCGTACTTTGCGGCGACGTCAACAAGGCGCTCGTGCGGGCGCTCTTGCGGCGCGGCGTGCGGGCGGCCGGGATCAGCGGGCAGGACGGTGCGCTGCTCGTCGCGCGGCCGATGAACGCGCGAAACGGAAGCCCGCTTGGATTCGTCGGCGAGATCGTCGAGGTGCGGCCCGCAATTCTCGAGGGGCTGCTCGGCGCGGGGCTCGTGCCGGTCGTTGCCCCGCTCGGGGTGACGGCCGACGCAACGACGGCACTGAACGTCAATGCCGACACCTCAGCCGGTGCGATCGCGGGCGCGCTGCGGGCCGACGCGTACGTCATCGTGACGAACGTCGAACGCGTGCGGCGCGATCCAGCCGATCCGGCCAGCGGCATCGCGCAGCTGACGGCGACGCAGGCGCGCGCGTATCTCGCCGACGGCACGTTCGACGGCGGGATGCGTCCGAAGATGGAAAGCGCACTCGACGCGCTTTCCCTCGGTGCGCGCGCCGCGATCGTCGCCGGAGGCGGTCCGGGGGCCCTGGTCCGCGCGCTGTCCGGGAACGGAACGACCGTCGTCGACGGCTAGCGGCTGTCATCCTGAGCGGAGCGAGCGAAGCGAGTGCAGTCGAAGGACCGCCGTGTCTGTGTCGCCCTTCGACTACGCGCCTTCGGCGCTTCGCTCAGGGTGACAAGGGGTGCGACGGCTAAGAGCGGGGCGCATGCGCGTACTCGTGACCGGCGGCGGCGGCTACATTGGGGCGGTGCTCTGCCGGCGGCTCCTCGACGCGGGGCACCAGCCTGTCGTCGTCGACCGCTTTTTTTGGGGTCGCAAGCCGCTGCGCGGTTGCGAGGTCGAGATCATCCCGGGCGACGTACGCGATTTCAATCCGGGCTGGCTGCGCGCGGTCGACGCGGTCTGCCATCTCGCCGGGCTGTCGAACGATCCCACTGCCGAATACAACACCGAGGCGAACTGGCAGATGAACGCGCTCGGTACCGAACGCGTGGTGGCCGCGTGCAAGGCGCAAGGCGTCGAGCGTTTCACGTTCGCCTCGAGCGCCTCGATCTACGATAACGAGGCGTCGTCACACGAGCTGTTGCGTTCGCCGACGATGTGCGACGAAACGACCGTCGTTGCGCCCCGGGGTGCGTACTCGATCTCGAAGAAATACGCCGAGGACGCCATCTTGCGCGCGGCCGGTCCCGATTTCTCACCGGTTATCTTTCGCCAAGGGACGGTTTACGGCTACAGCCCGCGGATGCGCTTCGATCTGGTCGTCAATACCTTCGTGAAGGATGCTATCGTGCAGAAGCGCCTCTATCTCCACGGCGGCGGGTGGATGTGGCGACCGCTGGTCGACGTCGAGGACGTCGCGGCCGTTCACGTGACGGCGCTAGCGGCGCCGCTCGAGTTAATCCGCGGCCAAATCTTCAACGTGCTCGAGGAGAACTACCAAATTCGCCAACTCGCGATGCTGGTCGCAGGTTCGCTGTCGCTCGTCGAGCCCCCGATTCGCGTCGATCTCGAAGAAGCGCCGCTGCCGAAACTCGTGCGCAACTACCGCATGAGCAACGCGAAGCTCAGCACCGTGCTCGGCTTCACACCCTCGCGCACGGTGCTCGAATCGATTACCGGTATGCTCGCGAAGCTGCCGCTCGACCGCATCGACGATTACGGCGATCCGCGCTACTACAACATCCGCTGGATGACGCTCCTTGAAGAGTTCCACCTCGAACAGCGGCCGTACGCTTCCATCTACTAGAGGTTTCTTTGCGCATCTTATCGCTCTGCCGTCGCTTCGTTTGGGGCGCGATCCCGCTGCTTGCCGCATGCGCCGGCGGATCGCATACGCCGGTGCCGTACGCCGCGCCGGTTGCCGCGCCGGCGGCGTCGCCGACCGCCTTTCCGACCGAAGCCGGGGCGGTCGACGACTGGACGATGTTCGCGCACGACAGCGCGCGAACGGGGTTCGAAGCGCAGAACACCGGCATAACTCCCGCGACGGTCGGCGGCCTGACCTTGCGCTGGTCGTACGCATACGGTGAGCCGGTCCTTTCGAGCCCGCTCGTCGCGGGCGGCCTCGTGTACCTCGCCGGATCGAGCGGAACGGTACGCGCGCTTGCGGCGACGGACGGGTCGGTCGTCTGGCAGACGAACGTCGGCGCGGAGGTGCGAATGACGCCCACGCTCGACGCCGGCTTGCTCTTCGTCGGGACGCATGTGGCGCCCGGCACGTTCGATGCGCTGGATGCGGCGACGGGCGCGGTCCGGTGGAGCGCGACGCTTCCCGGGGCAATTCGCGGCGAGCCTCTCGTGCTGGGCGGTGTCGTGTACGTCGGCGACGCATCGGGCGACCCGCCGGCCTGCAATCAGGGCGGCGTGCACGGCTTCAACGAGTTGACGGGGACGCCGGTTTTAACGTGGTACGACGATCCGACCCCGTCCGACGGCGGTGCGGTGTGGAGTCCGATCAGCACCGACGGTGATGCGCTGTATCTTGGCACCGGCAATACGTGTACGCCCGGCATCACTTATGCCAACGCGGCCGTGAAACTGTCGACCGCCGGCACCGTCGCGTGGGGCCACAATTCGGCCAACGCCCTGAGCGACGACGACTTCGGCGGTGCGCTCGCGATCGTCGGCGACGAGGCGATCGGCATCGACAAGAACGGCATCCTCTACGCCTTCGATCGGGCCTCGGGTACGATCGCGTGGAGCGATCGGCTCGGGGACCTCGACGGCTACGGCGGATTGTCGAGCCCCGGCACGGACGGGCGAACGATCGTGATCGGCGGCGGGTACATCAACGATCCCACGAAGACGCCGGACAACCCGGGGGGCCTGTTATACGGCGTCTCGCGCAGCGGCTCCGTCGCGTGGAAGATTACGTTGCAGACCGCGATGCTGGGCAGCGCTGCCGTCGTTCCGGGCCTCGCTTTCGTTAGTATGAACGACGGACTCTACGCGTTGTCGATCGGAACCGGTGCGACGCTGTGGTCCTACAGTTACGGGGACGATTATGCGTATGGCTCGCCGGCGATCGTGCCGAGCGGAGTCTACGCGGCGGCTGCATCGGGCCGGGTGTACGCTTTCGGTTTGCCCGCCGCAAGCGTAGCGCGACGCGTGGCGAATACTAGGAGCCGGTGAAGCTCGAACAATCGGCGATTCGCGAAATTCTCGCCCGGACGGACATCGGCCAACTGATCGGGGCGTACGTGCAACTGCGCAAGCGCGGCAACGACCTCGTCGGACTCTGTCCGTTTCACGCCGAGAACACGCCGTCGTTCCACGTTCACCCCGATCGCGGCTTCTTCAAGTGCTTCGGCTGCGGTCAGGGCGGCGACGCGATCAAGTTCGTGCAGCTTCTCGAAAACGTGCCGTTCCCCGAAGCCGCGCGCGTGCTCGCGCGACGGGCCGCGATACCGCTCGCCGACGAGTCTCCCGAAGCGGCCCGGGTTCGCGGAGAAAAAGAGCAGATCTACGCCGCAAACGAGCTGGCGGCTGCGTTTTTTCAACGCACGCTGCGCCTGGGGCCCGAGGGCGCGGGCGCGCGTGCTTACGTCGAGCGCCGCGGATTTTCGAGCGCGACGGTCGAGGCGTTCAAACTCGGCTACGCGCCGCCGGGTTGGGACGGGTTGGTTCGCGAGTTGACCGCGAACGGCGTCGACTTGCGGATTGCTGCGCTCGCTGGGCTCGTGAAAAGCGGCCAGCACGGCTTCTACGATTTCTATCGCGCGCGGCTAATGATTCCGACCTATTCGACGACCGGTGAGGTCGTCGCGTTCGGCGGGCGCGCGCTCGACGATTCGGAACCAAAATACCTCAACACGACGACGACGCCCGTGTACACGAAGGGCCGCGGGCTCTACGCGCTCAACGTGGCGCGGCGCGCCGCGGCAGCGCGCGAAGCGCTCGTCGTCGTCGAAGGGTACCTCGACTGCATCGCTCTGCATCAGGCCGGCTTTACCAACGCCGTCGCCTCGCTCGGCACCGCCTTCACTGCCGAGCAGGCTGCCGAGATCCGCAAATACGCCGAGCGCGTCTTTCTCTGCTTCGATGCGGATGCGGCGGGAAGCGCCGCGACGGCAAAGTCGATCGACCTGCTGGGGGCGGCCGGCTGCAGCACGTTCATCGTCGGACTTCCCCCGGGCGACGATCCCGACACGTTCGTCCGGACGCAGGGCGCGGCTGCGTTTCAAGGGTTGCTCGATGCGGCGCTCGAGACGTATGGCTCAAAATTTCTCGTCGACGCGGAGATCGAGCGCGTCCTCGCCAGCCGCGTTTCGCCGCAACAGTCCGCCGAGCGGGTAGCCGCTTACTTTCGCGAACACATCCCGCCCGCCGATGCGGACCGGTTGCAAAGCCACGCGGCTCTGCGCCTAGGAGTCGACGAAAATCATTTTCGACGACTCGTGCGGCCGCTCGCCGGCACGCATTTCGCGCCTCGCGGGCCGAGCCGGCACGTCGCCCTTGCCGCCGAGCCGCCGCCGCTCGGCCGGGAGATTCTCGCCGCGCTGGTCGACGAGCCTGCGCTGGTGGCCGAATACGCGGAGCGCATCGGGCCTGAAGTCTTCCGCGAGGCGCGCTACCGCGACATTTACCGCACGCTGTGCGCGCGAGCAGCAGAACTTGCGACCACGGCGGACGTGTACGCCGCCTTCGGCGAGGACCGTGAGGCGGTCGAGCTCCTGGTCGCGCTTCAGAAGCCCGACCGTTCGTCGAAAGTGAGATTTGGGGACTCTTCGGCGCGCCGGGCGCATCTCGACCGCGTCGTAGCGGGTTTAGCAGAAGGTCGCCTCGAGCGGCGCTGGCGCGAACTCGACCTTAAAATCGACGAGGCTTTTGCATCCGGCGCCGCCGTTTCCCAGGAAGAAAGAGACGAACACCGCCTCTTGGGCGAAGAGATAAACCAACGGAGAGCAAAACGGCTGGGCACGAAGTAGACCGGAGCGCCAGCCGGCGCGCAACGTGCGCCGGCATTCAAACAGAAAGGGGGTGAGGTTAAGAGATTATGGCACGTAAGAAGACGTCGGGTTCGGCGGCGGCGGAGAATGGTGCTCCGGTATTGCCGCTTGAGGAGCAGATTAAGAAGCTTATCGAACGCGGGCGGAAGCGCGGCTCTTTGACGTACGAAGAAATCAATGCGGTCTTCGATAGCGTCGAGGACGTCGATCCGGATCGGATCGATGCGCTGTTTGAAGAGATCGCGGGAATGACGCCGCCGATCGAGGTCGTCGAGGAACAGAAGGACGAGAAGCCGGCCGCCGACGACACGGCCGAGGTCGAGACCTTGCCCGCCGGGCTCTCGCTCGACGACCCGGTCCGCATGTATCTCAAGGAGATCGGACGCGTCCCGCTGCTTTCAATGGACGAAGAGAAGGAACTGGCGATGGCGATCGAAGCGGGCGAGCTCGAATCGCAGAAGAACGGCCAGGCCCAAAGCCGCGTCGTCGAGCACGGGTTCGAAGCCAAGCGCAAGCTGACCGAAGCGAATCTGCGGCTCGTCGTCTCGATTGCGAAAAAGTATGTCGGCCGGGGCATGCTCTTCTTGGACCTCATCCAGGAGGGCAATCTCGGCCTGATCCGCGCCGTCGAAAAATTCGACTACCGCAAGGGCTATAAGTTCTCGACGTATGCGACCTGGTGGATTCGCCAGGCGATCACGCGCGCGCTCGCGGACCAAGCGCGGACGATTCGCATCCCCGTCCACATGGTCGAGACGATCAACCGGCTCATCAAGATCTCGCGCCAGCTCTTACAAGAGTTGGGCCGCGACCCGACCGTCGAAGAGATCGCGCACGAGATGGGCCTCACGCCCGAGAAGGTTCGCGAAGTCATCAAGATCTCGCAAGAACCGATCTCGCTCGAAACCCCGATCGGCGAAGAAGAGGATTCGCACCTCGGCGATTTCATCGAAGACCAAGAAGCGATCGCGCCCGCCGAGGCGGCTTCGGTCATGCTGCTCAAAGAGAAAATGGCGGACGTCCTCAAGAATTTGACCGAGCGCGAGCGCAAAGTGCTCGTGCTGCGCTTCGGCCTCGAAGACGGCCACCAGCGCACGCTCGAGGAGGTCGGCCAAGAGTTCGGCGTGACCCGCGAGCGCATCCGCCAAATCGAGGCGAAGGCGCTGCGCAAGTTGCGCCACCCGTCACGCGGCAAAGCGCTCAAAGATTATTGGTCGAGCGAATAACATAGCCGAGCCCGCTCGCCCGGCTGCCACACTGCCCTGGCTCGATCGGCTCAAGGGCTTTGCATTTCTTTGGATTTTGCTCAATCACATCGTCGAGAAGCTGACCGGCGGTGCATACGCGAACAATCCGACGTTCGACTGGCCGTCGCTCGGGACGCGCCTCGGGCAATTCGCTCCGGTCAGCGGCGCGGGACCGCTGAACTGGCCGCTCACCGTCGTGCGCGATTTCGGCTGGTTCGGGGACGTCGGCGTCAATTTGTTCATCATCGCGAGCGGCTTCGGGCTCACGTACGGGATGTTCGCCAAGGGCGAGGTGCTCGACGCCCGGTCGTTTTACCGGCGGCGGGCTTTTCGCATTTTTCCGTTGTGGTGGGGCGCGCACGTTCTCTTCTTGCCCTATGGGCTGCTGACCGGCGCGCTTTCGACCGGTGACTGGCGGTTCTACGCGGACCTCGTCGGGCTGCGCTTCCTACCGGGGATGTTCTACTATTTTTCACCCGCATGGTGGTACGTCGGGCTGATCTTGCAGTTCTACCTCGTCTTTCCGGTATTGTGGAGCTTCCTGCGCCGCTACGGCGCAATGGCGCTCCTCTGCGCCGGGTGCGCGCTCGGCTTCGCTGCGCTGGCGCTCGGACCGGTGTTATTTCATTCCACGTATCTCGACGCGTGGCAGCGCGGTGCGTTCTTCATTACGCGTTTGCCGGAATTCGTCGTGGGCATGGCGCTCGGGCAACTCTGGTTCGCGCAACCTGCGCGCGCTGCGGCGCTCTTCCGCGCTCCGGCGGTGTGGCTCGGTGCGGCGGCCGCCGCTGTCGCCGGCGCTGCGCTTTCGTTCACGCTTCCGGGCATGATCGTTGCTCCGCTGCTGCTCGGCGCCGGAAGCGCCGGCGCGCTCTTCCCGCTTCTCGCGCGCAGCAGCGAACGCGACGACGCGCTGCAGTGGGTTGGGCGCAAGTCGTACCCGTTGTATTTGACCCACCAGCCGTTCGTGCTCGTGTTCGTTCCGGTAGCGCACGCGATCGCACGGGTTGCCTTCGGCATCGCAGCCGCAATCGGCGGAACGCTCGCGGCCACGGTCGTGCTCGAGCGCGGGACGGCCTGGGTCGAGGCGGCGCTCGGCCGGCTGCGCGCGCGACGTGGCTCGCGCGCGGCGGCAGCGGCTCTTGCCGCGGGGGCGCTGGTGCTCGTGCTCTTGCCCGTCGGCGCCGATCTGGCGGTCGCGGCCTTCGATCCGCAAGAAGTCAACGGCTGGGGCGAACGCGCATCGCTCGAGCCCGATGCGCGTTTCGGATGGAAGCTGATTCCCT
>PMHP01000083.1 GCA_003158195.1 Vulcanimicrobiota bacterium | reverse complement strand
TCCCAGGGGTCGCTCGAGATGAGGATCTCTGTTGGCACGTATGTTGCCTTTCGGTTTGCGGCCCGGCTCTGCAGAGCCGCACAAATTCAGTTGTAGCTGGTCGCCTTGAGGCGGCCGGCGCTCCGCGATCGCGGCCGATGCGCAGACGCATGGCACGACCAGGGCGATGTTTCCCGATAAACTGCGCTGCGGGCGCGGCGGTTGTCCGACGGCGGCCGGAGGGCGGCGCGCACGCAAAAATCTGAAATCGGATGAGCCTGCAGTTAACCGAAGCCGACGGGGGGACCTCTAACCGTTGTCACCCTGAGCAAGCGCCGCAGCGCGCCGTCGAAGGGCAGCCGGAGTCCGGCCANNCGCTCCGCTCAGGGTGACAGGCGGGGCGACGGGGGTCACTTGGGGCGCGCGGGGCGTTAACTCCCGCGGCGGGGCGGACGACAATAGTATGGTCCACCGGGGCTTTTTCTGCACCGGATGACGCTGGAGTCTCCCCCCTTGCACCACCCCTACGCACCGCCGCAGCCCTCGCTGCACCGCTCGCTTCTCCCGGCCTCCGGGCTTGGTTTCGCGCGGACGGATTGGCCATGGAGACCGTAGCCCGCGCCCTTAACGCGTTCTGGGACGTCACGATCCTCGATCGGATTCACACGCGCCCGGCTACGCTCGCGGACGTGCCGGCAATCAGGGGAATCCTCAACGAGGCGATTGCCGCGCGCGCGGCCTTCGACCAGTACCCCAAAGAATTGACCGATATCCGGCGTTGGCTCGAGGAGCACGACGAGCGCTACGTGCTGCTGGTCTCGGTTGACGAGGACGGACATATCCTGGGCTGCGGCGGGCTTAACCGCTACCAGCCGCCCCACGACGCCCACGACGGCGTCGCGGACCTCAGCGTCTTCCTCGCCTCGGGCGCGCAGCGCCAGGGCCTGGGAACGCGGCTGATGACCGAACTCGAGACCCACGCTCGGAACCACGACTTTCACAAAATCGTCGCGCGGACGTTCCCGGCCAATCGCGCAAGCCGCCGCCTGCTGCGCAAATTCGGCTACCGGGTCGTCGGGGTCTACAAGCGCGACGCGGTCATCGACGGCGACTACGTCGACGTCATGATCGTCGAGAAGCTCCTGTCCCCCGGCCGGTACCGCGTCGGCGTCCCCTCGGACGAATGATTCTGTTTAACGCGCGCCCCACGTTGCGGGGCGCTTGCGGCGCGGGCCCCCAACAAAACTAAGCGGAAGGGTTTCGAATGGCGCGACTCAGCGAGCAGGGTCACAAGGACGTCTTCTCTTTTATTGACGCGAACGATACCGTGCGGCTCGGCGCGCACCTCGTCGGCAATCCGCAGGCCGCCGCGACGCGCAACGCCGAAAACGTCTCGGCGTTGCTTTACGCCTTGTACCGGCGCAACTACGACGCGGTGCGGATGCTGCGCGATCGCTTGCTCTCGCTCGATCTCTGGGAAGCAGCCGCACTCGGCGAAGCGCGCGCTGTACGGGATCTGCTCGCGACCCCCGGCGCCGGCGTCAATGCGTTCAGCCCGGATGGCTTCACCGCGTTGCAGCTCGCGTCGTTCTTCGGGCGAAACGAGGTCGTGGAACTTTTGCTCGAGCGCAATGCCGATCCGAATCTCGTCTCGCAGAACGCGCAAGGCATCCGAGCGCTGCACGGCGCCGCCGCCGGCCACCATCTCGAGATCGTCGGGCGCCTGATCGCAGCGGGCGCCGACGTCGACGCCCGCCAAGCCAGCGGAAACACGGCTCTTGACACGGCGATCAAGAGCGGCGACGAAAACATCGTTCGCGAGCTTACGCGTCCGCGTTAGTCGGTCACACTTCGGGCTGACAGCCCCGCTCCGTTCCAAACCGTACAGACCGGCATCCGCTTCGAAGCTCATACTCGGAGTCGGAAGCGAGCTGAAAACCCTTGATCCCCCAACTGAATCTGTCGAAGAGCACCGAGGCAGTATTGACCGTCCCGGGGCTTGCGGTGTCCGGTTGAGCCAGCAGCGTCGCTTTGGCTCTTCATCGAGCGCTCGTAGCCACGTCATGGATCACCAGGTCGTGCCGATCTCTCGCACCGGCTCGCCGGCGCCTGCGGAACCGCTCGAGCTGTACCGCCGTCTGGTCGAAAGCCTGACCGACCACGCGATCTTCGCCCTCTCCGAAGATGGGCTTATCGTGAGTTGGAACTCCGGCGCGAAGGCGACCTTTGGATACAGCGAGGACGAGATTCTCGGGTTGCACTATTCCCTGATCTTCACGCCCGAGGACATCGCCGAAGGACGGCCGGACGAGGAGCTGCGACGAGCGCTCGAGTTCGGAAAAGCATCCGTCGACGGCTGGCACGTCCGCAAGGACGGCAGCCGCTTCTGGTGCACGGACACGGTGCAGACGCTGCGCGACGGCGGCGGCAACGTAACCGGCTTCACCAAGCTCGTTCAAGACACGACCGACCACCACGTCACCGAAGAACAGTTGCACGAAAGCGAAGAGCGCCTTCGCTTGCTGATCGAGAGCGTCACCGATTACGCGATCTTCTCGATCGACGTCGACGGGACGATTCTGCTCTGGAACTCCGGGGCCGAACACATCTTCGGCTACCCTGGCGCCGACGTCATCGGCAAAAACTTCTCGCTCATCTATAGCGCCGAAGCGGTCGCCGAGGGCGTTCCGGCTGCGGAGCTGGCTGCAGCTCTGCGAGACGGGCACGCACCGGACGAAGGCTGGCACGTGCGCCGCAACGGCGAACGCTTCTTTGCCAGCGGTCAAATGACGCGGCTGAAACCCGACTCTGAGGGCCACGCGCGCGGGTTCGTAAAGGTCGCCCACGACATCACCTCCCGCAACACGGCGCGGGAACTCGTCGAGTGGAAGGCTTGTCACGACGAGCTTACCGAGCTGCCGAACCGGGCCTTTTTCAGCGACTGTTTGCGGCGCTCGATCGCGCATGCAAAGCGGCACGCCGAGCGTTTGTTCGCCGTGATCTACATCGACCTCGATCACTTCAAGATCATCAACGATAGCTTAGGGCACGTGACGGCCGACGGATTGCTCGTGACGGTCGCGCGCCTGCTCGAGCGATCCGTGCGGCCCGAAGACGTCGTTGCGCGCCTGGGCGGCGACGAGTTCGCGATCCTGCTTCCGGAGATCGAGGGCCTTGACGACGCAATACACGTCGCCGAACGTGTCCACGCGGCGCTCATGCAGCCGATCGTGCTCGAGGGTTTTGAAGCGTACACGACGGCTAGCATGGGGATCGCGCTCGGCTCGTGCGCCTACGACAAAGCCGAAGACATCTTACGCGACGCCGACACGGCGATGTACGAAGCGAAAGGTCGCGGCCGCTCGCGCCACGTCCTTTTCGACTCAGCGATGCACGATCGCGCGGTCGGCACGCTCAACCTTCAAATGGATCTGCGCCGAGCGGTTGCGCGCCGCGAGTTTTCCGTCGTCTATCAGCCGATCGTGTCGCTCACGGACGAAAAACTGGTTGGGTTCGAAGCGCTGGTGCGCTGGGATCACCCGCAGCGCGGCCTCCTACGGCCGGCAGACTTTATCGACGAGGCCGAAAACATCGGCTTGATCGTACAAATCGATCATTGGGTCCTTCATGAAGCATGCCGTCAAATTCGCGCTTGGCAGATCGCGTACGACCGGCCGGCGCTATCGGTAAGCGTCAACCTTTCGGGAAAGCACTTTGCGCGCGACAACCTTCTTGCCGAGGTTGAGTCCGCATTGCAGCGCAACGGATTGGCAGCTCACAGTCTCAAGTTGGAGATTACCGAAACCGTTCTGATGGAAAATTTCGAGACGACGGCAGCGACGATCGTGCGACTCAGCGAACTCGGCGTCGGACTGTACATCGACGATTTTGGGACGGGCTATTCTTCGCTCAACTATTTGGCACGCTTCCCACTCGAGCTGCTCAAAGTGGATCGCTCGTTCGTGAGTCAGATTACGGAGGACCCGCGCACCGTGGAGATCGCGCGGACGATCGTGACTCTTGCGCACAACTTGGGCCTCGTCGCCTTAGCGGAGGGTATCGAAACCGCACAGCAGCTCGCAAACCTCCGGGCCCTTGGATGCGAGTACGGTCAAGGCTACTGGTTCTCGCCCCCGGTCTCGGCCGAGGCCGCACAAGGCTTCATCGGCCCCCACCCGTGGATCGCCCCCGTTTCACGCTCATGACTTCACGAAATGTTTCCGTCATTGCAGCGCTTCCTGTAACGGCGTTATTGATTTTTGCTCCGGCTCCGGCGCACGCGGAAGATACCGTGTTGACCTGCACGGATAAGGTCGCAACTCATGCGCAGATGAAACTTACCGTCGCCACAAACACGGTCACGTATCGGTACGTGCAATCAGACGGCACAACCCCATGGTCGAAAGGGTCGATAGTGGTAGTTGTTCCGGCCAGAATAACTCCCGATACGGTTTTCTGGGCTGTGCCTGCGGATGGAGCTCAGGATTCTCCGACGGCGGAATTCACTCTAGACCGCAAATCCAACCACTTAACGCAGACGGACATTGGGAACATCAGTGAGACACGTATTGTCTTTTGGGAATTGGATTGTCACTAAGAGTGAGACGCTAGAAGACGAGTTTGTCGCGCTGGACGTGGATGTTTAAGAGGATGCCGACGGCGGCGAAATCGGTGAGCAGGGCAGTGCCGCCGTAGGAGATGAACGGGAGCGGGATGCCGGTGATCGGCATGATGCCGACGGTCATGCCGATGTTGACGGTGATGTGGAAGACGAGCATCGCAACGAGTCCCGCGGCGAGCAACACGCCGAAGCGGTCGCCGGCAGCGAGCATCGCGCGTAGCGCGCCGAACAGCACGATCGCATAGAGCGCGATCAATCCGAGCGCGCCGAGGTAACCGAGTTCTTCGCCGACGACGGTGAACACGAAATCGCGCGACGCTTCGGGGACGAAATGCAGCTGCGTCTGCGTACCGTGGTAGAGACCCTTACCGAAGAGTCCGCCGCTGCCGACGGCGATCTTCGATTGATTGAGGCTCCAGCCCGCCCCCTGGAGGTCGGACTCGGGATGCAAGAAGACGAGCAACCGATTGCGCTGGAACGGCTTGAGGACGTACTTCGTGCCGACGACGAACGCACCGATTGCCGTTGTGACGGCGATGTAGCCGGCGAAATACCACATCTTCGAAACCCCGAAAAACAACTCCGCCGTCAGGATCGCAAAGACGACGAGCGCCGTGCCCAGATCCGGCTGCCGCAGGATCAGCAGCGCCGGCAGGGCGGTGGCGGCGACCGCAAGGGCGACTTGCGGCCAGCGAACGACGGGTGTGCGCGCGATCAGCGCCGCGATGCAGATCGCGAGGATGAGCTTCGCCGGCTCCGAGGGTTGAAATTGCAGCGGGCCGAGATTTATCCAGCGCTGCGCGCCGAGCGCGCTGCGGCCCCCGACCATCACGAGGCCCAACAGGAGAAAGTTGCCGATGTACAGCCCGAACGCCCAGCGCTGCCAGTTGTGGTAGTCGATCCACGCGCAGATCGTCATCAAGAAGACGCCGATCCCAACGAACACGAGCTGCTTGCGCCACTCGCCCGCCGTGTCCGGGTCGTGCAGGCCCGCCGAGTGAATGCACATCACGCCGAAAAGCCCGAGCGCGACGGCCGTCGCGGCCATCACCCAATTGAACGATTTGTACCAGGGCCGCTCCACAGGGCGTGGGTTAGCCCGCGGCGCGGACTACGCCTGGGCCGACGCCTGTTCGTCCAGCGGCGCTTGCGCCGAACGCTTCGTCTGAGCGGCGGAAGCGGCGATCAGCGCGTATTTCTTGCGCCGCCGGCGCGACCGGCCGACACCGGCGGGCCGCGCCGGCTTCGGCTTGGGCAACGGCTCGAGCTCGGTTTGCGTCGCAGGTTCCGGTTCCGGTTCCGGTTCGTGCTCCGCTTGCACGATGGCAACGGGCTCGAGCACGGGCTCCGGTTCGGGGATGCTTTCCGGGTCTGCGGGCGGGAGCTCCGTGTGGCCCCCCTCGACAGGCTCGGGACAGCCTCTCGACAAGCTCGGGATGACATGATTTTCGACGTCGGCGTCGGGGGCGCGGACACCGTTCTCGGGGGCGCGGTCGACGATGCCGGTGATGGGGATGCTGGCGAGCATGGCGATTTCGCGTTCGCGGTGTTCGAAGGTGACGTCGGCGTGATCGGTGTCGATCTCGACGTAGCGCGAGATCACGGCCAGCAAATCGCGCTTGAGCGATTCGATGACCTCGGGCGCGAGCGAGAGATGGTCGGAGAGCAGGACGAGGCGCAGCCGCTCCTTCGCCGTCTCGCCCGACGACGGCGCCGGCTTGAACAGCGATTTGAAAAAGTCCAACATTTAACTGCGCCCTCCAAAGAGCGTCCCGAGTCGCGAGAGGAAGCCGCCGCCGGGCGAGGCCTTAACGGCCGGCGCGGCGACCTCTTCACCGGCGAGCTTCGCCGCGATTGCGCGATACGCGGCGCCCGTCTCCGAGGCCGCATCGAGGGCGAGCGGCTCGCCTTTGTTGGTCGCGATGATGACGCCCGGCTCGTCGGCAATCACGCCGAGCAACGGCAGGCGAAGGATCGCGTTCACGTCCTCGACCGAGAGCATTTTGCCTTTGCGAACCAGGTGCGGGCGCAAGCGGTTGATGATCAGCTCCGGCCGCCAGTCGCCCGGCAGTAAACCGACGACGCGATCCGCATCCCGCACCGCCGAGACCTCGGGCGTGCAGACGACGATCGCGTGACCGGCTCCGGCGACCGCGTTCTTGAATCCCATCTCGATTCCGGCTGGGCAATCGATCAGCACGAACTCAAAGCGCTCGCGCAGCCGTTCGATCAGCGCTTTCATCTGCGCGGTAACGACGTCTTCCTTTTCGCGCGTCTGCGCGGCCGCGAGCAGATACAGGTTCTCGCTGCGCTTGTCACGCACGAGCGCTTCGTCGAGGGTAACCTTCTCTTCGAGCACGTCGAGCAGATGATATTTGACGCGGCTCTCCAGCCCGAGCACGATGTCGAGATTGCGCAAGCCGACGTCCGCATCGACGAGCACGACCCGTTTCCCGGCGGCGGCTAACGCTGCGCCGACGTTGGCCGTCGTCGTCGTCTTGCCGACGCCGCCCTTGCCGCTCGTGATGACGATCGCGCGTCCGAGCGGCGGCGCGGGCGCGGCGACGGGTTCGAGATCGATTTCGGCGGCGGACGATTCGAAGGCTTGCACCGCTAACCGGCTTTCCAGAGCGTGAACAACCGGCCGAACAACGTCGGCGCGTTGAAATTCGTAAACGGAACGATCTCGCCGTCGAGCCGCCGCGCGATCTTATCGAAGATCAGCGCCAAACGGCTGGTTTCGTCGAGCACGACCGGTTCGCCGCGATTGGTCGTATCGATGATCTCTTCGTCGTCGGGGATCACGCCGAGCAGTTCCGATTGCAGGATCTCGCACACGTCCTCGACCGTCATCATGTCGCCGCTCTTGACCATCTCGGGCCGCACCCGGTTGACGATCAGCCGCAGCGGAAGCCCGGCCGCGGTGAGTTTGCCGACGACCCGGTCGGCGTCGCGGATCGCACTGACCTCGGGCGTCGTCACGACGATCGCTTCGCGCG
>PMHP01000139.1 GCA_003158195.1 Vulcanimicrobiota bacterium | reverse complement strand
CGAAATCGAGCTCCCGAGCGGCCGGCGGATCGGCGATTACTACGTCCGCGAGTCTCGCGGGTTCGCGATTGTGTTCGCCGTCACGCCGGACGATCGCGTCGTTCTCGTCCGGCAATACAAGCACGGGATCGCGCAACGGGTGATCGAGCTGCCGGGCGGCGCCATCGACGAGAACGAAGAGCCCGAGGCGTCCGCGCGCCGCGAACTCGCCGAAGAGACCGGCTACGTCGCAGCCGCGCCCGAGCTCGAGCTCGCCGGCGAGTTCATNNTACGACCCGACCAGTTCGACGACACGCTATCATCTGTTCTTGGCACGCGACGTAAAGCGGCTCCTCGCTCCGAAGCTCGACGAAACCGAGGAGATCGCGGTGCGGCTCGCAACCTTCGCCGAACTTCGCGCCTACGTCCGCGAGGGCACGATCGACGTCGGCGCCCANNAAACGCACATCCATGTGCGGGCGGCATGCTCGCCTCCAGCTCGCTAGAGGAACCCCACATGGCCGCCTTAGCCCGTATCATCCTTTATCTCGCCGCCGCCGTCGTCGCCGTCATCGCTGCGGTGTTGATCGTGAAGCTCGTCATCGTGCTAGCGGTCGTCGCCGCGGTCGTACTGACCGTCGTCTACCTCTATCACTTCGCGCACGCCATGTGCCGCCGCTTCGCCGCGTCCCGAAACACGCTCGCGCCCTAAGCGCGAAGGCCGCTAGCGCCAGCGCACTCTTGGTTGCGCGAGCCGCGAATGGACGAAGGTATTCTGGATCGGCGGGAAGTTCGAGTCGATCGTAAAGCCGTAGAAGTCACCGGCGTTGTCGAGTAAGTAGACCCAGTCTGCGTCGACAACGACGCCCATTCGGATATGCGCCGGCGTGGTGATCAGCGGCTTTCCGCCATTCAGTAGCGCACCCGAACTCGCGTTGAGCGCCCAGAGCGCGCCGCCGTAGGTCCCCGAGGTTCCGGTGCAGCCGCCGGTCGAATCGCGCTCGCACGGCGTTCCGAGAAACACGACACCGCCTGCGGTCACCGTCGGCATCGAGCGCGGATCGTGGGCCGTATTCGAGTCGGGCCCGAACTGCGTATCCCATATCTGCGAGACGCTCGCGTTGCAGACGTTCAGGGCTACCATACCCGGTCCGGCTGCGCCCGGCTCCATCCCCGAGCCGACCGCCGAGTAGACAAGTCCGGTGAGCGGCGAGTAGCCGGGATTTCCCAGATTCGCCGAACTTTCGCTGCTCGGGCCGAACTGGAGTTGCGCAACGGGCCCGCCGTTAATGGTCGTCGCGTCGTAGACGAACAGCTCGCCCGATTTCGTCAACGCCGCGATCCCCGGATCGCAGCCCACCGCCTGCGCGAGCAGCGGCGAGCCGGTGTAGTCGAGATCGTTCGAGGTTCCGGTGTTAAAAGTATATGCCGGCAAGTTGCTGGCGAGGACGCTCGACAGATTCGAGGAAGCCACGAGCAATTGATCGCCAAAGGCGGCAGTCTCATTGGTCGTCTGCACGAACGGCGGCTGCGGCCCCGAGCTGCCGTAATTGGTGTCCGTGTTGCCGACGCCGAAATAGACGTTTCCGCTAGCGTCGATCGAGGCGCCGCCCCAGCCCCACACGCCGCCGCCGCTGTACGTCGTCGGGCTTGGAGCTGCAGCCTGATTGTAGTCCGTGTAAAACGTGTTGCTCACCGTCATCGAGCTCTCGTTCACTGCGACGAGACTTCCGCGCCACGACGAATAGTCGCAGAGCGAACTCGTGCCGGCGTAGAGCAATCCGTTCGCCAGCGTCAGCGACGTATGCCCGAAATCGATCTCGCCCGGCAGCGGCGAAGGCGCGATGTTGACGAAGGCCGTCCGTGCCCCGGTCGCCGGATTGAGCTGGTTGACGAACACCTGCGTCGGACCACTGACCGTCGAGTTCGTCGTCGATACGATGTACGCCGCTCCCGTGGATGGATCGTAGACGGCCGATCCGCCGACCCCGAAATAGTAGGTACCGAAATCGCAATTGAGTTCCCCGTCACCCAGCGGCGTCGTCCACATTTGCGAGCCGGTCAGTGCATCGTATCCGTATGTTTTTCCGGATCCGCCGCCGACGATCAGCACCCCGGCGTGCGAGCCGATTTGCGTGGCGAGAATTGGCTGCGTCTGCGTACTGAAGTCGGTGATTTGCGTCTCCCATGCTAGATGCAAGCGAGACAGCGACGACGACGAGATATTGTTCGAGTTCGGATTAAAGCCGTCGCGCGCGTTGTCGTAACCGTAGGTCGTCCAGTTGTTGAACGTCGGCGTCGGCACGGGAGTCGGACTCGGCGTCGGCACGGGCGTCGGCGCCACGGTCGGCGACGGCGTGGGAACTGCCGTCGGATGCGGGGTCGGAGTCGGCGGCGGAATCGGCGTCGGCGTCTGTCCCGGATTCGACGCGGATGGTACGGGCGACGGGCTTTGGGTCGAAGCCGAACTCGCGCTCGTGCTCGGCGCCGGGGACGGGGTCTGCGGCGGCGTGGAACTCGCGCTGACGCTGGGCCCCGGAGATGGCGTGCGCGCCGGCGATGCCGAAGGCGTGGAGGTCATGGTGACGGTCTGCGTCGCGACAACACGCGGCGTAGGACTGCCCGAACCCGAGCAGCCAACGAGAATGGCCGCGAAAGCGACCAATACAATAAAACCCGTTAGATAGAAACGCATCACACCTTAGCGCCACGGGGGAAGGCGCCGCTCTTACTACGAGAAACGAGGCCGAACTTCCCTCGCATCCGGCGCTGTCGTGACGCGGGTTACTTCAGCGCTTCGCGTTCGAGCGCAGCGAGGGCGGCGTCGAGTGCCTCCGGCGCCTCCCACTGCGGAAAATGACCGCAGTCGATGACGTGAAGCTTCGCCCCGCGGATGCCGTTCGCGATCGCCGGCCCCTCACCGATGGCCACAATCGCATCGCGCATAGCGGAGACGACCACAACCGGGACCTCGATCTCCGCGAAAAGATCCGTCGACGCGACGCGAGCGGCCATGCCGCGCAGCATCGCGGCCGCCCCGCGCGGAGCGGTTGCGGCGACGATCGCCCGAGCGCGCGACACAAAATCCGGACGGCGCTCGTAGACGTCGGGCGCAAAATAGCGCGGCACAAACGCGTCGGCGACCGGTTCGATGCCCTCGTTCTCGGCTCGTTCGGCTAGCGCCAGCCGAGCGTTCGCGGTCGCGGAATCGTCTGCGCTCGCGCGGCTGCAGACGATCCCAAGACCGCGGCAGCGCTCGGCGAACATCCGATAGAAGGCAAACGCGACGTAGCCTCCGAGCGAGTGACCGACGATCGTGGCCCGCTCGATGCCCAGCGCATCCAAGACGGCGGCGACGTCGCCGGCGAGGACTTCCATCAAATACGGACCCGGCGGAACGCTCGATCGGCCAAGGCCGCGGAGATCGAACCGGACGACGCGAGCCCGAGCTGCGAGCGCTCGTGCCTGCGCGTCCCACGTTTCCTTCGCCAGCGGAAAGCCATGCAGCAACACGATTGCCGGGCCCTTGCCTTCGTCGATCGCGTCGAATCGCACGCCATCGAACGCCAACTCCATCCCCGCTGTTTCGTTCGCGCGCGCGCATCACATCTTTGCGCTCGGCGGGCGCCGCAATCGCTGGTTGTTGCAAAAATCCTCTAACTGCGATATAACTTATGCAACTACCTGACGATGTCGAACCGACCGTCGTCAGACGGGCGGTTCGCGGAAAGGACGACTACCAACGAATGGCAGTCAAGAAGAAAGCGACCCGTAAGAAGACCGGTGCTAAGAAAGCGGCCCGCAAGGCGGCTCCGCGCAAGAAAGCCGCCAAGAAGGCCGGCGCAAAGAAAAAGACCGCGCGCAAGAAGGCCAAGAAGACGGTCCGTAAGGCGACGACTCGTAAGAAAACCCGCAAAAAGACGAGCCGCCGCAAAGTCGCGAAGAAAGCCTAGCACCAGCCTCTCGACAGAAAGGACACCGCGTTTAACGATGCGGTGTCCTTTCGTTTGCTCGCGTAATGCGCTCTTTACGGCGCCACCAGGGCCTCGAATTGGGCGACGGTGTCGTCGTGACGGACGCGGCGGCGGGGTAATTCGTAGGGGCGGGAGAGATCCGTCACCGTACCCGGACGTTCGGTGAAGGCGGCTTTTATGCCGAGACCGCGCATGATTCCCAAGGTCGTTGCGTCGTATTTTCCGGCCGGATAGGCGTAGGTGATCGGTGCGGTGCCACCGAGGTACCGGGCGAAGCGTCGCATGCAACCACCGGCTTCGCGCATTTGACCGGCACGGTCGAGGGTCGAGAGATCGAGGTGCTCGGTGCCGTGGCACGCGACTTCCATCCCGGCGGCGCGCAGCGCGCGCAGCTGCTTCCACGAGACGTGACGGGGCGTCCCGACGAACCCGCTCGACACGTAAAACGTGGCGCGCGCTCCATATTTGACGAGCAGCGGTAGCGCCGTCGTCGCCGCATCTTCGTATCCGTCGTCGAACGTTAGGACGACTGCGCGCTGCGGACGCAGGCCGCGCGCAATCGCGCGCGCGAGCGTTTCCGCGGTTATCGACGCAATGCCGCGCGCACGGAGCAGGCGCAGTTGCGCTTCGAACGCGTGCGGTTCGACGGTCAGATCGCGTCCGACCGCGTCCGCGGGAACTTGCGCATCGACGCGATGGTACATCAGTACCGGGACGCCAAGCCATTGCGCTCCGCGCGCAGGGGTTACGGCAAGCGCAAACGCCGCAAGCACGCATCCCGCCGCGCGCGCGTTCTTCACGGCGTTCCGGCGACGATGACCGTCGCGTTGCGAAAGGCGAGCGTTCCGGCGGCGTGCGTCGCCGTCGCAAGCGAATCGACCGCATACAGCGCGACGAGTCGCACCGGCGGGTTGAGATCGTCGGGAAGCCTGATCGCTCGCGCTTCCCAGCCGCTCCAGTCGACGCTCTTCGCAAGCGTCAGCGCGCGACGTTCGCCGAAGCGGTTGACGAATGCCGCGCGAACGCCCACGCCGCTGCGGTCGCCGAAGATCTCGACGCCGAACGTTTGCGGAACGCCCGGCAGGAGGATATCCGCGTCGGCGTAGGCCGCGCGTTCGCCGCCCGAAAAATCGTAGGCGAGCGACCGCTCGATGAACGGAAGCGCCTCATCGTGCCGCCCGACGGGCAAGTCGAATTCGGCCTGGGCTCCGGGCGCGCGCGCGACGATGCGCGCGTCGCGGCGAACCGCACGATACGTCCCGGGCTTCGAGAACGCGCCGCGATCCGCCGACCAGCGCAGCGCATCGCCGAGTTCGACCGGCCGCCCGCGCGCATCGAAGGCGCTCGCCGTAAACACGATCGTTGCGCCGGGATCGGGATTGCGAATGTCGGGGGCGATGGCGAGCCGAGCGATCCGCGGGACGACGTCGATCGCGACGTCGGCGACGATCCCGCCGGCGCGCACCGTGCGCTCTTCGGACGCGGTTCCGGCGATCAGCACGTCGCCACCGGCGAGGTGCGTCAGCCCGAGCGCATGCCCGGCCGCGTCGACGAGTAGCAGCCGCACCGGCACCGCAGCATGCGGCAGCGCGACGATCGGCGCCGGTCGCACGACGAGTTGCGCCGGGGGCCCGAGCGGCGCATCGCTGTAGACGAAGAGTCCGTCGCCGACCGCGCGCTCCTCGCCGTCGCTCGGTGCATTGAGAACGCTCGCCGCCCCATCGCCGAGCACGCGTGCGACAAGCGTAGCCGAGCCGCCCGAATCGAACGCCATCGCGTCGGTTGCGCCAAACCCCAAAAACAGCGCCGCAAATTCGGGCCGCGTCACGCCGATCGACAGCGCGGCTTCGCGCCCATCGACCGTCACGAGCACGATGTCGCCGTCCGCCATTCGCCCGGCGCCGGCAACGGGAAAGCGCACGTCGGTCTCTTCGGGCGCGGGGGCGTTTGGATCGTCTGCCGGTTCGCCGCCCGCTACTAAGAGCGGTCCGCCACCAACGGCCGCCGCGAGCGACTCGAGCGGCGGTGCCGTCGTCGCAGCGATCGTCACGCTGTCGCCGACGCTCGGCGGCGGCGCAACCGCAAGCGCGGCGGGACCGAAAGCGAGCATCGGACCCTGCACCGTTTGCGCCGCGGATTGCGCGATCGACGCGACGCGATATGTACCCGCGATCTCCGCCGGGAGGTGGACGGGATCCGCCGCGACGAGTTCCGCAAGCATCACGCCGGGCGCGGCCTTGAGCGTTCCGTATGCCGGGGTGAGAAACGACGCGCCGCCCTGCGGGGGCCATTCGTTGACGGACGTGAGCGGAACCGTCGCACCGCCGTAGGCAAGCGAGCCTCCGAACGTCACGTTCTCGAAACGCACCGATCGATCGGTGCGAACGTCCATGACGATCCGTTTCGAGGGCGTGCGCAGCAGCGCGCCGCCCTTGACGACGGCGCCCAGCGGCTGGTTCGTGTTGCCGATGTCGAAGTAGTCCGCGTTGATGCCGGCCACGGCGTTCGTGCGCTGCGCCATCGACGAAATCGTTTCGCCGCTCGAGATCATCCGGTCGCGCGCGACGACGCTTTCAAAGCGAACCGTTGGCTCGCGTGGATCGATCGCGACGACGTTGACGACGAGCGGCCCTTGCGACGTCATCAGCCGATAGGTCGCGCGCCGAATCCCCGGCGCGACCGCTTCGGTCGTGCGCGACTGAGCGACGACGAGTGGAAACGGCGGCGGCGGCGCGATCGTCGCGGGAAGCGCCGGCACCGTCACGGCGTCGGACGCGCTTCCGGTACCGGTGTCGGCGCGCCCTGCGCAGGTACGATCGAGGGCGGCGAGGCGGAGCTATAGAGAAACAGCGCGTCGGAGACCCAACGCTCGGCGCTGTTGTCCGATGGGACGTTGCGCACGCTGACGTTCAGGTCGCCGACAGCCCGTGAAACGAGCGTGACCGAACCGCCGGAGTCGAGCGCCATCGCATCGACTGCGCCCAACCGCCGCAGCAACTCGGCGAACTCCGGGCGCATCATACCGACCGAGCGCTCGGGATGGCGGCCGTCGACCGCGACGAGCAAGAGACGATCGTCGGCCTCGCGCGCCAGCGCGACGACGGGCCAGCGGTAGTTGCGCTCGTCGGGTGCGGGCGCGTGCTTGTCTTCGTACCATGCGCCGTTGCGTAGCAAAATTGGTCCGCCGCCGATTGCAGCGACCGCGCCGTCGAGCGGTGGTTCGGTACGGTACGAAAGGTCGATCGTCTCTCCGGCACTGAGCGCGGCCTGGGTCCTTGGTCCGAACGCGACACCGAACGTAACCGGAAGCGGCGCGTTCATGGGTCGCACGTCGATCACGCGGAAATGCCGGCCGTCGCCGCCGGCCGGCTCGAGGCTCGCGAACGTTGTCCCCGGCGCCGGCGGAAGAACCTTGCCGAACGCCGGCGTAATGACGGTGACGTAGCCGACCGGCCAATCGTTGAGCTGCGTTACCGGAAAGACGCGATCCTCGACCTGGACCGTGCCGACCAAACGATATTCGCCCATCGTCACGCGCTTGGCCCGATCGATCGCGAGCGCCGCGCGGTCGACCGGCCCGCGAATCAGCTCGCCGCCGCGCACGAGCAAGCCCTGCGGTTGGTACGTGCGCCCGATATCGAAGTAGTCGCCGTTCACCCCGGCCACGGCGCCGGTCCGCAATCCCATCGCCGAGGTTCGTTCCCCCCCCGAGATCACGTGGTCTCCGGCGATCGCGGTGTCAAAGCGCAACGTCGGCTCTTGCGGATCGGCTGCCAGGATGCTTACCGCGAGCGGGCCGTGAGCGGTCGCGAGCGCATATTGCCCGAAAGCTAAACCCGGCGCCGTCGTCTCGACGTGCGCCGAGCGAACGTTCGGCTCACCCGCAATCGCGACCGTCAGCCGCGCGAGCTCGCGCAAATCGCTCGAACCGTCGCGCAACCACGCGAAGTGCGGGGCCAAATCGTGGACTTCGCCCGACGCATCGAACGGCACGGCGTCGAGCATCCCCGCGATCCCACGCGTGCCCGCGCCGCCGCGATCGAAAACGACCGGGCCGTGCACGTGCGAGAGGACGTGATCGCCGAGCGCAACGCCGACGTCGTCGAGCTGCGCGGTCGCGTGGAACGACGCGCCGTCATCGACGGCAACATCACGCAACTCCCCGCCGAGCAGCCGCACGTCCCCGCTCGGCAGCAACGGCAAAAACGGCCCGAGCGGCAGCACGGGCGCCGTCCACGCGCTCGACAGCGAACCGTCCGCGCTCGCTTCGCTGTGGCTCGCGATCGGGTAGCTCCGGCCGCCATCGCGCAATTGCATCCGAACGAAATAACCGAGCAACGTGCTCGGGCCGTCGAGCGAGCCGGACAAGCGATCGAAGGCGAGGAGCGGAACCGGCACGACGCCCGTTACGATCGTCAACGTTGCCCCGTCGACCTCCAGCGTAAAGGCCGCATCGGGCGCGCCGAAACGCTCGAGCGCGGCCCGCGTGCGTTCGAGTTCGTCGCCACGGTAGCGGTCGGGATCGAAGACGAAACGTGCGCCGTCGAGCGCAATCCGCGCATAGTGGCCGCTCAGCAGCACGGTCGCGCGCGCGGCTTCGACGCTCACCGCGCCGCCCGGCGTGTGGGCGGTGACGTTGGTGAATTCGTAGCCTCCGTCGATTGGCGAAACGCGGTCTGCGTCGATCGCAAGGCCCGTGCTGCGCCCGGCCGACCAAAGAACGAACGCACGCTCGAGCGGCGCCCGAAGGGTGAAACCTGCGCCGGCGGCAAGCAAAGCGAGCGCGATGAGCGAGACAAGAAAGAACGTTCGTACGCTTGGGATCATGCTGGGTCCGAGCGGGGATTCTCGACGCGACCGGCACAACATCTCTTGGGATGCTTGTTCGCCATCGTCGAGCGACGCTGCAGGCTTTGTCCGTTTGCGCGCTTTCCCTCCTGCTTGCGGCGGCCGGTGTGTCCGGCGAGCGTGCCCTGCCGACGCCGGTGCCGCAAAGCCTCACGCCCTACGTCGCGGTTCTGGTTTGGCACGACGTGCTGCCGGCCAAAGAGGTCTGGTTCGACACGACGACGGCGACCTTCGAGCAGCAACTCGAAGCCATTGCGAAGGGTGGCTTCCACGTCATCGCACTGAGCGCGCTTCGCGATCACTTCGTGACCGGACGCGCCATCCCGTCGAAGCCGCTCGTCCTCACCTTCGACGACAACGGTTCGGGCATCTATCGCTACGCGTATCCGCTGCTGAAGGAGTATCGCTACCCGGCGACGCTCTTCGTCCACACGAACTACGTTGGGAAGACGACGAGCAAGCACCACAACACGTGGGACGAACTGCGCGAGATGGAGGCGAGCGGCCTGATCGAGGTGCAGAGCCTTACCGCCAACCACCCGCCCGACCTCACCAAACTCTCCAACGGGGACGTCGTGCACGAGCTGCGCCTCTCGGCCTTTTCGCTCGAGCACCGGCTCGGGCATAAGGTGTACGCCCTCGTCTACCCCTACGACGTCTACGACCCTCGCGTCGAGCATCTCGCCGCGCAAAGCGGCTACACCCTCGCATTCACCGAAGATTGGGGTGACGCGGCCGCGTCGTCTTCGCTTCTCGAACTCCATCGCTACTCGATCTTGACGCGTTTCGACCAAGCGCTCTCCGACGTTAGCGCCGCTGCGCGCTGAGCCGTCGGCGTTAGTTGCCTGAGGTCACCGCCAGCAATCGGTGATCGCCGGGACCGTCGCGGCGCGCCCCGTCGGCCGAAGACCGTAGAGATCTTCGAGCGTGCGCAGCGTGTTGTAGTGGGTGATCGGCTCGGGATAGCGACCCGGCTTCACCATCGGCCCGTAAAAGATCGTCGGGATCGAATTGCTCGCATCGTATCCCTCGTCCCACGTGAGGACGATCAGCCCGTCGTGCTTTTCGGCCCATCCCAGAAGCCCCGTGGCGTGCGTCCGCAGCCAATCGTCGCCCGCTTCGATCGTTCCATCGTGCATATCGTCATCCACGTTTGGAATCAGGATCGCGACGGTCGGTAATGCGTCGTAGCTCGCGGGGAGCGCGGACATCGGCCGGTTGGCGCTTTTCGGGACGTTTTCGAAGGCGACCCAAGGCGCGTGTTTCCGGGCGTAACTGCCCGCGGCACAGACGGTCGAACCGATCGCCGGGAGGTTCTCCGAGAATCCCGCAAAGCTGAGGCCCTGGGCCAAAAGTTCGCTGCCGAGGTTCGGAGCGAGCGACGAGATGCCTTGGGCCGGACAACCGTCTCCGTTCGAATTCGTGATGCCGGCAAAGAGCGCGAGGTAGTTCGGGAGGCTTGGATGCGTAACGCCGTGCGCGTGCGTGAACAGCGCGCCGTGCTGCGCGAGCGCTTTGATGAATGGAGCCGAACCGCCCTCGACGATCTGTGCGAGCGTCTTGTTCTCCTCGACGATCACGACGACGTGCGCCGGACGCGGGAGCACCGCCGCGCGCGCACCGCTAGGGAGCGCGAGAATCGCAAGCCAGGTGACGACGGCGCGCAACATCATGGAATCGCGTAGAAGTATGCGCGAATCGTGCCGTCGCGGCGCTGCACGGTTCCGAGAAAGCGCGCGTCCGGCGGCGCCTCGAGCTGACTTTGGAGCGCGAGCAGGGATTTTGGCTTCTTACAGGACTTGTCGAATTCCGGGATGACGTCGAGCGTCGAGCCGCGCGTGTCGTAGTCGTGCATGTAGTATAAGACTTGGGCCGTCCAGTTCCAGCCGTCGAGGACGGTAAAGCACACGCGATCGTACCCTGCGTCGTACGTCCGCACGAACGCGAAGATGTCCCGGTCACCGTAGTGGAACGCCTTCGCGGCCTGATCCGGGTAGCGCACGAAATACGCATCGCAAAACTGCACGAGTTGCCCGAGCGCGACGGCGGCCAACAGCGTCGTCGTCGCGGTAACGATCGTCACGCGCCAGCGCGTCCTCGCTGCGAAATCGGTCACGATCTGCCAGCACGCGAGCAGGCCGATCGCCGCAAGGATGCAGAACAGCGGCGCGCCCGCGATCGTACGGATGAAATGCTGACCGCCGTTTTCATCGGTGAGCGAACCGCCGAACGGGTAGAGCCCCAACCACACGAGCGCGAACAGTCGCGCGCGCAGGGGGAAAAGGCCAAGCGGCGCGAGCAGGCCGCCAAGGATGAAGGGCGCCATCCACGGGTAAAGGACGCCGGTCGGAGGACCGTGCTGCATATTCCCGTCGCCGGTGAAGAACAATGCTTGAATCGAGAAATGCTTGAAGTAGAGGTTCCCGAACTCGGCGAGCGACGCCGGATTGATGCCGACGTCGAAGGTGCCCTGCGCCGGGCCGCTTGTGAGATATTGCGGGTGGACGAGCACGCTGACTCCCAGCGGCAGCATGATTAGCGCCGCGATACCCAGACCGATCAGTACCTCGCGCCACATCGCGCGGGTCCGTTCGAATTCGATCGCTAGCAGCGCGGTCCCAAGCGTCACCGCATAAAATGATTCGGCGCGATACGAATACGCTCCGATTGCGAGCAGCGCGAAGCCGATGCTGGCATCCCGCCCCGACGAGGCGTACAAGCCGCGGCGCAGCAGATAGAGGCCGAAAAGCAGGCACGGCAGCATCGCGGCCGGCTCCCACGCGATCCGCGAGGCCGAGACGTCCCACGGCAAGATCGCCATCATGGCGCAGCCGAGCAAAAGGATCGCGCGGCTGCGCACGAGCTGGTAGCCGAGCAATCCGGTTCCAAGCGCGGTGACGACGCCAAGCAACGCCGCCGGCAACCGGAATGCGGTCACCGTCGGCCCGAAGAGCCACCCCGAGATCGTTTCGAGGAGGCCGTATAACGGTAGATAGACGACGCCGTAATCGAGGAAGACCGTGGGCGAGCTGCCCCCGCTCAGCATGGCGTTGATGCCGAGCCAACCCGCGTACTCGTCCGGGTGAAGTTCCGGCGGGACCGAGGCGATGTTCCAAAGCCGAAGCGTCAACGCCACGACCAAGGTCAACCCGAGCGTCGCGCTCCAAAGGCTTAGCGAAACGGTAAGTTCTTTGGGCTTATCGATCGCAGCGCCGCCGACGATTGTCATCGGTTCGCGCCCTCTAGCAACCCCCGTCACGCCGCAGCTTTTCGCGCCGGCGCGCGTTTTCTCCGCGTCACGCGGCGCGCAACTGCGGATCGGTCGCCCAGATGACGATGGCAATCACCAGGGCCACGGCGCCGCCGACGCTCAGGCTCGCCTGCAGACCGACGACGCTGGCGAGCGACCCGAGCAGGAGCGAGCCCGCAGGGACGAGGCCCAAGATGATCATCGCGAAAACCGAGATCGCGCGGCCGCGCATCTCGTCGGGCGAGAGCGTCTGCAACAGGACGTTCGAACTTCCCGCAAACGATAGCACCGCAAGACCCATGAATGCGAGGACCACGACCGCGATCCCGAACGAGTCTGCGATGCCGAGCGCGATCGACCCGAGCGACATGACCACGGCGCTTGCAAACCACACGGGCCCTCGGCGCCGCGCGCCGACGATCGCGGTGACGACCGAACCGCCGATCGCGCCGACGCCGCTTGCAGCCAGCAATACGCCGAGGCCGCGCGCGTCGACGTGGACGACGTGGGCCGCATATGCCGGGAGCAGTTGCGTGTACGGCCGGACTAAGAGACACGTTACGGCTAGCATGACCACGACCGAGCGCAGCACCGGATGGCCGGCCAGAAAGCGCATGCCCGCCAGCATCGACGCGAGCACGCCTTCAGCCCGCGTCGAGCTCGGGGGTGCGGGCTTCATGAACGCAAGCGCGAGGATGACAGCCAGCGTGAGGAACGCGTTGAGGTAAAACGACGCTGCGATGCCGACGTAGAGAATCAGAAAGCCCGCGATCGGCGGTCCGACGACGCTTGGCGCATTGAAGGCGATCGAGTTCAGCCCGATCGCGTTGCCGACGTACTCGCGCGGCACGAGCAAAGGAACCCAGCTTTGGCGTGCCGGCGCATCGAAGGCCTGCGTCGTCGACCGCACGCCCGCGAGCGCGAATATCTGCCACAGAACGATGTGATGCGTGCTCGTCAGAACGGCGAGCAGGAGTGCCGAGAGCACCTGAATCGAATTCGTCACGAAGAGCACGCGCCGGCGCGGAAGACGGTCCGCAACGACGCCGGCGAGGGGCGAAAAGAGTACGACCGGAACGGCCGACGACGCGCCGAGGATGCCGACGTCGAGCGACGCGAGCGCGGGGGTGCCCGCGATCTGGACGACCATGAAGCCGATCGTCGTGAGCTGCATCCACGTTCCCAGGTTCGAGACGATCAGCCCCATCCACAGCAGCCGGAAATCGCGAAAGCGAAACGGTGCGAAGATCGACGAGCGCCGGCGCGGAACTTGTTCGTCGAGCGGGACCCCAGGCCGTACGACGCTCACGTTTGTGCGTTCGCACTTCGTACGGCGGTAACGATGACGTCGGTCGCACCCTCGACGCCGAAGCGCGAGACGTCGACGCCGAGATCGTAACTGCGCGGATCGCCCCACGCGATTTTGTAACGCTCCCGCGCGAATCTGCGGCGCGCGGCATCGACGCGGTCGATGTCGGCGGCGGCCGAAGCCGGGGTACCGCCGAACGACGCGACCAGCCGAACGATGCGCCATTCGCGCTCGGCGGTAAGGAAGACGCGCACAAGATCCGGACGCGCGCCGAGCACGGCGCCCGCGTTGCGGCCGAGGATGACGACATTGCCGCGGGCGGCGCGCTCGCGGATCGTACGCTCGATCTCGCGCCGGATCGCCTCGTCGAATTCGTCGGGAAGGCGCGGGCCCGTTGCGGAGACGACCTCAACGGTCCCTTCTCCGAGTCCCGCGAGCAATCGCTCGGGCAGCGACTGCTCGCTCGACGCGCGCTCGGCGACCTCTTGGGGCGACGTCCCCAGACGCTCCGCCACGCTCTTGGGGACGTCGTCGGTCAGCAGTTCGTATCCGAGCGCGTGGGCCACCCCGTCCGCAACGGCAAGGCCCCCAGCGCCATACTCCCGGGAAATCGTTACGATCACGACGTCTCGCTCGTTCTATAGGCGCCTTGGGGTCTCCGCGAGAAACCGTCTTGTCATCCTGAGCGAAGCTCGCGCAGCGAGCGAAGTCGAAGGACCGCCGGAGTTGACGATGGACGCACGCCGCCTTGCGACGCTTCGCACGATCGCCGAAACATTCGCGCCGCCGGACGCTCGGATCGATCGCCTGATGTTCTACGCCGAACAGGCGGTCGATGGGCTCTCGCCCGGCCGCAACGCCGAATTCAACCAACTCCTCGATCTGCTCGCGCTGCCGATGCGGTTGGGTGAGGGGATCCGCGCGAAGATCCTTCATCTTCTCGCGGATTCGCCGGTCGCCAAGTTGCGGACGGGGTTCGCGACGCTCAAGCGCTTGCTCTTGTTTCTCGCGTATGCCGAGAGCGAGCCGGGTAGCGACAATCCGACCTGGGCGCGCATCGGTTACCCCGGCCCGCGCGGCGACCGCGGCGCCGACGACGTCTCGTTGCCCTACGCAACCGGGAATTCCGGCGATCGAATCGCCGCCGACGTCGTCGTCATCGGCAGCGGCGCGGGCGGCGGCGTCGCCGCAAGTTCGTTCGCACGTGCCGGCAAGTCGGTTGTCGTTTTGGAGGCGGGCCTTGCCTTCGACGCTCGTTCGATGGGTCAGCGCGAGATCGGCATGCGGGATACGTACCTGGATTCCGGCCTCACCGCATCGGACGATCTCGGCGTCGCGATCCTCGCGGGCGCGACCGTCGGCGGCGGCACGACCGTCAACTGGTGCACGTCGTTTCGCCTTCCCGACCGCATCGCAAGCGAGTGGGCGAGCGAAGCCGACCTCCCGAATCTCCCGGGCGAACTGGCGCCGCACTACGCGCACCTCGAAAAGGAGCTGCGGCTCGCGCCCGTCGCCAAACACAACGCGAACAATGCGGTCCTCATCGACGGCGCGAAGGCGCTCGGCGTTCACGCCGATGCGCAGCCGCGCAACGCGCCGCCCGATTGCGGCGACGGCTGCGGTTACTGCGGCATGGGCTGCGCGTACGCGAAAAAACGTTCGACTGCGCGGGCGTTTCTCCCCGACGTCGCGGCAACCGGCGGAGCAATCTATGCCCGCGCGCGCGCCGTCAAGATCAACATCGAGGGCACGCGTGCGAAAAGCGTCTCGGTCGAGCAGACGGTCGGCCCGAATGACGTCCGCCAGTTTGAAGTCGCGGCAAATCTCGTCGTCGTCGCGGGCGGCTCGCTGCGCAGCCCGGGCATCCTCGCGCGCAGCGGGGTGAGCTGTCCCGCGCTCGGCCAACGGCTCTTCGTGCATCCCGTGTCGGCGATCTTTCCCGAATTCGACCGCGAGATCGACGCCTTCATCGGCCCGATGCAAAGCGCGTACTCGGACGCATACAACTACCGCAGCGGCAACTACGGCGTGAAGATTGAAGTCGCGCCCGTGCATCCCGGACTCGCGGCCAACGCGATCCCCTGGGAAAGCCGCGAGAAGCACGCAGCCGCTATGAACGCGCTCAGACGCTCGGCCGTCGTCATCGCGCTCGCCCGCGATCGCGATCCCGGGTACATCGAGCTCGACAACGAGGCGCAGATCCGTTACCACGTCTCGCCCTTCGACGGCGAGAACCTGCTCGAGGGGATCCTGGGCGCGATGGACCTCGCGTTCGCGGGCGGCGCAGTCCGCATTTCCACGCTGCACAACAAACCGATCTTCGTCGAACGCGCCCAGTGGAATAAAGCGAGGCGCGACGAGCTCGGCGAGCAGCTGCGCAAAATCGGCATCGCGTCCAACCGTCAGATCTTCTTCTCGGCCCACCAGATGGGAACGTGCAGCTTAGGTTCGGACGCGAACATGTCGGTCGTCGACCCGACCGGCAAGGTTTGGGGCTACGACAACATCATCGTCGCGGACGCGTCGCTCTTCCCGATGGCAAGCGGCGTCAACCCGATGTTAACGATCATGGCGATGGCCGGCCGGGTCGCCGAACAGCACGGCGGCACGCTCGAGCGGCGCGAGCCCCAAGCGCCGGAGGCCACGGAGGCGGTCGCGGAGGCGGCGAACTAGATGCGAGAGACTGCGCGAATCGAGATTCCCGAGGCGAAGCCGGCGTTCGAAATCATTCGCGGGCGGCTGCAGCAAAAGATGAGCCCCAAGCGAGCTCACGCGGAGCTGCAGGTGCGCTGGGTAATCGCGCTCCGGAATTGGGCCGGCGATCGGGGCGACGCGTTGACGGAATGGCGCTTCTACTTTGCGCCGCCCGGCGCAGATTGGGGTTCGCTGGTGCCCGATGTCGGCTACCTCAGCCGCGAGGCGCTCGACGCGCTGACGCCCGGAGACGCCGAGGAGCCACCGGGCCCCCGAGATCGCCGTAGAGATCCTTTCACCCGACGATCGCCGTAAGGACGTCGAGTGGAAGATTGCTGCGTACCTCCACGGCGGCACACGACTCGTCGTGGTCGCCGACGCGCGCCGACGCACCGTCATCGCGTACGACGGTAGCGGACCGCGCGAGTTCGGCGCGGGTGAGGTCTTTTCGCACGACGCCTTGCCTGGCTTCGCGCTCGCACTCGACGCGCTTTTCGCCGGGGTATTTCGCGGCTAAGCCGCGCCGCTAGAAGAGTCGCCCCACCGGCCGGAGGGGCCGCGCAGGTTCGCGAAGCCAGCGCCGATGCCGATCATCGAGACGCGCGACTTGCGCAAGGTGTTTCGCTCCGTGAAGCGGACGCCCGGCGCGCTTGGGGCGCTGCGGACGCTGTTCACCCGCGAGTACGTCGAACGCGCCGCGGTTGAAGACGTCACGATGTCGCTCGAAGCGGGCGAACTGGTCGGCTACATCGGGCCGAACGGCGCCGGCAAGTCGACGACGATCAAGATGTTGACCGGGATCCTCGTCCCGACGTCGGGCACGGTACGGGTCGCCGGACTCGTACCGTACCTCGAGCGGAAGCGCAACGCGCGCAACATCGGGGTCGTCTTCGGACAACGCAGCCAACTGTATTGGGATCTTCCGCTGATCGAGTCGTTCGAGCTGCTGCGCGCGATCTATTCGATCCCGAAGGACCGCTACGAGAACAATTTGGCCGATTTCAACGAACTGCTCGAGATGTCGGACTTTCTGCGGACGCCCGTCCGGCAGCTGTCGCTCGGGCAACGGATGCGCGGCGACTTCGCGGCCGCGATGCTGCACGACCCGCGGATCGTCTTCCTCGACGAGCCGACGATCGGCCTCGACGTCGTGGCCAAGGAGGCGATCCGCACGTTTATCGCGCGGGTGAACGCCGAACGCGGGACGACCGTCATCCTGACGACGCACGATCTCGCCGACGTCGAGCGCCTGTGCCGGCGCATCGTGCTGATCGACACGGGCCGGATCATCTACGACGGCCAGATCGAACGCATCAAGGACGAGTACGGCACGCACCGCACGCTCGTCGTCGAGCTGTGCGAACCGTATCCGGGCTTCGCCGTCGAGGGCGCAGAGCTCGAGTCGCGCGTGGGGCCCCTCGCGCGGCTGCGCTTCGACCGGCGAACGATCAGCGCCGATCAACTGATCCGCCGCGTGACCGAAAACTACTGCGTGACCGACGTTTCGATCGAGGAGCCGGAACTCGAGTCGATCATTCGGCGCATCTACGTCGAGGGTTACAAAGACCCGGCCGTCCCCGCAACGTTGTCTACGCCGGTCCGATGAGCGCGCTCGAACCGTACGTCGAGTTCGCGCGCAAAGCATTCGCCCGCGAATCGACCTACCGCGTCGAAGTCTTCACGAACGTCGGTTCGCTCTTGTTGCGCGTCTATCTGCTGCGCTCGCTCTGGACGGCGCTGTACCGCCAGAACGCGGCCCCGCCGAACATCCCGCTGCATGCGATGATCACCTACGCTACGGTCGCGCTGTTGATGTCGTTGATCCTCGAAATCGACGGCACGCGGGCGATCCGCGAGAAGATCCGCGAGGGCGGCATCGCAACCGATCTGATGAAGCCGATCAGCCTGCCTTTGTACTTCTTCAGCGACGGTTTCGGCCAGACGATCTTTCACGCGATGCTAATCGTTCCGTCGCTCCTGCTCGCGCTCTTGCTCGTGCACGTGGACGTTCCGTCACCGGGTGCCTTCATCGCATTCACCCTTTCGTTCGGCGTCGGCTACCTCGTCAATTTCTGCTTGAACCTCTTGATGAACATCGTCGCCTTCTGGACCCTCGAGACGTTTGCGATCCAACTGATGGTCCGCTGGGCTTCGGACCTGCTCGGCGGCCAGCTCGTGCCGCTCGATTTCTTTCCCGGTATTCTTGGAAAGATCGTCGAGAATTTGCCGTTCGCGGCAGTCTACTCGACGCCGCTGCGCATCTACATCGGCGAGCTGCCGCCGTCGGAGTGGGCCGCCGCAATCGGCGGGCAACTCCTGTGGCTCGTGCTGTTCGCAACGATCGCTTCCGTCGTTTGGCGGCTGGCGGAGCGGCGCGTGGTCGTGCAGGGCGGCTAACGTGGAAGAGGTCGACCTCATCGTCATCGGCAGCGGTCAGGGCGGCACGCCGCTCGCGGTTGAGTTCGCGCGCGCCGGCAAGCACGCCGTGCTCTTCGAGCGCGGGCGCGTCGGCGGGACGTGCGTGAACGTCGGGTGCACGCCCTCGAAGGCGTTCCTCGCGTCGGCGCACAACGCGGGCCGCGCGCGGCGCGCCGGGCCGCTCGGAATTGACGCCGGGGTCACGGTCGACCGTCCCGCGGTGATGACGCGCGTGCGCCGCGTTCGCGACGAGTGGCGCGACGGAAGCGAGAAGAAACTCGCCGACGCAAAGGTCGATCTCGTGCGCGCGTCCGCCGCATTCGTCGCGGAACGCACGGTCGCGGGCGGCGGACGTGAAGTCCGCGCACCGCTCGTGGTCATCGACACGGGGACGAGCCCCGCGATCCCATCGGTCGACGGACTCGCACGGACGCCGTATCTGACAAATCTTTCATTTTTCGAGCAAGTGACGCTTCCGTCACGGCTCATCGTTATCGGCGGAGGCTACATCGGCCTCGAGCTCGGCCAGGGCGCACAACGGCTCGGCAGCGCGGTGACGATCCTTCAAAGCGGTCCGCGGCTGATGCCGAACGAGGAGCCCGACGCGACCGACGTAATTCGCGCGAGCCTCGCAAGCGATGGCGTCGACGTCGTCCTCGATGCCAAAACGACCCGGGTCGCGCACGACGGAGCGGTCTTTCGGGTAACCCTCGAGGGCGAACGAACGCTCGAAGCCGAGGCGTTGCTCGTTGCTGCGGGCCGGACACCAAACACGGCGGACCTTGCCCTCGAACGCAGCGGCATCGGAACCGAGAAAAACGGCAGCGTCCGCGTCGATGACTACTTGCAGACGGCGTGCCCCGGCGTCTACGCGCTCGGCGACGTCGCCGGCCAGCCGGCGTTCACCCACGTCTCGTGGGAAGACTATCGCCGGCTGTCGTCGACGTTCGCGGGTACGCCGCGCCGCCGCGACGACCGGGTCCTGTCGTACTCGACGTTTACCGAACCGCAGCTCGCGCGCACGGGCCTCAACGAGCGGCAGGCTCGCGACCGGGGCATCGACGTTCGGATCGAAACCTTGCAGCTCGCGGACACCGCGCGCGGCGTGGAGTGGAATCTCGAGGCCGGGTTCTACCGCCTCGTCACCGAGCGCGCGACCGGCAAGATCGTCGGCGCCACGCTCGTCGGCTACGAGGCCGGCGAAATCGTTGGAACGATCGGCTTCGGCATCGAACTCGGGGCGACGTGGCGCGATCTCGACGCCTTCGTCGGCATCCACCCGACCTTCGGCGAGGCACTCCCCTCGCTCGCCCGGCTCTTCGAAGCTGTGTGAAACCCCTTGTGTTTTGACATGTGATTTACTATCATTTTTGACATGGAAAACCGTGTGTGGAACGAGGATCCGAGCCGCTCGGCCCAGTCCGACCTCAGCGCTCACCAGCATGCGATGTCCATTCCGGTCGGCGAAGTCGTCAAGGAGCTGGTCGGCATCTTGGGCGCGACGACCGTCGCGGTGATCGGGGGCGTCAAGGAAACGCGCGCGGTCCAGCAGTGGTGCGAAGGCCGCGAACCGCAGCGCGCCCACGTTTTGCGGTTCGCCTTACAGCTGGCTTGCATGCTTACAAGCCAAGCGGACCGCGAGTTTGCCGTCGCCTGGTTTCACGGCAGCAACCCGTACGTCGACGACGGCGTTCCGATGTTGCTTCTGCGCATGCGACCACTCGCGGAGATTCAGGCTCCGCTGCTGCGCGCCGCCCGAGCGTTCGTTTCAGAATCGATAACGTGAGCGGTCGCGAGCCCGATCGGTCTCCGAATAACAGGTACGATTCGCCCTAAGGCGCACCTCGAAACCCGTCTTGTTTTGTCGTCCAACATTCGCGCACAATAAGTCAGCACGACGCGAGGTTTGGTATGGAGCAAGAAGTAGCGCCTGAGGCCGATCGCCTCGCGCACGCATTCGTTCGGGACATAACGAAGTTCGGCGTCGTCGCCTACGCTTTCGGCGAACTCGACCTCTGCGTGTCAGCCGATTTCGAGCAATTTCTCCTCGAGTCGGCGCCGTATGGACGAGCCCTCATCGTCGATCTGTCGGAGTGCCGATTCATCGACGCATCCGCGGTGTCCGCTCTGCTCCGCGTCCGCCGGCGACTCGGCGACCGCTTTCACATCGTAGCCCGGCCCGGTTGCATCGCGTACCGAATTTTGGAAATCCTCGGTCTCGCCAAGGACTTCGGCGTACAGAAGCGCCCGCTCCGCTTGTCACCGTGAGCG
>PMHP01000061.1 GCA_003158195.1 Vulcanimicrobiota bacterium | reverse complement strand
TCGCGGTAGCTCTTTGATGACAAAGGGCTGCGCTGCTTCGGGCTTTACTTGGTTTTTTCGGATGGCATTTGGAACAGGCTGCTGATTGTTTTTAGATATTGTTCGGAGCTGGCGGGGACGATCGACAGCCACATCTTGAGGACGCCCTCGGGGGAGATTGCGGTCGTCGCGTCCATCAGTTGGTTCTCGATCCGTCCGAGGACGGCGTTCTGCATTGGGCGCAGATCCGGAAACCCAAGGAATTCGCGCGCTTCCTGCGGCGTGCAGTCGACTTCGATGTTGAGTTTCATGGCAACGGCTCCGTGTCAGCGTGGATACGCAAGCGTGAAGGGTCCGCTTCGATCGAACCGCGCGAATTCGCCCTCGCGCTGGGCTAACCGGTCGGCGACCGCCCAGAGCACGGCGGGGTTGACGCCGAGGCCGATGTGGCTCGCGAGCACTTCGACGTTTTCGGCCTTATTCGATTCCTCGACGAGGCAGGTGTGCCAGTTTACGATGCCGTCGGTCTTCGTGAAAAATGACGTGGTCGGCATCGGAAGCGGGCCGGCGAGCTTCTCGAGGTCGCCCTGCTCGACGGTCTTTAGCGATTCTCCGGACAGCAGCTCGTAGAGCTTGCGGGCGTTCGTCGCCGAGACGTCGTTGGAAAACGGACTGCCCATCGTGATGACGTAACGGATCTCATCCGGCATCGATAGCGCGAGATCGCGCGCGTAGACGCCGCCGAGGCTCCAGCCCACGATCGACACTTTCCGTCCCGACCGTGCTGCGATATCGGCGAGTCGAACGCGCAACTTCGCGCGCATTCCGTAGACGCCGCCGAAATTGTTGCCGAGCTCCCAGCCATAGGTTTGATAGCCGAGAAACCCCAGAAAGCGACGCAGCATGTCGGTCGAAAGATCGCCGGCTAAGAACCCCGGGATCACCAAAACCGAGTGGCCGTCGCCGCGTTTCGCCCCGAACAGCGCCGGGGCGGTTGCAACGGAAGATGCGAACTCGAACATCCAGCGCCACTCGGAGAACAACAGGAATTTCGAGGGTGCCTTGAGATGGGCAGTGCCGGCGCCGTAGCGGAGGGTGTTCACAGAGCGTGCGCGCCGAGATGTTCGCGCAGCATCGCCGCCGATTCGCGCGGCACTTCGTCGAAAACCCAGTGCGAGACGCCCGAGAAGATTTCGAAGTGATACGGACCGGTGACGTAGCCGGCAGTAGCCCGCGCGGCACTTTCGCCGAGTGCGCGGTCGTTGGAGCCCCATCCGTAGAATGTCGGGACCGCGACCGGGCCGAGGTGCCGATCGAAATCGACCGCACGATACCAATTGAGCGACGCGGTCAGCGCCCCCGGTTCTTTGAGCCGGCGCACGTTCTCGTCGACCTGTTCGGGCGGAACTTTTCCTTCGTAGACGGCGCGCAGCGCGGCCGCACCGTTGCCCATCAGCGCCTTTTCTGCGATGAAACCCGGCGCGCGAAAAACATCCACATAGGCGGTACGCTTCTGCTGGTCGGGGTCGTTGACGCGCGCATCCCAAAGCGCCCGCGGATGCGGGGTGGCGAAGCTCGCAAACGACGCGAGCCGGTCGCCGTGGTTTGCGGCCACGAACCAGCCGACGATCGCACCCCAATCGTGCGCGACAAGATGAAAGCGCGGACGTCCGAGGGCGTCGGCGAACCCGAGCACGTCGCGCGAAAGTTCGTCGATCGCATAGGAAGAAATCGCTTCGGGGCGCGCACCGCTCGAATACCCGCGTTGATCGACCGCAACCGCGCGATAGCCATCGCTCGCAAGCTCGGCAGCGATCGGCGCCCACGAATCCGCGAACTGCGGCCAACCGTGCAGCAAGAGGACCAGGGGCCCGTCGGGCGGCCCGGCGGCGAGAGCGCTAAAGGAGAAGCCGTTGACGTCGAGCTGCAATTTCTCAAGCTGAGTCACCAAGTCACCCATTGCTCCTCCTCACTACAGACTATCCGCACCTGTTGCGCCGCTCGGCCTGCCGCCTCCACCGCTGCCCCGAAGAAATCTTGATGGACGGCGGCTTTCGGGGTTGACGGGGTTGGCATCTATGTGTATTATGCACATATAGTCAAGCGGCCACAACCGCTGCCGGTGCCGGGCCTGCAGGCACATCTAGTGAGGAGAATCCCCGCCATGTATTCGAGCACCACGAACTATTTCGAGCTCGCCCAAGAGACCGCGACGATCATCGCCGACGAGCTCGCCGCGGCGAACCAGCGCACCCTGTCCTACTTCAAGTCCCTTTGGGAAATCGCCGGTCGCAGCAATGGCGAATCGGCCCTCCGCAGCGCCTACGAGCGCACGGAAGCCATCGTCAGCCTGACCGAGCGCGAGATCCAGAAGTCGCTGCGCAGCAACCTCGACGTTACCGAGAAACTGTTCGCCCAGTCGAAGAAGCTGCAACAGCAGAGCTATGAGTCGGCCAAGGAAATCGCTGACAAAGCCCTCTCGAACGTGAAGCAAGTCGTCGAAGCCGCCGGCGAGCGCATCGAAGGCCTGACCGAGCGGATCGAAGAGACGGCCGACGTTGCCGCTAAGAAAAAGCGCGTCGCGGTTTAGACCTCCGCTAATTCTCGGGCAAAGCTCGTCACGGCCACGCCGATTTCTTCGGAAGAGTCTTCCTGAATGAAGTGGATGCCTTTCACGCTGATCTCGCGCTGATTCGACCACGTTCGGCAGAACTCGCGTTGGCGTCCGACGAGCTGCGCCCCGGGGTCGGCGGAGATAAAGAGCTTCGGAATGGAGCTCTTGGAAAGCCACTCGCCATACTGCGTGACGATCGATGTCACGTCGGCCGGCTCACCTTCGATCGGCAATTCGCGCGGCCAAACGAGTGTCGGAAGCCGCGCTTCACGGTCTCGAAACGGCCGGCGGTACGCAGCCATCTCATCGTCGGTGAGCTTCCGTATCACGCTCTTGGGCAGGACGACCTCGATGAAGAAGTTCTCATCGAGCACGAGGTGCTCGCCCTCCTCCGAGCGGAGCGCACGAAATATCTGGTCTCGCCCATCGGGAAAGTCGTTCCACCGGCGCGCTAAGACGATCGATTCCATGTACGCGATTGCTCTGATTCGGTCCGGGTGCCGGAAGGCCCAATAGAAGCCTAACGCCGAGCCCCAATCGTGCAGGACGAGAACGACCTTCGTCTGCAGTTCGATCGCTTCGAACCAGCTATCCAAGTACCGCGCATGGTCGACGAACCGGTACGCGCGCGACGGCATCTTGCCCGATTCCCCCATGCCCACGAGATCCGGCGCAAGGCAGCGCCCGACGCCGGCAACCTGTGGGATGACGTTGCGCCACAGGTATGAGGACGTCGGATTCCCATGCAGGAAGGCAATCGGGTCTCCGCGACCGACATCCACATAGCTCATCTCCGTATCGAGAATACGAACCCGCCGGCGCGGGTGCAAATCGAGGGCACCCATCGCGATTAGGCCCAGACGTCGAGAACGTAACGCCGTCGCTCGGTGAAATCGTTTAGCCACGCGGTTGAAGCGGCTTCGTCTTTACCGGTTTTAAGGCGGTAGAGTTCGGCGAATGCGGCGCGGACCTGCGGCTCCATCTTGCCGCCGTCGCCGCAGACGTAGACGATCGCACCGTTCTCGAGGGCGGACCACACCGCGTCGCCATTTTGAGCGATGAGATCTTGCACGTAGGTCTTCTTCCCGTCGAGGCGCGAGAACGCGACCTTGAGATCGACGAGGCCGTCGTCCGCGAATTTCTGCAGCTCCTCGCGATAGATGAAATCTTGGTCGGGATGACGGCAGCCGAAGAAGAGCATCGCCGGCCCGAGCGTCTTGCCTTGGTCGCGCAGCACGCGCCGCTCTTGGAGGAAACCGCGGAACGGCGCAAGACCCGTTCCCGGGCCGACCATCACGATCGGTTTCGCCGGATCCTCCGGCAGCGCGAAGCCGCTCTTCGACTCTTTGACGAAGGCGAACAACCGCGTCCCCGCCTCGCGCCGGGAGACGTGGGTCGAAGCGATACCCTCGTAGATGCCTTCGCCCGCATAGGCCGGCTCGCGCACGACGGCGACCGTGATGCTGAGACGATCCGGCGAGACCAGCGGCGACGATGAGATCGAGTAGTAACGCGGCGTCATCAGCGGGAGCATCTCGAGATACCCCTGCAGCGTAAGCTCGCAGGCCGGATACTGATCGAGCAGATCCAGCACCGAGCGGCGCTTGGCCTTGACTTCTTCACGATAGGCCTTCGCATCGTCGTCGCCCGACGCGAGCCGCAGCAACGCGGGCTTAGTATTCGGGCATCGAGTATGTTCGGCCAAGGTCGCGATCTGCTTGCGGGTCGCGACCTGTTGCAATTCGACGTAATGCATCACCAGGCGCCGCACCGAGAGCGTCGCATCGAGCGGCAGCGATGCGATCCGGCCGGGGCCCGTCGAGTGCAACCGCACGTAGCTCGTCGCGTCGAACCCGAAGCGGCGCAGGACGCGGTCGACGAGCGCGGAGCTGTTGCTCGGCAACACCCCGAGGTGGTCGCCCGTGCGATAGGTCGTGCCTTCGGGAAGCGCGACCTCGACGTGGCGCGTCGAGCGCACGTCCGCGGTTTGCAGCTCGCGATTCTCGAGTACGAACATCCCGCGCGCACCGTGCGCGGCCGCCAGCGGGTTGGGCTGCGGTCCGGAAACGAACTCGAGCTCGTACATCGGGCGGTCGGCGACCGCTGCAGCCTCATGGTAGTCGACGCCGAGCGCCTTCGAGACCGTTTGCCAGAGCGAACCCTTCCAATCTTGGAAGTGCGCGTCGAGATCGTCGCGCGCGTCGCCCTCGCCGCGATCGTAGACGCGCTGCGCCCCGTACTCGACGAGCTTCGCATCAATGAAACGCGGAACCGCTTGATAGGTCGAATCCCAATTGCGATTCCCCGCGCCGAACAGCGTGAACTTCACCCCNNGCGCCGTTGTACGAAGCGGTCACGATGACGACGGCGCCCGACGTCGGTAATTTTCCGACGTAGTCGTCGAGCCAGCCGATGTTCACGTCGAAGCCCTGCGCGGCTCCGGTCTCGGCAACGTGCCGAGCGATGTCCTCCGAGGTTCCGAGATTTGACCCGAACAGGACGAGTAGCGGCGTTGCATGCTTGGGAACCGTCGCACTCGCCTCGACCGTTTGGGGTTCGTACCCGGCGACGCCGTTGATCGGCGCAGCCTCGGGCTTGGGGACGGTCACGTGTTGGTGCACGCGCGGACGAACTTTGATCTTCAAGCCTTCCGGCTTGATCGTGAGCGTCTCTTTCAACTTGAGCTGATAGCGGTTGTGATCGATCAGTTTAAAGCGTTGGAGGATCATCCCGATGACGAGCGTCGCCTCCTGCATCGCAAACTGACGCCCGATGCAGGCGCGTTGCCCGTTGCCGAAGGGCTTGTACGCATTGTGCGGCCGCGCCGCCTCGGCTTCTTTCGAGAAATTGTCCGGGTCGAAGTGATCCGCGCGCTCGCCCCAAACGGATCGGTCGCGATGCAACATCGGCAGCAGGAGCGTGATCTGCGAGCGCGCCCGCAGGAAGTATTCCCCGCCGACCACTTCGTCTTTATATGGAAGCAGTGAAAAGGCTGGGGCCGTAGGCCACATGCGCAGCGACTCTTTGAGGATCTGCTGCACGTAGCCGAGCGCGTTGACCTGCTTGACCGTGGGCTTCACCGAGAGATCGGTCCCGAAGACGCGATCGACTTCGGCGGCCGCCTTCGCGAGGACGTCGGGGTTCTGCAGAAGGTAGTACATCGTAAACGACAGCATGCCGCTGGTCGTCTCGTGGCCCGCGATCAAGAACGTGATGATCTGGTAGCGAATATTGACGTCGTCGAGCCGCTCGCCGCTCTTGCGGTCGACGCCGGCCAGCATGTAGTCGAGGAGGTCGCGCTTGGGGCCGTCGTCGCGCCCGGCGAGCTCGATCTTGCGGTCGGCGATGATGCGGTCGACCAATTCGTTGATGTAGGCGATATCGGCCTCGAGCTTGCGGCGGCGGTCCCGGCGCACGACGTCCTCGAAGGGGTAGCCGCGTTCGCTCATCACGATCGAGAGGCCGTCGATCATTGCATCGACAAACGGGTGATTCTGCTCGCGATAGAACGAGTTGAAACGGTAGCCAAACCCGCACATGCCGATCGTGTCGAGCGTCAGCGCCGTCATGTCGTGTACGACGTCGATCTCGTCGTCGGGGTTCAGGCGCGACCACTTGTCGAGCATCTGGTCCGCCACGTCGAGCATCGTCGGATGGTAGCTCTGCATCGCGCACCCGGCCGAGCGCGCCGCGAACCGATTTGTCGAAGCGCCGTTCGTCGCAAAGCTCGTCGACGATCGCGAAACCGGACACGACCGTGAACGTCTTGTCCATGATCGCAAGCTCGAAGATCGGACCCATCTTGCGGGCGAGCGCCATTAGACTCTGAACCGGCGCGTTCGGATCGAGGTCGAGCATGTTCCCGACGACGGGCTTCGCCGGCGGCCGCGGAATCGGGCGGGGCTTCGTCTTCACGCGGCGACGCCGTACGCTTTTTCGAGCTCTTCGAGTCCCTCCGGNNACGTTCGCGCCCGCCATAAGGCCAAAATCGAGCTGATCGCGATAGCCATGTACCGTGATGTTGAGCGCCTGCCCGTGTACGACGATCGACATCGGATAGACGTGAATCAGTTCCGCACCGGCGATGTAGAACGGTCGCTTCGAGAAAAAGATGTTCGANNTCCTTCGAGCGGTTCGCCTGCGAAAGAATCGATTCGAGCCGTTCCTTGGGATCGGCGACGTTGGTCGCCAGCGGAACGACCATGCCGAAGACTTGGTTCTTGAGCTCGGTGTTGCCGGCTTCGCGCGCAGAGATCGGCACGAACGAGGTCAACGTCTTGTTCGGGAGAGCATCGATCTCGAGCAGATAGCGGCGCAGCATGCCGGACGACAGCGCGAGGACGACGTCATTGACCTTCGCGCCGGCTTTCGCCGCAAGCGCCTTGACGCGCCCCATCGGCAGGCTGACTGCGGCGAAACTGCGCTCCGAAGAGATCGTCACGTTGAGGGGCGTCGACGGGGACGAGAGCTGCGCGAGCGCCTCGAGCGCATCGGGCCGGAGCGAGTTCGTGAGCGCGGTGCCGAGAGACCCGAGAATCTCGGGCATGCTCGCCGCCAGGCGCATCGGCCACTCGATGCTATGGATCGCCGCATCGACCATCACCGAAGCGAGATCCGAGCCGCCGCTGCGCGGCAATTCGAAGGCTTTAAGATCGGCGCCGCGCGTTAGCGGCATCCGCCACAGCTCCGCGTAGGCCGCCATCATCGACGAAGCGATATCGCGCACGTCCTGACGTTTTACCGGGCTCCCATGTTGCGCCGGCGGGGGGGCCGGACGGGGCGGCGGATTCGGAGACGTGTCGTAGAGCAACTCGGTGAGGGCAGCGCCCGCGCCGCCGTCGATCAGCGCGTGGTGCATCTTCGAGTAGATCGCCGCCTCGTTGCCCGGCAGCTCGGGGAACACGTAGATCTCCCACAGGGGCCGCGCGCGGTTGAGCGGCTTGGCGTGCATCCAGCCGCAGACGCGCTGCAGCGCTTCGCGGTCGCCCGGCGGCGGAATCGTCGCCTGATAGACGTGGCGTAGGATGTCGAAATCCTCGTCTTCGACCCAACTCGGACGGTCGATGTCGAAGGGCGTCTGGGCGAGTTTGTACTTCAGGCTCTTTGCGAGATGGATGCGCTCGGAAAACAGCTTGACCATGTCTTGGAAGAAATCGCCCGTGTAGCCGGGGGGTAACTTCACGATCGTCATGCTCCCGACGTGCATCGGGCATTCCGTCGTCTCGGCGAACAAAAACGCCGAATCGATAACGGATAGCTTGCGAACCGAAGTCGTGCCCATAAACGAGGCTGTTAGTTACGAATCGGGGCAAGCCCCCCAAGGTCGATCCCGGCGCTCTCGAGCTCGGAAAGAACCTTTTGCCGCATTGTGGGGGAGCTTACGTAAATTGCTGGAAATAATGTTCCATATATCCATATAAGTGGGTAATGAAGGTTGTGGAGGTAGCTATGGACGCGACTCGTTTCGAGGGAATCCCGCCGCCTTCCGAAGTTCCGGATCGGAGCGCCGCCCCGCTGAAGCGCTTTCGGCCCCCGTCGCGGCTGCTCTGGCTTGCCGAGTACCGCTCGGTTTACGAGCTGGGGTTCTCGCTGCTGGCCATTCCGCTGCTGCTCGGCGCCCCGGCGGGCGACGGCCATCCCGTGCTCGTGCTGCCCGGCTTCCTCGCGAGCGATCTTTCGACCGAACCGCTGCGCCGGTACCTCGCCCGCCTCGGCTACGACGCCCACACCTGGGATCTCGGGCGCAACCTCGGCGGGATCATGCGAATGCGGCACGCGTTACGCCGGCGCCTTACGTCGATCCATGCGGCTTCCGGCCGCAAGGTCAGCGTCGTCGGCTGGAGCCTCGGCGGGATCTACGCGCGAATGCTGGCACTCGACGAGCCCGATGCCGTTCGCAGCGTGATCACCCTCGGCAGTCCGTTTTCACGCGACCCCGATGCCAGCAACGTCAGCGCCGTCTACGAGGCCGTCTCGGGCGAACGGCGCAGCGATGAGGAACGCCGGGCCCGGACCGTCTTCGCGCACGCGTTCGACCGCATCGGCGGCGACCTTGCGGTGCCCTCGACGTCGATTTACTCGAAATTGGACGGGGTCGTCGACTGGCGCGCTAGCGTGCTTCGCGAGAACGAACGAACCGAGAACATCGAGGTCTTCGGCGCAAGCCACGTCGGCCTCGGGGTCAACGCCGCCGTTCTTTGGGCGACGGCGGACCGGCTCGCGCAAGCGGAAGGGACGTTCGCGCCGTTCGGTCGCGGCGGACCGTTCGCACTGGCGTACGCGCGCCCGTAGGCCCCGCCAAGCGCAGCCGTGAAATGGGCTCTCCCGGACCCCAGTGATGAACGGAGCAGCGCGAATGGACGACACCTCAGGCAAAACCTCGGCGGGCAGCGCCACGGCTAACGAGCCCAAGGATGCAACCGAGCGGATCCGCGAGATCTTCGAGCGCGTCCGGCTTCCGGGCTTCGATTTCGACGCGTGGATCGAGGCGCGTCAAGCCGACATCGATGCGATGTCAAAGGCGACGTCGGTCGCATTCTCCGGCGCGCAGTCGATCACCGATAAACAGGCGGAGCTGCTGAAGTCTGCGCTCGACGAACTCGGCGCCGCGGTGAAAGTCCGCTCGACCTCCGACTCCGCGGGCGAGAAGGTCGCCGACATCACCAAGCAAGAGGCGGAGCTCGTGCAAAATACGCTCACGCGCACCGTGCAGGGCATGAAAGAGATGGCGGAGGCCGTTCAAAAATCGCAGACGGAGATCTACGAGATCGCGCTCGACCGCGTCCGCAGCAACACCGAGCAACTGCGCGGACTCTTCCTCAAGGATAAATAATGTCACGCTGAGCGGAGCGAGCGGAGCGAGCGCAGTCGAAGCGCCGCCGTGACTTCGCCTCGCGCCGTTGGTCCTTCGACTGCGCGCCTTCGGCGCTTCGCTCAGGATGACAGGCGCTAATCTTCGAAGATGGAATCGGGGATGGGGACGTTGAGCTGGTAGTCGGAAAAAGTTGTCTCGGAATCGGCGTGCAGCCCTTTGCCGCGCATCGTCGTCGAAACCGTGTTCGGTAGCGGGTGGCCGTCGACGGGCGCGTAGGTTTCGTCGCTCGTTACGATCGAGCCGTTGACGTTGTTCCATACGTAGCGCTGCGCGAGCCCGGTCGTGTTGTCGACGGTTACGTCGACGCTCTCAACCGATTCGTCGCTCCGCGGCACGAGATGAAAGGTGGTCCTGGTCGGGTCGCGATCGGTTACCGTGATCTCGTAGATGGACGGCCAGCTCGAGACCGCGCCGATCTGCGGCTGATTCGCAACCATCCCTTTCGCCGGCCCGGGAACGTTCACAAAGTCGATCTTCGTTTTGTCGCCCTTCGAGTACACCGTTCCGCGCAGCGTGATGCCCAAGATCTGGATCCGCGTCTTGACCTCGACGTGCGCGATATATGACGTGAGATCTCTGTTGACGGCGAGCATCTTCCGGAACACCGGGTCGGCTTTATAACGGAAGGTCTGTGCCGCGGCCGCCTGCGTCAGCGCCAACCCGATCGTACCGCAGACGATTGCGAAACGTCCGAAGTTCCCTAGCCCCCGCACTTGCATCAGAGAAGCACTCCATCGACCGGCCGCTCAAACGGCGGCTTGCTAGACTGATACCCAAACTCGCGGACCGAACTTCGGGCGGCTGCCCCGTCACGTCGCAAGCGTCCGCTCCTCGAGGAGCTTGGCCAACGCAAAGACGTGATCGAGCGCCGGGGTGGGCACGCCGACGATCGAACCGATCTCGGCGACCGCGCCGACCAAGGCGTCCAGCTCGAGCCGGCGCCGATTCTCGAGGTCTTGGAGCATCGAGGTCTTGTGCTGACCGACCCGCCGCGCGCCTTCGATGCGCCGCTCGATCGTGATCGGAAGTTCGATGCCGAGGGCGCCTGCGACGGCGATGCACTCGCGCATGATTTCTTCGACCAGGCCTGCGACGAGCGGATCGTCGCACATCTCGGCGAGCGTCGCCCGCGTCAGCGCGCTGATCGGATTGAACGACGCGTTTCCGAGGATCTTGACCCAGATCTCGATGCGGATGTCGCTCTCGACCGGCGCTTTCAATCCGCCGGCGACGAAGGCGTCGGCAATGCGCTGCGTGCGCGCCGAAATTCCGCGCGCCGGATCGCCGAGGCTATAACGTGTCCCCTCGACGTGTTTGATGACCCCCGGTGCCTGAATCTCGCTCGCCGAGTAAACGACGCTGCCCACGATTCGCTCGGGCGCAATCGTCGCGGCGATACGTCCGTCCGGGTCGAGGCTCCGCAGGCGCCGGCCGTCGAATGGGCCGCCGTTGTTTGCGAAGTACCACCACGGGATTCCGTTCTGCATCGTAACGACCGNNTCGGCGATCGGCTCGATCTGGTACGCCTTGACCGCTAAGATGACGACGTCGACCGGCCCAATCGACTCGATGTCGTCGGTAGCCTCGAGATCGGCGTGGATCCGGCCGCGCGGGCTGTTGACCGTGATGCCTGATGCGCGGAGTGCGGCAAGGTGGGAGCCGCGCGCCACAAGGACCACTTCAGATCCACCCGCGGACAAGGCGGCCCCGACGTGGCCGCCGATCGCGCCCGCGCCGAGTACGGCGAATTTCATGCTCGCCGCAGCCGGGTAAAAGGTTCTTGCGCCGCTCCCAGAACNNAACCGCTGGCTTCAGCTTGTCCTGAGCATCGTAACGATGGTGATGATTGCAAATTTGCAATACGCGTGGACGCTGTTCGTCAACCCGCTGAGCGAAGCGCATGGTTGGAGCAAAGCCGAAGTTCAAATCACCTTTACGCTGTTCGCGCTCTTTCAAGTGTGGCTCGTTCCGGTCAACGGATGGTTTCTCGACCGGCTCGGCCCAAGCCGGCTCGTAGCNNCGTTCTTGCCGCCGCGTCGTGGCTCATTTTTTCGGGCGCACACACGCTGGGTGCGCTGTATGTCGGCGGCGCGATCGGCGGCATCAGCGGCGGCATCGTCTACGGCGCGGGGATTGCATCGGCCGTAAAATGGTTTCCGGACAGGCGAGGGCTCGCCGTCGGCTTGACCGCAGCCGGCTTCGGCGGGGGCGCGGCGCTGACGATCTTGCCGATCTCGCACATGCTCGCGACGCGCGGATACGCCGCAACGTTCGCGACGTTCGCTCTCATTCAAGGATGCGTCATCGTGTTCTGCGCGCTGTTTTTGCGCTTTCCGCGCAAGGCTGCCGCCGTTTCCGAGGCGATCCCGTCGTTTGTCAGCAACGTCGATCGCGCGCCGGCCGAAATGTTGCAGCAGCCGATCTTCTATCTGCTCTACGGCATGTTCGTGATGATCGCGTGCGGCTTGCTCGTCATGACCGCGCAAATCGCACCGTTCGCAAGGGACTTCGGTTTCGAGAAAGTGCCGGTATACGTGCTTGGAGTTGGGTTCGCGACGCTGCAGTTTGCACTGGTCGCGGACAACGTGCTCAACGGCGTCAGCCGAGCCGCATTCGGTGCGCTCTCCGACCGCATCGGTCGCGAAACGACGATGCTGCTCGCGTTCCTCTTGGAAGCCGGCGCGCTGCTTGGGTTTCTGCTGCTCGCGCCTCGCTCGCCGTGGCTCTTTATTTTATTTGCGGGGCTAACGTTCGTCGCGTCGGGCGAGATCTACAGCTTGTTTCCTACGGCCTGCACCGATCTCTTCGGCAGCCGGCACGCGGCGACAAACTGCGGTCTCTTGTACACCGCCAAGGGGACCGCTGCGCTCTTCGTTCCGTTCGCAAGCTTCGTGTACCAGCGCGCGGGAAGTTGGACGCCCGTACTCGTCACCCTCGTCGTCTTCAACCTGATCAGCGCGCTGCTCGCGATATTTGCGCTGCGGCCCATGCGGATGCGCGCGATTTCTGCGGATCGCCTCGTCGAAGGACCGGCAGCCGTGATTCCGGCGTGACGCTCGCAGCTTTACTCGAAGCCGGGGCCGGCGGACGCGCAGCCCTGCGCGTTCCCGGCGGTCCGACACTCACGTACGATGCGCTGCGCCAAGCCTCGTCCGAACTGGCGCGGCAGCTCGCCGCGGAAGGCGTCCGCGCGGGCGATCTCGTTGCGGCATCGTATCCGAACGGTTTCGAGACGGTCGTAGCGCTGTTCGGTGTCGCGGCCGCATGCGCCGGTTATGCGCCGCTCAACATGGCGTACACCGAGGAAGAGTTTCGCTTCTACTTGGAAGACATTCGGCCGAAGCTTCTTCTCTTGATGCCGGGACGCGCGCCCGCTGCTCGCGCGGCGGCCGCCGCACTGCGCATCCCGGTGCTCGACGTATGGTTCGAGGGTGACCGTTTGCAGAGGAGCGCGGCGCCCGGGCCCTCGCCGTACGGCGCGACGGAACCGGCGAGCGACGACGACGTCGCGCTCTTTTTGCACACGAGCGGAACGACCAGTCGCCCGAAGGGGGTCCCGCTGACGCACCGCAATTTGACGGCATCGGCTTCAAACATCAAGCGCTGGTACGATCTGAATTCCGGGGACGTTTCCTACTGCGTCATGCCGCTCTTTCACGTTCACGGTCTCGTGTTCTCGACGCTCGCTCATCTCGCCGCCGGCGCCGTCGTCGTGATCCCCGAACGGTTCTCGGCGAGCGCTTTTTGGCCGCACGTTCGCGAGTACGGGGCGACGGTTGTGAGCGCCGTGCCGACGATCTATCGCAGCCTTCTTGCGTCGGCCGATTCGCCGAGTGAATTCGCTGGGCACGCGCTGCGTTTCATGCGCTCGTCGAGCGCGCCGCTGCCCGCGAGCATGATGCAACGTCTCGAGACGGTTTTCGGGATACCGGTCATCGAGGCGTACTCGATGACGGAAGCGTCGCATCAGATGACCGCCAGTCCGCTCCAGGGCGAACGTCGCCCCGGCTCCGTCGGCGTCGGCGCGTTTGTGGACGTCACGATCCTCGACGAGCACGGTGCTCGGTGCAGCCCCGGCATCGTCGGCGAAGTCGCCGTACGCGGGCCGAACGTGACGCGCGGGTATCACAACAATCCTGCAGCCAATGCCGAAGCCTTTTGCGCGGGATGGTTCCGAACCGGTGATTGGGGCAGGCTGTCGGACGACGGTTACCTCACGCTTGTCGGCAGGCTCAAGGAACTCATCAATCGTGCCGGCGAGAAGATCTCGCCGGTCGAGATCGACGACGCCCTCCTCTCGCACCCGGGCGTCAGTGAAGCCGTATCGTTCTCGGTTCCCGACGAGAAGTACGGCGAAGTCGTCGGCGCCGCGCTCGTGCTCAAAGAAGGCACGGCCGTCGACGACGTCTTGGCGCACGCGCGTTCTCGCCTAGCGGCATTCAAAGTCCCCACGGCCGTTTATGTCGTCGAATCTATCCCACGAACCGCGACCGGAAAGGTTCAACGGCGCGCCGTGGCAACTGCGGTTGCGAGTCGATAGATTGCAGCTCACGCACGTGTCGAGCTGAGCGCTCTCGTCTCCGTTGCGCCCGGCATTTTTTGGATGACCGCGCGGACCCGTTCGACGAGCGCGGGCTCACCGTAGACACTTTGCGGCTCGAGCAGATGTTGAACGGCAAGGGTTAATTTGTGGACCGCGGGGTCGGAGACCGCGAGCTGCAACAGCGCGAGCCCGAACCGGCGCCGTTGCTCGAGGTCCGCGGGCCGGTCACCCTCGGTCTGCGGATACGCGAGATCGAGCGCCGTCGTCATCGACCAGGGCGCGTCGAGCAGCGTTTGCGCCTGGACGAAGAACGCCGGTGCGACGCCGGCGAGCCCGCGCGAACCCGCTACGGCACCGTCGAGCAGTCTGCGCAGGAGTCGCGCCTCTTGTGCGGCCACGCTCATTCCTTGACCGTACGTGGGGTTGAAACGGCAGATCGCGTCGCCCAGCGGAATCAGCCCCTGCGGAAACCCGGCTAGGTTCGAGAAATCGCGGCGCACGCACGTCCGCGTGCCAAAGCGGGAAACCGGGCTGACGAACTTTGCCGATTCGAGCGCATCGGCAATCGTCGGGGTTCGCAGGCTGCGTGCAAAGGCCATGAAGCCGTCCGGGTCACCCGGCGGCTTGTCGTCAAAGCGGCCGGCCAGGCTAACCGTCCAACAATGGCCTTCGATCGGCCAAAGAATTCCGAAGCGACTGCTCTGTGGGGCTTTCGGAAAACACAGGACACCTTTCCAGTCGCACGGGGCGTCGTCCGGCATCTCGAACACCGCCGTACTGTAGCCAAGGTCGACGCCGAGGCTCGTCTCGTGCGGCAGTGCGCCGTGAAGCGCTTCGAGCAACGCGACGGTCAGATCACCACGCCCGGTAGCCTCGACGACGAGGTCCGCCGCGAGCGTCTGACCGCGTCCATCTTGTTCGAACGCGACCCCGTTGGCAGCCGCGCCGTCCGGCGTCGCGACAATCTCCCGTACGCGCGAGCGCCCGCGCAGCGTGACGTTTGCACACTGCTCGACCCGCGCACGCAGGACTCGCTCGATCATCGGCCGGCTCATGCCGTACGCGAGCCACCCGAAGTCGCGTTTTGGGAACGAGTCGAACCCAGGCCGCTCATAACGAAGATCGTAGCCGACGCGCAGCGGGACCGCTCCCGCGCGCTCGAGATCGCCGGCAAAACCGGGGAAAACCTCCTCGAGTGCCTGGAGACCACCGCACAGCACGCCGTGCGTGTGCCGATCTTGCGGCGTACCGTTACGGTGCGCGGCGGTGGGAGGAAACGCGTCGAGTTCCAGGACCGTCACGCGTTCGAAGCGATCGCGCAGAGCGCCCGCGCTCGCTAAACCGGCGACCCCGGCACCGATCACGACGGCGTGTTCCCCGAGCGTTCCTCTGACCATCGCGGTACGTTCCTTCCTGGCGAAGCCTGCGCCAAGAAGATAGGACGCCGAACGATCGGCACGCATCCGTGGAAACACGGAGTTTCAACGCGCGCCGTTGCGCTCTCTAGATCAATTCGGCTTCCTCGATCGCCTGGTCGGCTGTCAACGTCGCCCCGGCCGCCATGCGTTCGGTAAGCTCGTCCGGGCCGAGCGTCGCGCGCAGCCGCGCGACCACCCGATCGTATTCTTGTTGCTCGAGGTAGGTGCGCTCAAACTCGAGCGCTCGCAGCCGGGCATCGATGAAACCAAGCAACCTTGCAGCGCGCGCGCCGGCGGCAATCTGCTCTGGGCCGCCGGCCGAGCATGCCTCACTCAGCGCGGCGACGGCCGCGAGGTGTTGCAGCGCGAACGCGGAGATGAAGTCGAACTGCAACTCTCGTGCGAGCTCGAGTGCCTCGCGCGCGTGAGCGCGCGCTTCATCGTAGCGTGCGAGTGTGACGAGGTACGCGGCGATGCTCGTCAGATTGCTGGCCACGTTGTGCGCATTGTTGAGTGCTCGATGGACGGCGAGGGCGTCGCTCGCGAGCTTCAAGGCAGCCTGCGGGTCGCCGCATTGGAACTCGGCCTCAGCGAAGTTGCTGGCTGCATTTGCCGCGCCGCCCTCCGCTCCAACGGCCTCGTACGCCTCGAGCTCCTCAGCGAAAAGTGCTCGCGCTTGCGCCATGTCGCCCCGTGCGCGGGCCACGAACCCGCTTCGCGAGAGCGTATACGCGAGTAGGCGCTGGTCCCCGAGTTCGCGTGCCGCGGCTAACGCCTCGCGCAACTGGCATTCACCTTCGGCCACCATCGCTTCGTCATCGTGCTTCTGGCCAAGGTACCACTGCGACATACCTGCGACGCTCTGCACGTGAGCGGCCGGCACGCGCTCCCCCAGGTGCCGGTATGCGGCCAATGCGCGCTCGGCCGCGGCCAACGCTTCCCGGTGCTGGCCAAGCACGATCGCGAACATTGCCTCTGCGTATTCGAGCTTTGCGACCACCGCTACGGGCGTGTCCGCGGCGGCAAGCTCGAGCGCCGTCCGGACCCAGCGGCGACCCTCGGCAAAGGCAACCCGGCCGAAAAGCAGACGCAGCGCGCCTGCGAGTCGTTGGCCCATCGTCACGTCGTTGCGCCGCTCGAGGGTCCAGCGCAGCGCCGCGCGCCAATTTTCAACGTCGGGTCGCGCCCGAGCGAGCCAGGCGCGCTCGCGCATCGTCCCCCAGGCCCGCTCGATCTCCTCGGCGAGTTCGAGGTACGTCAGCGCGTGCCGGCGCGCGACGATCTCTTGTTCGCCGCGCGCCACAAGCTTGTCGCGCGCGTACTCCCGCGCTGACTCAGAGAGCCGGTAGCGCGGACCCGCAGCTTCTACGTCCAGAGCGGCGAGCGATTTTTCGACGAGCGACGCGAGCAACTCGAGCATGGCGCCTTCCTCGACCGCTTCGCCCGCGCACACCGCAGCGGCGGACTCGAGCGTCCAGCCGCCGGCGAAAACCGAAAGCCGATCGAAGAGGAGCTGTTCCGGGCCGCAAAGGAGCTTATAGCTCCAATCGAACAGCGCGCGCATCGTCTGCTGTCGCGGCAATGCGGTGCGCGCACCGCCGGTGAGAATCGCGAAGCGCTGGTCGAGCATCGCTGCGAGCGTCGCGAGCGGCAACGTGCGCGTTCGCGCCGCCGCAAGCTCGATCGCAAGCGGGATTCCGTCGACCCGCCGGCAGATCTCCGCGACGAGCGGCGCATTCTCGTCAGAGAGCGCGAAGCGGCGGTCGGCTTGCCGCGCGCGCTCGATGAAGAGCGCGAGCGCCGCGTAAGCGCCGGCCTCGGCGGCGCGCATCGTCCGCGCGGCCTCGGGCGAGGGGACGCGCAGCGGCGTTACCAGATAGACGCATTCGCCTCCGACCTTCAGCGGCTCGCGGCTCGTCGCCAGGATCCGAACGTCCGGGCAACCGCGCAACAGCGCGTCCGCAACCTCCGCGGCCGCAGCGATAAGGTGTTCGCAATTATCCAGGACGACGAGCAGCGCGCGGCGCTTGAGGCGCGAGACGAGCGCCTCGAGTTGGCGGCTCTCGGGCAACTGCTCGAGGCCGGCCGCTTGCGCGATGCTTGCGGCGACGCGGTGACCGTCTTGGAGCGGAGCCAGTTCGGTCAGCCAAACGCCGTCGCGAAACCGATCCGAAAAATCGCCTGCCGCTGCGATCGCGGTGCGCGTCTTGCCGACGCCGCCGGCCCCCGTGAGCGTGACCAGCCGGGCGTCGAGCAAGGCCGTCCGGATTTCCTCAATCTCTCGCTCGCGCCCAATAGTTCGTTCGCTTGCCAGCGGCAAATTCGTCTTCGGCAGTTGGTCGAGGAGCCCGTCGCTGAGAACGCGGGTGGCAAGCTCGGTCCGCGACTCGACGCCCAGCTTCGCGAACAACGCGGACACATGCGATTCGACGGTCCGCTCGCTCAGCCAAAGCCGCTCGGCAATCTCGCGGTTGGAATGCCCAGCCACGACCAAATTCACGACCTCGGTTTGCCGCCTCGAGAGCATTTGGCCGCCGCCTCCGCCGGCGTCTATCGCGAATTCAGTGTTTCCACGGATGCCCGCGCAGTTCTCCCGGACCTATGCTTTTTCGCGGCACCTCGCCCGCGCTTGAAGCTGAAAGGACCGGCAACACGATGACGTACGCTCCGACGCAAGACACCAATTGCGCCGCCCCTGTTGGAGGCGTTATGGAGGGCAACGGCGCGTACAACGCCCACGCGACGATTCCGGCTGCGGGCGGCCAGTCCGCGCTTGGCATCTTGCACGTTGCGGCTCGAGCCGTGCAGCCGGAGCCGGACGGCCCGATCGTCATCGNNACGATTTCAACACGCTTTTCGACGTGCTCGACTCCGCGCCGGAGAGCTACAGCGCGCACGACCGCTTCGTGTTCCCCTCAGCAGTGGGGCGCTCGTTTTATTCTCCGGTCTTTCCGCCGGAATGGGTGCACCTCGGATGGAGTTCCTACGCGGCCGTATGGCTCAGCCGAATTCCCAAGCCGATCCCCGACCATTTTTTCTCGCTTCGCAGCACCGAAGCCGTTCGCACGGCGTACGCACGCCAGGCCGCCGGCGATTGGAANNCGGCGCGGCGGCCGGCTCGTCGTCGTCCTTCCGGCAGTCGAAGAGGACGGGACGTTTGGCCTCGAGGAGTTCATGGATCACGCGAACGCGGCGTTGCGCGATCTCGTCGATACGGGCGCGCTCGGCGCGGATGAAATGGCGCGGATGGCACTCGCCGCGTATCCGCGCACGAAACAAGAACTTCTCGCGCCATTCGCGGCCGGCGGTTCGTTCAGCGGTCTGACGGTCGACCATTGCGCCGTGCAGGTGCTTGCCGATCCCGCGTGGTCCGCCTACCACGTGTCGCGCGATCGGCGGGCGCTCGCGCACGAACATGCGCTGCTCTTTCGTGTGATCTTCATCCCGACGCTGGCCCACGCGCTCGACGCGCACCGTTCGGCAGACGAGCGGAGCGCGTTCGCCGACCGTCTCACGGACGCGCTCGAGCGCCGTCTGATCGACGCTCCCGCGCCGCAACACCGTTTCGTCGCCTCGATCGTGCTCGCGAAGACCGCGGGTTAGGGGCCGGCTCGCGCGGCCTGGAGGTTCGGTCGGTTCAACCCCCAAAGCGCGAAATCCATGAGCGAGGTTCGGGCCACGGACGCCCTTGCGAACGAGAGAACGTTTCTTGCGTATCTGCGAACGGCATTAGCCTTTATCGGGTTCGGCTTCGTCATCGCCCGTTTTTCGCTCTTTCTTCGCGAAACCGCGATCGTCGCGCACATGAAGGTGCCGCCCACGGGCTACTCCACCGCGTTTGGGGCCTTGATGGCTCTGGCGGGCGTCGCGTGCGCGGCTTATGGCGGGTACCGATATGTGGTCAGCGCTCGCTCTCTGCGGGCGGGGACCGTGTCGCCGCTCTCCGATATTGCTGCGGTCGTGGGATCCGCCGTCGTCGTTCTCATCGGCGCTATCGTCGCCTTCGCATTGCCCGCGCTCCGCTAACGTCAGTCCATCGTGTTCGGGCCGCACGACGGCAAGGAGTCCGCGAACGTCATGGCGGCGCCCGAGCCTTCGATCGCTTTACAGACCTCGGTGCGATGCGCGGCGCCGAACACGTCGTGGTACCGCACGACGATGGAGAATTCGTGCCGCACGCGCCGGTTCACGAGCGCGGCGAAACCGGCGTTGGAGAGCGGCGCCGGTTCGATGACGGCGAGCGAGTCGTGTGCGCCCGGCGCGATCGAGCGCGATCCGGCTTGCCACGATGAAATCTTGGAACGGCGATTCGCGTTTGCGTCGACCGCAGCGACGTTCACGTCGATGCCGTCGACGGCGGCGGGCGTCTTGCCGCTATTTTCGAAGACGAACATCATCCCGATGCTCGTCCGCGAGTACGGTTGAGCGAGGTTCGCGTCGCTCAGACCGATCCACGCGCGCCGGTCGACCTTCAGCGCTTCTTCGGACGATCCCGTGGTGGTCGCAACGAAGCGCAGCATCGAACCCCCGAGCGCAATTGCGACGATCAATCCGAGCAGGTTGAGGATCCCGACAACGACGCCGAAGATCGCGATCCGGTTGAGGCGCCGAGCTTCGACCAAACGCGCACCGCTCGCTCCCCGCTCGCCGAACACGAGCCGTCCGTCTTGCGGGCCCGGGCGCAACGGGAAGCCCGGCAGATTGCCTGCCGAGCTCGGAGGTGCGAAAATGGCCGACGGTCGCCGAACGACGGCGCCCATCGGCGCGGACGGCTCGGGAGCGGGGGGCGGTTGCGGCGCCGGCGCGGGGTTAGGCTCGGCTTCCGCAGCCGGCGGAGTCGCCGCGGCGGACGGGGCCGTCGGGGCGGCTTCTGACGCGGGCGGCGGCGAAGGCGCGCCCGCAGGTGGTGCCTTCACGCGTCCGTTCGACGGCTTGGGCGGCACGATGACGACTTTGGTGTTGTTGAGCGTGACGAGCGCACGATGCAGCTTTGTATAGATGTGGCGCGCACCCGCAGCGCTGCGCAGCGCGCGCGACCCCATCGCGTCGAATAGCGACATCAGAAACGCTTCTTCGCGCAAGCCCGGAAAGCGCCTCGGCGAGGCGCGCCGCCGATTGGGGCGAAGCGGGTCACAGGAAATCGGCGAAACATTGGCCGGCGTCAAGCCCTATCTCGGGCGGAGGAACGAACCTTGATCGATCGCGTTTGCGCCGGAGCGACCCTGGCGTCTTTGTTGACGTTCTCCACGCCCGCAGCAGCGGCGGGGCCGGACCAGCCGTTCCCAACCGCAGGAAGCCCGCCTGCTTTGCATTTCGACCTAACGGCGACGCAGGTGAAGGCCAACTGTGCTGCTGCGATCGCGCAAACGAAAGAAAAGGTCAACGCGCTCGTCGCCGCGGGCGGCCCGCGCACGTTCGGCACGGTCGTTCTGCCGCTCGAAGACGCGTTCGCGGACCTCAACGACGAGACCGTGGTCGAGACGCTGCTCTCGCAGATCGCGACCGACAGCGGCGTGCGCGACGCGTCGTTTGCCTGTCAGAACGACGAGAGCGCGTTTCAGAATGCGATCACCGCCCGGCCCGATCTCTTCCACGCCGTCGCGGCCGCCTCGGCCGGCGGGACAGCGCGCACGACCGCCGACCGTAAGCTCACCCAGATGTGGCTCGTGCTGATGAAAAGGTCCGGCGCGGCGTTGTCGCCGGCAGACCGCAAGCAGTTTGTTGCGCTCAGCGACAAATTGAACGCAATGGAGAGTCAATTCGCCGAAAACCTCGGCAACGACAAGACAACGATCACGCTGACCGCAGCGCAGATCTCCGGCCTGCCCGAAGACTTCGTCGCCACGTTGAAAAAGACCGACAGCGGAGAGTACGTCGTGCCGGTCGGCGAGAGCACGATCGAACCGTTCGGCCAAAACGCGTCGGATCCGGCGGCGCGCAAAGCGTTTTACTTCGCCTACCTCAATCGCGGCTATCCCGCCAACGAGAAGCTGCTTGGGGACGCAATTGCCGTCCGCGATCAACTCGCCCACCTGATGGGGTACGACACCTGGGCCGCCTACGTCCTTGCCGACCGCATGGCGCAGACGCCGCAACGGGTCGACTCGTTTCTGTCTGCGCTTGACGCGAAGCTTTTACCGCGCGCACAGGTCGACGTCGCAACGCTTACGGCGCTCAAATCCAAGGACCTGGGAGTTGCGTCGGCTACGCTCGATCCGTGGGACGTCATCTATTACGATGAAATGTTGAATAAGACGCGGTATGCGGTCGACGACCATGCGATCGCGCAGTACTTTCCCGTCGAACACGNNGAACACGTCGAGCGTGCGGTGTTCGACATCTATTCCAAGCTGCTCGGCGTGACGTTTGCCAAGCGCGACGTCGCCAACGTCTGGTATTCCGACGTGACGGAGTGGACGGTAACCGACGCCGCAACCGGCCGCTACATCGGCGACTTCTATCTCGACCTGTTCCCGCGCGACGGAAAGTTTTCGCACTTCGCGCAATTCCCGCTGCTGCCGACGCGGCGCCTCGCCGACGGACGCGTCCGCGCGCCGGTTAGTGCGATCATCGGCAATTGGCCGCGACCGGCTGCCGGCCGTCCCGCCGTCCTGTCCCACGACGACGTCCAGACGTTCTTCCACGAGTTCGGCCACAACATGGCGGCGCTGCTCGCGACCGCGCCCTACGAAACACTGTCGGAGGGATTCCGGCAAGACTTCATCGAGGCGCCCTCGCAGATGCTCGAGAACTGGGTTTGGGATCCGGCGATCCTCAAGCAACTCTCGAGCAACGTCACGACGGGCCAGCCGTTGCCCGACGATCTCATCGCACACATGCGAGCGGCGCGGTACGTCGACAACGCGTTCTTCACGACGCGCCAGATCGCGCTCGCGACGGTCGACATGAAGTACCACACGTCCGGGCCGCACGTCGACACGGCGGCCGTGTATGCCGAGGTCTTCAAAGACGAATCGCCTCTACCGGTGCCGCCCGGCATCCATCCGGAAGCCTCGTTCGGGCACCTGATGGGCGGCTACGACGCCGGCTACTACGGCTATCTCTGGAGCAAGGTGTACGCGCAAGACATGTTCACCGCGTTTGCGCGCGGCGGGCTCGAGAGCCCGGTCGTCGGCGCGCGTTATCGTCAGGACATCTTGCAGCCGGCGCGCGAAATCGAGCCCGACGCCGAGGTGAACGCGTTTCTCGGCCGGGCGATGGACCCGTCGGCGTTCTACAAAGAGTTCGACGAGGAGGGAAACCCGGCACCGGCGCCTGCGCCGTCGTCTTCCTGAGCGGCCCGCTTCAAGGCGAACTTTACAGAGAGTTTACACAACCGTGGTGTCCTACATCACGAGAGCCATTACTGACATTTCGTAGGTTGCAAGCACTGCACCCAAAGCCGATACTAGGAGCGTGGCGATTTCACGGATGATGGACGACGACGAACCGGCTGCGACAGACGAGTCGGCGCGGTTGGCTGCCCTCGAGCGCTACGCCATTATCGACACCCCCGCCGAAGAAGATTTCAATCAGCTCGTTGAGTTGGCCGCCCTGGCTTTTCGGGTGCCGTGGGCCGCGATCACGTTCGTCGACGGCTTCCGTGCATGGCGAAAGGCCGCGTATCCGGCCGACGAATTACGCGAGACGCCGCGCGTTATATCCTTCTGCGGGCAGACGATCGAGGGCGGCGACGTCATGGTCGTCCCCGACGCAGCGGCCGACTTGTGCTTCAAGCATTTTCCGAACGTCAGCGGCGGCAAAGTCCGTTTCTACGCCGGCGCGCCTCTGGTAACGGTCGACGGCTATCGAATTGGGACCCTCTGCATACTCGATAACGCGCCCCGCGATCTCGACGAGACGCAGATCGAAATGCTACGCGGCTTCGCGCGCGAGGCAATGCACAGGATCGACACGCGGCTCAAGCTCGCGCGCGCGAACGACATGAGCCGCCAGTTCGGCAGGGTCATCAAAGCGTTTCCCATCGGCGTCGTGACGTGCGACATGACCGGGCGCGTCATGAGCTGCAGCCCGGTTGCCGAACGGATCACCGGTTGGACTGAAGGAGAGCTCTCCGGTAAAGAATGCCCCTTCATCCTATCGGGGCACGAAGCCGAATTCAGGCTGCTGCTCGCAGCCGTAAAACGCGGTGAGACCGTCGTGCGAGAACACTGCCAACTGCGGCGTAAGAACGGGAGCCTTGTCGACGTGCGGCTCTCATGCGCACCGTTGTTCTCAAAGGATGGAGCCGTGATCGGTTTCGTCGCGGTTGGCGAGGACATCAGTGTCGCGGACGCGGGAAGACAACGCTCGCGCGTCCTTGAAGCTGCGGTCTTGAGCGCGTTTTCACGCGCGGTCATCGTCACTACGGCCGAGCCGGACCCGAAGATCGTGTACGTCAATCCGTCTTTTACGCAGATGTATGGTTTCGATGCGAAGGAAGTTCTCGGCCAGAGCGAGCGCATGCTGCGCTTTGAAGGCGAGAACCCCGATTCCGCGGCCAAAATCCGTGAAGCGCGACGCACGCAAACGCCGCTCAACGTCGAGGTGCTGCATCGTCGCAAAGACGGCGCAGCCTTTTGGTGCGAGCTGGGCTTGACGCCGGTCATCGAAGCCGACGGCCGATGCGAGCATTGGGTCGCCTTCGCCGCCGACGTGACCGAACGGCGGCGCGCCGAGCAGTTGCAACACGACCGAACCGCTATCGTCGAAATGATGGCAGAGAATGCTCCGCCGGAGCGCATCCTGCAGGGCCTCGCGACCTGGCTCAGCGCGGCCGGCGCTACCGAGGCCTAGCCGGGGAAGTTCGTAGCGCCCCTCGCGGGCGCAGGCGCCAATATCGGAACATATCTTGAACGGTCGTTCAGACTATGCTAGCATTGGCGGGTGACGCGAAAAGCTGACGAGGAAAATCGTTCGCGCCTCCTCGAGCAGATCGTCGCCTACGTCTACGCCAACGGCGTTGCGTCGCTATCGCTGCGTCCTCTCGCTAAACACCTCGGCGTGAGCCCAGCTTCGCTGCTGTACCATTTCCATTCGAAGGAGGAACTTACGGTCGAAATCCTCAGGTACGCAGGCGACCGTCAACGCGAACTCTTCGCGTCGCTGCGCACGCGCAAGAACGACACGGCTGGTGAGGTCTGTCGCAAGGTTTGGCGCGTCATCGGCTCGCCGAAGGACCGCCCACTTTTCCGTCTGTTCTTTGAAGTTTATGGTCTTGCGCTCGTCGACCCGAAGCGATTTCCGGGTTTCTTCCCCGGTGCGGTATCGAATTGGCTAGAATTTATCGAGCCGGCATACGTCCGTGACGGTCTCAGCCCGAAGGAGGCACGCACGCGCGCGACCGTGGTACTCGCCGGTTTTCGCGGATTCTTACTCGACGTTTGCGCGACGGGTGATTACGACCGCGTCGATCGCGCCGTAGCTCTGTGGATCAAGACGCTGCCATGATCGCAATGTTGTATGCTAGGAGGAATCCACTTTGATGCCGACACGCTCTATTCTGGTAGCAACGTGGGACAACGGCCTATTCAACGTCGCGGGAAAAGTGGTCCATCAAGAACTCACCGATCGTTCGGTTCGCAGTCTGGCTGACGATGGACGTGGAGGAGTGCTCGCGATTGTTGACCGGCATTCGCTTTGTCGACGATCCGCTGACGGTCAATGGACTGAGATAGCAAGAATCGATTTCGAGCTTTCCTGCTGCGTACCAATTGGGAACGACGTCTTTGTCGGAACGGACGACGCACGTATTCTGCGCGTCGATCCTGACGGTACACAACAATGGCTGAAGGGTTTCGACGCCGTCGCAGGCCGCGATACGTGGTACGCAGGGACGGCGATCGTCGACGGCAAGCTGATGGGGCCGCCGCTTGGAATTCGTTCGATGGCGGCGACGTGCGATGGCACCGTCCTTCTGGCCAACGTCCATGTTGGCGGAATTCCGCGATCGGCCGATTCCGGTCTAACCTGGCGGCCCACGATCGACATCGATAGCGACGTTCATCAGGTCTGCGCTCATCAAGCCCGCCCCGACATCGTGATCGCGGCGGCGGCAGCAGGTCTTTGCATTAGTCGCGATGCCGGAGCGACATGGACGATCGAACAGGAAGGACTCCACGCCAATCATTGTTCTGCCGTTGCTTTTGGGACAAACGACATTTTCGTCTCGGCATCCACCGACCCGTTTGCGGCGCAAGGCGCACTTTATCGATGCCCGATGGAGAGTAACGGTCCGCTGCAGCCTTTGGGCGGAGGCATGCCGAAGTGGATCA
>PMHP01000126.1:4591-9366 GCA_003158195.1 Vulcanimicrobiota bacterium | reverse complement strand
GCGTTCCGTCGGGGCGCACGACAGCCGACGTCGTCGGGGAGCCGTCGCTTGCGTAATTGACGCTCGCGAAGAAGCACGTGTTTTCGGCGGCGCGACACAGCATCGCTTTCTCGTGGAACGTGTTGGCGGGATCGGCGAAGCTGGGGGGCCGGTAACTGCCGAGCTCGGCTTCGGCGAAGTGCGGGTGGAAGACGATCTGTGCTCCGCGCCGGGCGGCCCATCTCGTTGTTTCGGGATAGCGCCAGCCTTCATGGCAGATGACGATCCCGAACGTCACGTCATCGATCTGAAACAGACGTCGCTCGGAACCTGCCGCGTACGTGCCCTCTTCGCTCGGGTCGAGCTGGACTTTGTCTTGGAATCCGGCGATCGTTCCATCCCGATTGACGACCAAAGCCGTGATCGCCGGCAAGCCTTCGACGATGCGTTCGGTCCCGAGGACCACGGCAACGTGCGCGTTTCCAGCCGCCGCTGCGACGGCGGACCAGGCCCGTTCGAGGAATTCCGCATCGGGCGCCGGCACGACGTGGCCCAATCCGCGATAACCGGGGACGTAGCATTCCGGAAAGCAGACGATGTCGACGTTCTCCGCAGACGCATCGGCGATCGCCTGTCGTGCAAGTGCGATCGACTCGTCGGGGCTCGTGGGGAATTGGATGTTGGCGAGAGCGATTCGCCATACGCTCATTTCGGCTTCTGCACGCGAGAGAGTTTGATTCGCCGTCACGAGCCCTCCTTCGGACCGGCGCAGGACGAACGCGAGCAAGCGCGCCAACATCGGCACGTGGAAACGTACGACGACGACCTCAAAGTGTTCGAAAAAGACGGCGCGGCGGCATTACCGGCGGCGGATACACAGGACCACGTCGAGCATGACGGCGCGCGAATCTGGTACGCCGCGTATGGATCTGGGCAGCCCGTCATCCTGCTGCATGGCGGCTTCGGCAATGGCGAGAATTGGGGTTATCAGCTGCCCGCGCTGGTTGCGAGCGGCTATCGCGCCATTCTGATTGATAGCCGTGGCCACGGCCGCAGCACGCGCGACGCGCGACCGTTTACTTACGAGCTGATGGCCTCCGACGTGCTGACGGTGATGGATGCGTTGCATCTCGAAAAAGCCGCCGTTGTGGGCTGGAGCGACGGCGCGACCACCGCTTTAATCCTTGCCTTAAAACACCCCGCGCGTGTTGCGGGCGTCTTCTTCTTCGGCGGCAACATGGACCCAAGTGGCGTAAAGCAGATTTCCGAGCAGAATCCGATCATCGCCCGGATATTCGGCCGGCACGTAAAAGACTATGCCCGGTTATCGGCGACGCCGGACCAATTCAAGGCATTTGCTGAAGCGGTCGAGCTGATGATGAAGACGCAGCCCAATTATTCCGCAGAGGATATGGCCGAGATCCGCGTGCCGGTAACGATCGTACAGAGTGCGCACGATGAGTTCATCATGCACGAACACGCCGAATATCTCGTCCGGAACATTGCCGGGGCGAAATTACTCCTTCTGGCGGACGTTAGTCATTTCGCACCGCTGCAGAGGCCGCAAGACTTCAATCGCGCGATGCTTGCTTTTCTGGGTGAGGTCCTTCATTGAGACGCGCGGCGACGATCATTGGCTAGCGGGCATGTAGACATAGCGCTTCTTGCCGGCATCGAAGTGGAGCAGGACGGTGCACGGTTTGTGAAACCCCTTGACCTGAATCGGAATTCGGCCAAGAAGCGGAACGGGCACCATGACGTCGATATCGAGGGTCAGCACGAATCGCGCGGATCCGAGACCTCCCTTCGCCCAATTTCCCTTGGTGCCATCCGGGAGATACCCTTGCCAGTCGTCGAGCTGCCCCTTGATGCTTCCGGCAACCCCTTCGACGAGCGGGATCGTCAGCGAACTTGTATTTTGCAGCGGTTGAACCGTCGCCTGACCGATCTGCGGACCGAGCACGCGCGCAGAGATGATTAAATCAAACGCCTTCGAGATGTCGGGCTGGCCGTCGAAGTCTTGATGCACGAAGTAATGAAGGCCAAGCGCTTTCCATCCGTCCTCGCTTTGCCAAACCTGATGAACGTCTGCCATCTCGTGTCTCCTCATAATGGACATAGCGTAATTGCTTGCAGAGAGCTGTGACCGAATTGAATTTTGTTCTAGCGGAGAGCCAATTGCGCTGGCCGGCTCCGAAACCTTGGCCCCACACGCGGTTCGACGTCGTCCGCGGCGCGCTCGGCGGGGTCCGGTAGCACGGTGCGCGCCGTCATCACGCGGGTGCGCTCGGCGAGCGTTGACGTCAACGGTACGGCGATCGCAAGCATCGGCGCGGGGATGCTCGTCCTGCTTGGGGTCGCGCGCGACGACACCGAGTCCGACGCTCAAGCCCTGGCGAAAAAGATCGTCGACCTGCGCATCTTTCGCGACGGCGCGGGCGCGATGAACCGCTCGCTCGCCGATGCAGGAGGCGCGGTCCTCGTCGTCTCGCAGTTCACCCTGCTCGGCGACGCTCGGCACGGGCGGCGGCCTTCCTTCATCAACGCAGCTCCGCCCGAGCGCGGGCGAGAACTGTACGAGGTTTTCGTCGACGCCGTCCGGGGACGCGGGGCGCACGTCGAAACAGGCGCCTTCGGGGCCATGATGGAGGTCGTGTCGGTCAACGACGGCCCGGTCACGATCCTCCTGGACAGCACGCGCCTCTTCTAGTCCGTCACACTTGCCCCGGCGCACCGTCGGGCCGCAGGGACTTTACTTTGTCTCACAAAGTTAGGTCGGAATGGAAGTGCGACAGGCAATGGCCGACCTCGCCGAGGTGCGGGACCGGCTCGCGACGGTGCAGCGCTTTGACGGGTACTCCGGGACGGCCGCGATCGCCAGTGGTCTGGTCGCGGTCGTGGCGGGCCTCGTGCAGGCGCTCCTCGATCCGGAGCCGAGCGGCCCGGCCGGCCGGCAAACGTACCTGACAATCTGGCTGACGTGTCTGGGGCTGGCGCTCGCCATCAACTACGGCGCAATCGTGGCCTGGCGTGCACGCAATCGCGGGGCGCAGGCTGCGGTCCAGTTCCGGACCGTCGGGATGAGCATCGTTCCCGCGATCGCGGCGGGCGGTGTCGTCACCTTTGCGCTCTTGCAGCGCGGGCTCGACGAGCTTTTGCCCGGAATGTGGTGTGCGACGTATGCGCTCGGCCTGTTCGCATCGCGCGCGATGGTTCCGCGCGACGTCGTCCTCGTCGCGGTCGCATTTGGCGCGGCCGCGGCCGTCCTGTTGCTCGCCCCGAACATCCACCCGCTCGCGTGGTGGATTATGCCGACGGCCTTCGGGCTCGGTCAAATCGCCATCGGCGCGATCGTTCGCGCCGATGCCGCCCACGAAAGGATCGTTAACCCGTGAAACCGCAAGCGCCGTTCGCCTACGAAGGTTTGGAACGCATCTTCCACGAGCGCGGACGGCTCGCCGTTTGCACCTGTCTGATTGCAAATCCCGGCGGCATGAGCTTCAAAGCCTTGCAGGACGCCTGTGCGCTGACCGACGGGAATCTCAACCGCCATCTGCACGCGCTGGCCGAGACCGGCATCGTCAACCTCGCGCGGGTGCGCGGCAACGGCCGGCCGACGACGACGGTACGCATCTCGCATTCCGGCCGGCAGCGCTTCCTTGCCTACATCGACGCGCTGGAAGCCGTCGTGCGCGCGGTCAACGAGAGCGAACCGGAACGCGCGAGCGAAACTTCACCGCTACGGCTGGCGACGTCGTGATCGATCGGCACGCAATCGCCCCGGCGGAGCCGACGCTGCCGCGCCACGTCGCGATCATCATGGACGGCAATCGTCGCTGGGCGCGCGAACGCGGACTGCCCGCCGTCGAGGGACATCGAGCGGGCGCGACCGCGCTGCGCGAAACGATCCGCGCATCGGCGCGCGCCGGCCTGCAAATTCTCACCGTGTTTGCGTTTTCGGAAGAGAACTGGAAACGCGAACGCAGCGAAGTCGCGTTGCTGATGGACCTCGTGCGCGTCTTTGCGCTGCGCGAAGCCGAAGAGCTGCGCGCGCAAAACGTTCGCGTGCGTGCGATCGGGCGGACCGAGGCGTTGCCCGCGGCGACGAAGGCCGCGCTCGACGTGCTGGTTGAAACGACGGCCTCCTGCGACGGAATGCTCCTCAACCTCGCACTCAACTACGGCGCGCGCAGCGAACTCTGCGACGCGATTCGCGCGCTCGCGCTCGACGTCCAAGCGGGCCGCCTCGGGATGGAGTCGATCGACGACGACGTCCTCTCGAAATATCTCTACACCGCGGGCCTCCCCGACCCGGACCTTCTGATCCGCACCGGCGGCGAACTACGGGTCTCGAACTTCTTGCTGTACCAGATCGCCTACAGCGAACTCTGGTCGACCCCGATCCACTGGCCGGCCTTCAACGGCGCCGTCCTAAGTGCGGCCCTCGCCGACTTCTCACACCGCCAGCGCCGCTTCGGCACGTAGCCAAGGTCGCCGCGACGTAAGCGGCGGCAGCCTGTTCACAGGCATGTTACACTTATATGCGTGAAAACGCGCCCCGACATCCGGAATATCGCCATCATCGCCCACGTCGACCACGGCAAGACGACGCTGGTCGATGCTATGCTCAAGCAGAGCGGCGTCTTCCGAGAAGGTCAAGCGCTGACGACCCGGGTCATGGATTCCAACCCGCTCGAGCGGGAGCGCGGGATCACGATCCTCGCGAAAAATACCGCGGTCAAGCACGGCGACTACAAGTACAACATCGTCGACACGCCCGGCCACGCCGATTTCGG
>PMHP01000126.1:0-4556 GCA_003158195.1 Vulcanimicrobiota bacterium | reverse complement strand
GTCTTCGACCTCTTCATCGAACTTGGCGCAAGCGACGAACAGGCCGATTTTCAGGTCGTCTACACGAACGCTAAGCTTGGGATTGCCAAACGCTCGCTCGACGACGACGGCAAGGATCTCGAACCGCTCTTCGAGACGATTGCGAAATCGGTCCCCGAAGCGCCGGCCGAGGACGGGCCGTTCCAGATGCTCGTCTCCGCAATCGATCACAACCAGTACGTCGGGCGGATCGGCATCGGCCGCGTCTTCCGCGGCTCGTCGAAAGCGAATGCACCGATCGCGAAAGTGTCGCGCGACGGAATCGTCGAGACGGGGCTGCGGCTCACAAAACTGCTGATATTCGCGGGGCTCGAGCGCATCGAGGTCGAGGAGGCGAGCGCCGGCGACATCGTCTGCGTCTCGGGAATCGAGGGGCTCAACATCGGCGACACGATCGCCGACGCGCAGACGCCCGAAGGCTTGCACGCGGTTGCCGTCGACGAGCCGACCGTCTCGATGTTCTTCATGGTCAACGCATCGCCGTTTGCGGGCCGCGAGGGCAAGTACCTGACCTCGCGGCAGATTCGCGAACGCTTGATGCGGGAGCTCGAGTCGAACGTCGCGCTGCGGGTCGCGGATACCGAAAGCGCCGACACCTTCGAGGTCCGCGGGCGCGGCGAGCTGCATCTTTCGATCCTTATCGAGACGATGCGCCGCGAAGGCTACGAGCTCGCGGTCTCCAAGCCGCAGGTCATCATTACCGAACGAGACGGCCAGAAATTCGAGCCGGTCGAGTACGTGGTCGTCGACGTTCAGGAAGCCTACGCCGGGGCGGTCATCGAGTCGCTCGGCAAGCGCAAGGCGCAGATGTCGAACATGCTCAACGTCGGCGACTCTCGCCGGCTCGAATACACGATGCCGACGCGCGCGATCTTCGGTCTGCGCGGCGAGCTGCTCACGCTCTCTCGCGGTACCGCGATAATGTCGCACACGTATTACGACCACCAGCCGTTCAGCGGCGAACTCCCGGGCCGCAGCGTCGGAGCGCTCGTGACGAGCGATACCGGAACGACGACCGCCTACGCGATGGTCGGCCTCGAGGCACGCGGTCGCTTCTTCGTCGGCGACGGCGTCGAAGTTTACGAAGGCATGATCGTCGGCCACGCCAACGACGACAAGGACATCGCCATCAACGTCGTGCGCGCCAAGAAGCTTACGAACATGCGCGCCTCCGGTTCCGACGACTCAACGAAGCTCTCGCCTCCGGAAGAGATGTCGCTCGAGCGCGCGATCGAGTTCATCGAGGACGACGAGCTCGTCGAAGTAACCCCGAAATCGATACGGCTGCGCAAGCGTCAGCTCAACGAGACCGACCGCCTGCGCAGCCGCAAGCGCGAGAAGGCTCTCGTCTAGGCCGCTCGATGGCACGAAGGGTCGCGGCTTGCGCCGCACTTTTCTGGGGGATCGTTGCGGGGAGCAATGCGCCGACCGCCGTGACGGCCGCCTTCTATTCGCCGGTGGCGGCCGGCATCGACAAGGTCTGTTCGCCGGTTGCGGGGGGCGTCGCCACCAAAACGACGGTCCGCCTCGCCCGGCTCGTCGCCGCCGACGGAATCCTCGGACCATGGCTGCGCTCGACCGCAAGCCTCGAAGACCGTGCCGTCAATGCAAGCGGTTTTGCGGGTGGTGACTTCGCAATCATCAACGAGTCGGTCGCGCTCTTAACGGCAAGCGTGACGCACCGCGAGGCAGCCACGACAGCGACGCAAACGAAGGCCTGGTGTTTTGAGGGCGGCAAGCTCGCGCGAGCCACGACCGATACGATCGACGTGACGAGTCAGATGGAGTGGCGTCACACGCAGTACTTCGATACCGATCCCGACACGCCGGCCGCCGACGTCATCAACGCGGGTGCGCTGGGCGGGCGCCCGGGCGCGGCGCCCAAACCTTCACCCGCTGCGATCGCGATCGATCGCTATCACACGCCCGCCGAGCTTCCGTTCTATAACGCCTACAAGAGTGCGCTGGCCGGCAAGCTCCCGGCGCTCACGGCGCCATCGTAAAGACGATCTTGCCGCCGCCTGCGCTGCCCGCAGCTTCGTATGCCGCGCGGGCGTCGGCGAGCGTGAAGGTCTTCGCGATTCGCGGCGGACGCAGCTCGGATCCCTCGAAACCGGAGCGCAGCCGCTCCAGCATGCGCGCACAAGCGCGCGTGTCGAGCGCCCGGGTATCGACGCCGAATAGCGCAATCCGCTTGTGGTAGAAGTCGAGCAGATCGAAGCTCGCGCGCCGATCGCCCACCGACGCGATCAACGCGTAGCGACCGTCGTGTGCGAGCGCAGCGAGATTCGTTTCGAACAACGGCGACCCGACCGTATCGAAGACGACGTTGACACCGCGGCCTTCGGTAAAGCGGCGCACGCCACCGAGCACGTCTTCCGAACTGGCAACGAAGAAATCGGATCGCAGATGGTCGGGCAGAAACGGTAGCTTCGCGAGGTCGACGCCGATCGAACGCGCCCCCATCCAGCGCGCGAGCTGCACGACCGACGTTCCGACACCGCCGCCCGACCCCGTCACGAGCACGGTCTCGCCCGCGCCGAGACGCGCGGAATCGTTCAGCCCCGCCCAGGCTGCGATAAAATTGACGCCGACGGCAGCCGCTTCTTCGAACGAGAGGATCGCGGGCTTCTTCGAGACCCCGTCTTCGGGGACGACGATGAATTCCGCATGCGCGCCGTCGCGCGTAAACCCGATGTCTCCGCCGGCGCCCCAAACGTCCACGCCCCGCAGCTCGGGGGGCCCTTCGACGACATAGCCCGCAAAGTCACGCCCCGGCGTGCGCGGCAAGGTCGTGCCTTCCATCTTTCCGTTGATGTTCTTGACGTCGCTCGGATTGATCGAGGCTGCTTGCACCTTGACGAGAACTTCGCCCGGCCCGGGCACGGGACGCGGCAATTCGGCAACCTCGAGCACGTCAAGATCGCCGAACTTTTCAAATCGGAGCGCCTGCATCGCTGCCCCGACCACTATGAAACGCTAAGCTCTGGAAACTGCGGTAACCCCACCGTGAACGTTAGCTCGCCGCGATTCTCATCGTACTCGACGAGCACGCGTTGCCCGTCGCGAATCTCGCCTGCGAGGATCTTCCGGCCGAGCGGAGTTTCGAGTTCGCGTTGGACGGCGCGCTTGAGCGGGCGGGCGCCGTAAACGGGGTCGTAGCCGACCCGCACGAGGTGGCGGCGCGCGGCGTCGGAGAGTTCGAGTTCGATCCGGCGGTCCGCAAGGCGCGCGCGCAGGCGGTGAAGTTGGATCTCGACGATCTTTTCGAGTTGCTCCTCGGAGAGCGCGGTGAACACGACGATCTCGTCGACGCGGTTGAGGAACTCCGGGCGGAAGTGGCGGCGCAACTCGTCGAGCACGGTCGCGCGCATGACGGCGTAGTCGGCCCCGCCGCCACCCGAGTAGTCGAGGATACGGTTGCTGCCGATGTTCGAGGTCATGATGAGGATCGTGTTCTTGAAATCGACGGTGCGGCCCTGACCGTCGGTCAGGCGGCCGTCGTCGAGGATCTGCAGGAACACGTTGAAGATTTCGGGCGCAGCCTTCTCGATCTCGTCGAAGAGAATGACCGAGAACGGACGGCGGCGCACGGCTTCCGTCAGCTGGCCGCCTTCGTCGTAGCCGACGTATCCCGGGGGCGCACCGATCAAGCGCGAGACCGAATGCTTCTCGCCGTACTCCGACATGTCGATGCGGATCATCGCCCGTTCGTCGTCGAACAGATATCCGGCGAGCGCGCGCGCGAGTTCGGTCTTACCGACGCCGGTCGGCCCGAGGAAGATGAACGAACCGATCGGCCGGTTCGGATCCGAAAGTCCGCTGCGCGAGCGAATCACGGCCTCCGCGACCGCTGTCACCGCTTCCTCTTGCCCGATCACGCGCTTGTGCAGCTCTTCGTCGAGCCGCAAGAGCTTCTTCATCTCTCCTTCGAGCAGCTTCGAAACCGGGATGCCCGTCCAGCGGCTGATGACGTCGGCGATATCCTCTTCGTCGACTTCTTCTTTGAGCAGCCGCGGTTTGCCGTCGCTGCCCAGCGCCGCTTCGGCCGCGTGCAAGCGGCGTTCGAGATCGGCTAATTTGCCGTAACGCAACTCCGCAACGCGATTGAGATCGTACTGGCGCTCGGCACGCTCGATTTCCGTCTTGACCTGATCGATCTCGACGCGCAGACTGCGCAACGCCTGGACGGCGTCTTTCTCAGCTTGCCAACGCGCCTTGATGCCGTCGGTCTGCGAACGCAGCTCGGCCAATTCTTTCTCGAGCCGTTCGAGCCGCTGCTTGGAAGCCGAATCGGTCTCCTTGCGCAACGCCTCGCGCTCGATTTCAAGCTGCATGATGCGGCGTGACGCTTCGTCGAGCTCCTGCGGCATCGAATCGATTTCGGTTCGCAGTTTGGCCGCCGCTTCGTCGACCAAGTCGATCGCCTTATCCGGCAAGAAGCGATCCGAAATGTACCGGTTCGAAAGGACTGCGGCCGCGACCAGCGCCGAATCCTTGATGCGCACGCCGTGATG
>PMHP01000100.1 GCA_003158195.1 Vulcanimicrobiota bacterium | reverse complement strand
GAAGAACATGTCGAAGATGTCGGTGAACCCCTCGGCCCCAAACCCGCTGAATCCGCCCGCGCCTGCCCCGGCACCGTTCGGCACGGTACCGTAGCGGTCGTACTGCTGGCGCTTACGTGGATCGCTGAGCACTTCGTACGCTTCGTTGATCTCTTTGAAGTGCGCTTCGGCCGTGACTTTGTCGGGGGCTACGTCGGGATGGTACTTCCGCGCGAGGCCGCGGTACGCGCGCTTGATGTCTCCTTCCGACGCGTCGCGTCCCACGCCGAGCACGGCGTAATAATCGCTTGCCACGCTATCTCTATCGGATCTCGGTGTTCGCCAAATGATCGTTGAGCGACTCGGCCGTGCTCGAGGCGAGCGCTACCAGCCGCGCGTAGGGCATCCGTCGCGGACCCAGGATCGCGAGCATCCCGACCGCTTCGTCGCCGAAGCGATACGGGACGGTGATGACGCTGCACTCGGTGATCTCGTCCGAGCCGAGCTCGTGACCGATCTTGATGTGCGGCGCCGCGCCGGTCATCGAGTCGGCGACTAAATCGTAGAGCGCCTTGTGCTCTTCGATGATGCGCAGGATCGACCGGAGCTTGCGCAAGTCTTGAAACTCGGGCTGGTCGAGCAAATGCTGGGCACCGCTCGAAACGACCGCCGGGGGTTCGTCCGCGCGCGACGCATCGGCGAACGCCGCCACCAAGGTCTTCTCCAAGCTTGCGGGCAGGCCGCTGTCGCGGACCACGTTCTCGATATCCCGCGCAGCGATCTGACGCATCGTCTTTCCGGCGAGCGCGCTGTTGAGCCGGTTCGAGAGCCGGGTCAGGTCGTCGGCCGCGAGGTTCTCGTGCTCGAAGGGTGTCTGGGTCGCGACCCCAAGCGAGGTGACGACAATTGCAAGGCCGGTGCGTTCCCCAAGCCAGATCAGTTGAACGTGGCGGAACGCCTGCAGATCCCGCTGCGGCGCAACCACGAACGCAACGCTGCGCGAGAGCTGCCCGAGCAGACGCGTCGTCTGCTCGATGACCTCATCGAGTTCCCGGCTGGCCGCGCGAAACTCGTCCTGAATGCGCCGCTGCTCGCCCGTTGCGAGCGGCTCCGGCTGCATGAGCCGGTCGACGTAGGTGCGGTACCCCGCATCCGAGGGGATACGGCCGGCCGACGTGTGGGGTTGGATGAGATAGCCGCCGGCCTCGAGCTCGGCCATCTCGTTGCGGATCGTGGCCGAGCTGACCCCGAGGTTGTACTTCTGGGTCAGCGTGTTCGAGCCGACGGGCTCCGCGGTCGCGACATACTCATAGACGACGGTAGCCAGGATGAAGGCCTTCCGTTTGTCCAGATCGAGGGGAGCGTTCTTGGCGCTGCCCGGCTGCGGCGGCCTAGCAGTCACGGTATGCGAGTGCCAACATTAAGTTGAGCGTAGCACGCGGCTTCCCGGGGGTCAAGTCGGCGAGGGGCTCGGGGCCGCGGCGCTCGCTTGCTCGACCGCTGTCTCGAGCTCGTTCCAGTCGAGTTCGCCGATCGAGACGTGGGTGACGGCGCCGGTCCGATCGAGCACGAGGGTTACGGGGATCGGCGTGACCCCGTAGCGCTGGAAAATCTTATGGTCGGGGTCGGCGATGGCGCGCGCGTCGACCCCGTGCTGGCGCAGGTACGCATCGGTAACGTCGCGGCTCTCCTGTGAGATCGTCAGCAGCTCGACGGAATCGCCGTAGGTTCGGCGGAGCTGGGCGAATGCGTCGAGCTCGTCATCGCACGGGTGGCACCACGTTGCCCAGAAGTTCACGACGACCGGCTTCCCGGCGAAGTCGGCTAGCCGCTTGGCGCCGTCCCCGGAATCGAAGCTGAAATCAGGCGCGGGCGACCCGTACACGATCGGCGCTAGGCCCGAGCTCGGAAGCGCGTCGTGACGCCGCGCCGCGCCCGCAACCGGCAGGCACACGACAAGAACGGCAACTACGGCCTGGATCCACGAGCGGCCCACGCTCATCTTCTTCGGCGCAAACCGCGCGATTTCGTGCCGGTTACCCCGCCCTAAACCGCAGCGTCTACGATTCTTTGGGTTCTGGAAAAGGCGCCGCAGTTGCAGATGCGCCATTCGACGATGATGTCAAAGGAGCCGTACCGTTGCGAGCTCTGGGCTTCGGGCGCGTTCGCGATCGGTCGCCGGCACGCTAAACATCGGGGCACCGCGACTTCTAAACGGCGCTTTATGAGCTGCGTGAGCGGAACGGGCTCCACGGGCAAGGACCTCGGCTGAGCGAGCTATCGTAATGATAGCGTTAAAGTATGAAAACGGCCTTAGTCTCATGTAATGAAAAATTTACGCAATTCGTCGACACTGTTCGCCCTTCGGGCCGGAGGCAATGAAGCGACGATCGTTGCGCCATAGCGCATCGAAACGGCGCGCCCGTCAAGCAAAACGATGAGCCCGCGATCGCTTTTCGAGCGGATGAGGCGCCCGAATCCTTGCTTGAGCCGGACGATGGCCGACGGAATCATATATTCCTCGAAGCTCGACCGGCCTTCGGCCTCGAGCGCAGCCAACCGAGCGGCAACGATCGGGTCCGAGGGCGACGGAAAGGGCAGTCGGTCGACGATCACGCACGAGAGCGCCGCACCGACGACGTCAATTCCCTCCCAAAACGTATTCGTCCCGAAAAGTACCGCGTTGCTCGTACGGCGGAACCAATCGAGCAGATGCGCGCGCGGCAGCTCGCCTTGCAGCTTCATCGGATACGGCACGCGCTCGCGCACGGCGTCGTAGACCTCGTGCAGGCGCGCATACGACGTAAACAGCACGAATGCGCGGCCGCTCGTAATGTCCAAGATCTCTTCGACGAGCGGCGCGACGCGGCGGGCGAAACGCGGATCTTTCGGATTGCAATCGGGCGGCGCGACGAACAGGCAGGCCTGCGTGCGATAATCGAACGGCGACGGTGCGACGTACTCTTGCGCTTCGTCGACGCCGAGGGCGCCGCGCAGAAATTTGAAGGAATTGCCGGTTGCGATCGTCGCGCTCGTCAACACGACGCTTTGCGTGCGCGCGAAGAGCGCCGCGCGCAAGTACTCGGCGACATTGAACGGCGCCGAGTGGACTTCGTAGCGCGCCCCTCCTTCGGACCGCTCGACCCAACTGATCGCGTCCTCCTCGGGTAATCCCATCCGCTCGATCGTCGCGACGTGGGCGAGCACGCCGCGCATCGCGAGGTCGCGCCGGCGCTCGGCTTCCGCAACGTTGTCGGGCGGCCGCTTGAGCGCAGCCTGCCAGTTTGCGTGCAGCCAATTCTCGAGCCGGTAGAAACCCGCTTGCACCGCCCCGAGCGCTTCCTGCGCGGCGTCGTTCGCCGCGAGCGGGTAGCGCTCGCCTGGAACGCGGGCCAGCGTCTGTACGAGACCGCGCATGCTCTCGTCGATCTGCGCGTCGCATTCGGCCGGGACGTGATACTCGCGGTGAAGGCGGCGCATCACGCGGTTCACGCTCGACGTCGAGAGCGTCGCCGTCAACGCGGCCGAAGCCCACTGCTCGCATTGATGGGCTTCATCGAGGATCGCGTAGTCGTACGACGGCAGGAGGGTGCCGCCGAGCGCGAGGTCGAGGAAGAACAATGCGTGGTTGACGACGACGATGTCGGCATAGCGCGCGGCGTCGCGCCGCTCGAAGAAATAGCAGTCCTTGAAGCGCTCGCAGAATTCGCCGATGCAATCGTCGGCGTCCGCATCGAGCGCTTCCCATTCGAGCGCGGGCGGCACGAACCCAAGCTCCGCACGGTCGCCCGTCTGCGTGCGGTCGGCCCACGTCCAGACCGCTTCCATCGTCGCGCTTTGTGCGATCAGACGCTCGGCACGCATGCGGTCGAGCTTCGAACGGCACAGATAGTGATTGCGGCCCTTGAGCAGTTCGATGCGCACCGGAACGCCCAGGGCGCGCACGACGAGCGGAATGTCCTTGCGCACGAGCTGTTCCTGGAGCGCGATCGTCGCGGTCGAAACGACGACCTTCTTCCCGCTGCGAATCGCCGGCACGAGATACGCAAGCGACTTGCCGACGCCGGTACCGGCTTCGACGATCGTGTGCGCGCTCTCGAGAAATCCCCGTTCGACCAGCTTCGACATCTGCAGCTGACCGGGCCGCGGTTCGAAGCCGGGAAGGGCGCGCGCGATCGGCCCGTGTGGCGAGAAAAGTGCCTCGATCGAGTCGACCGGCGCCGCGGACACTAGGCCGCGCCCTCGGGCGGGAGGTACTCCGCCTCCGTGTGTTCGCCGGTCGCGGTATCGACGGCGACCGGTGCGGCCGGCTGCTGGCGCATCGCGAAGAGCACGAGCCCCGCGACGAAACCGCTAATCAGCCCGCCGACGTGACCCGCTTTCGAGATGAACGGAACCGCAAACGTAAAGACGAGATTGATCAGAAGAATCGGTAGCGTCTGCGCGATCAGCGAGCGGCCGCGCGCTCCGAGCCGGACGCCGATCGCGATCAGCGCGCCGAAGAGGCCGAAGATCGCGCCGCTCGCGCCGACCGTGATGTCGTTCGGCGAGAAAAACACGACAGCGTAGCCCCCGCCGAACAGCGCGATCGTATAAATCGCAAGCATCCGCCACGGCCCGAGGACCGATTCGACGAACATGCCGAGTTGGTACAGCGCGAACATGTTGAGCCCGATGTGCGCGAGGCCCGCATGCTCGAACGCGCCGGTAATCACGCGCCACCACTGGCCCTGCTGCAGCACGAGCGTCCCGAGCAGCGCGCCGTGCCTTAAGAGGCTCTCGTTGTTGTTGAAATCGGTGCCCGTAGCGACTTCCCAAATGTAGACGATGACGTTTGCGAGCACGAGCAATCGCGTGACGGCCGAGCGCGTCACGACGCTCCGGCGCTTCGCGGTCCGTACTTGAGGGCGCTGCCCGTGTTGAACAGGACGACCGGGCCCGGAAGCGCCCGGCCGCTCGCGACGAGCGCGCGTAGCGCCGCGAGCGCCGCGCCGCCTTCTTCGCCTGCGTCGATCCCCTCCCGCGCGCGCAGCGCGTGCATCTCATCGCGCATCTCGCGCTCGCCGACCGCAAGCGCCGTGCCGCTGGACGCGCGTAGCGCCTGCAGCATCAGCCGATCGCCGAGCGCCGCCGGGACGCGTAAGCCCCACGCGGCCGTCGAAGCGCCCTCCCACGGCTCGGCAGTCTCTGCGCCGCTTGCGAACGCGCGAACGATCGGCGCGCATCCCTCGGCTTGCACCGCGATCATCTGCGGTCGCTCCGCACCGATCCAGCCGGCTTCCTGCAGTTCGTCGAAACCTTTCCACATGCCGACGAGCCCCGTTCCGCCGCCCGTCGGGTAGACGATCGTTCCCGGGACGCTGCCGAGCGTCTCGACAAGCTCGAAGGCCATCGTCTTCTTGCCTTCGATCCGATACGGTTCGCGCAACGTTGCGAGATTAAAAGCCCCGTTCGTGCGCGCGTGCGCCGCGGCACGCTTTCCCGCCTCGTCGATGAGCCCGTCGACGAGTTCGACACGCGCTCCGTAGGTCGCGCACTCTTCGATCAGGATCGGCGGCGTGTCGCGCGGCAAGAAGACCGTCACGTCGATCCCCGCGCGCGCGCCGTAGGCCGCAAGCGCGCCGCCCGCATTTCCGGCGCTGGGCGCGACGAGTTCGGTCGCCCCGTGCTTCTTCGCGCGTGTCACCGCTGCGGACATGCCGCGGGACTTGAACGAAGCGGTCGGGTTGCGCGATTCGTCCTTCACGTACAGCGGCGCTTCGAGTTTGAGTTCGCGCTCGAGACGCGCGACGCGAACGAGCGGCGTGCCGCCTTCCCCGAGCGTCACCGGTTCTTCATTGTCGTCGAGCGGAAGCGCCTCGCGATAACGCCACATCGACGCCGTTCGCGCTGCCAGAGCGCTGCGGTCCAGCGCAATGCGCGGATAGCGCACGAGCAGCGGCGCCCCGTCGTGCGGGCACGTCGTCGCCGGCCGCTCGGCGTCGAAGCGGTGCGAATCGTCGAGCGAACACGCAAGATGCTTCGGCCGCACTTACGCGGTTGCGAATTCGACAGTATCTAGAGAGTCGCTCGGTAAGACGATGACCATGCGTGCGAGTTCGAGCGAGATCGCGTGCTGCCGCTCGCCGCCGACGCGCACGGTGACGGGTCCACCGAGCGGCGCCTTCTCCAACAATTTCACATCGGCGCCGGGACGCAAACCGATCGATCCAAGATAGCGCAGCATCTCGGGAACCTCTTCGGTCACGCCGTGCACGCGCGCGTCGGCGCCCACCTCCAACTGCGCGAGCGGAAAGCCGGGCCATTCGGGATCGGAAAGATCGCTCGGCGGAATCGGATGGCCGTGCGGGCACGTCTTCGGGTTGCCGAGAACCGCGATCAGCCGCTCCTCGACCCGGGCCGAGATCGCGTGCTCGAGCATGCATGCGTCGGCGTGCACCTCGTCCCAATCCATGCCGAGGATGTCGGTCAACAGACGTTCTGCGAGCCGATGCCGCCGCAGCACGCGCACCCCGACCGCGAGCCCCTTTTGGGTCAGCTTCGCTTCGCCGCGGGCGTGGTGTTCGATGTAGCCGTCTCCGGCGAGCTTCTTTAACATGCCCGAGACGGAGGCGGGGGCGACCCCGAGTTCCGAGGCGAGCGCAGACGTGGAAACGCCCGAGCCTTCCCGTTCGAGGCGGTAGATCGCCTCGAGATACTCCTCGGTCGACTCGTCAAAGTGCGTGTGTCCGGGCATATGTCCCGTAACCTTCGCTACGGGCGAGTTGTTTCCAGGCCGCCGGCCGCGACCTCAAAAGCCGCGCGCAGGGCCGCCTTGCGCCCGGTGCTCGCGAAGCTCGCGTCGATCGCGTTCCGGGCGAACCGCACGAGGCTCGCGCGGCCGCATTGGGCGCCGACGAGTTCGTACTCGCGTTCTAGCGTGGTCGAGAAGAGTGCCGGGTCGTCCGCATCGATCGTGCAGCGCACGCCACGCCGATCGAGCTCAGCGATCGGGTGGGGCGCTCCGGCCGGGACGGCGCCGGTCAGGCGGTTCGAGGTCGGACAGAGTTCGAGCGCCACCTCGCGCTCGGCCAACAGCGCGACGACCGCCGGGTCTTCGAGCGCGCGAACGCCGTGGCCGATCCGCTCCGCCCCGAGAATCTCAACCGCGTCGCGAACGCTCGAGGCGCCGGCCGCTTCGCCCGCGTGCGCAACCGTGCGAAGCCCGTGGGCCCGAGCGTACGCGAACGGCTCGGCGTAGAGGGCCGGCGGGAAATTCGCTTCGTCGCCCCCGAGCCCGATGCCGACGATCCCAAGATCTGCCTGCGCAAGGCGCACCGCGAGCCGGGCCGTTTCGAAGGCGCGTTCGACCCCGAAGTTCCGGGTCAAGTCGCAGATCAGCACGACCTGGGGGCCGTCCGGCCGGGCCGCCTCGAACGCGTCGCGCATCGCTCGTACCGTTGCCGAGACGTCGAGGCCGGGGTGGAAGAACGTCCAAACGGAGGGCGAGATGAAAAGCTCCGCATAGCGCACGTTCTGCGTTTGGGCGCTCGCGACGTACTCGCGCGCGACCCGCGCGTAATCTTCCGGTCGCCGCAGCGCCTTGCAGACCTCGGCGAAGGTCAGCAGAAACTCGCCGAACGTCGCGAACGCGTAGGTCGCCTCGAGCGGACCCGTCGCGCGAGCGCTCTCGACCCCCCGCAGCCCCGCAAGCTCGCGGAACGTCCCCGCCTCAATGGTCCCCTCCAAGTGGCAGTGCAACTGAACCTTCGGAAGCGCGCGCACAAACGCCCCAAGCTCGCCCATCGCCCCCCCGTTCCGCCCCCTCCCCCCCCTGTCATCCTGAGCGAAGCNNCGACAAGCTCGGGGTGACATGGGCGCGGGCATTCGATCTGGAAGCGCGCGTCGTGGGGCTCGGCGGCGAGAGAGGCATTTCCTATTTGACGGGCTCCGACCGTCCCGATATACTGTGGTTCGCCCATCGCGGGGTGGAGCAGTCCGGTAGCTCGTCGGGCTCATAACCCGAAGGTCGCGAGTTCAAATCTCGCCCCCGCAACCAATTCAGATCCGATGAACTTCGCTTCACCGGATCTTCTTTTTTGGCTCGAGCTTGATAGACTCATTGCAACATCGCCTTGACGTCACGTAAAGTACGTGCTACACGTAAATACGTGAAGCAGAACCTGACGATCAGCATGGATCGCGACACGGTCCGAAAGGCAAAAGTGCTGGCGGCTCGCCGTTCAACTTCGATCAGCGCCCTGGTTGCCGCCCAGATCGAGGCCTTGGTCGGCGAAGACGAGTCCTACGAACGGGCAAAGCGCCAAGCGATGATGCTCCTCGAGCGTGGCTTTCATCTCGGCGGCACACACCGAGCGGATCGAACCGCACTCCATGAGCGATAAGACGTTCGTCGATACAAACGTTCTCGTTTACGCTCATGACGTCGACGCCGTGCTCAAGCAGCGAGTCGCACGGGACGCGTTGCGTGAGTTGTGGGAGGATGGAACGGGCCTGCTAAGCCCGCAGGTACTCCAAGAATTTTACGTTACGGTGACGCGTAAAATCGCAACGCCTCTTCCAAAGGAGGACGCGCGCCTCGTGGTCAGCACCTATATGACCTGGTGCGTCGATATGACGCCGGCTCAGATTGCAGCGGCTTTCCGAATCGAGGACCAAGCGAAACTGGGATTTTGGGACGCGCTCATCATTGCATCCGCCGCTGAGTCCGGCGCGACCAGGCTCCTTTCCGAAGATCTCAACGCCGGCCAGATCATTGCGGGAGTTCGCATCGAGGATCCTTTTGCGCGCTAGGCGCCGCGCCGAATCGACCTGGCCGGCCTAAGCATGAGCACGGAGCAGCGGCTTTACGAGTTGGGGATCGACTTACCGCAACTGTTACCGGCGGCCGGTTTATATCTGCGTTGCAAGCGGCACGGCGATCTTGTTTTCGTGTCCGGGCATGGGCCGGTCGAGGCGGGCGCGACGGAACTGGGCGCCGGCAACCTCGTGCGCGGCAAGGTTGGCGCAAACGTGACGATGGAGGAGGCGCGCCGCGCAGCGCGGCTGACGGGGCTGCAGATGCTTGCCTCGCTGCGCGGCGAGATCGGGTCGCTCGACCGCGTGCGCTCGATACTGAAGGTTTTCGGGATGGTGAACTGCGCGCCGGGATTCAACCAAACGCCGGCCGTGATCGATGGCTGCTCGGAGTTATTGATCGAAGTGTTCGGCGAAGAGATCGGCTCGCACGCGCGCAGCGCGGTCGGGATGGCGGAACTCCCGTTCGATATTGCAGTCGAGATCGAGATGGTCGTGGCAATCGGGGACGGAGCTTGAACCTAGCCGGGATTTTGCGCTTGGCGTGCGCGGCCGTCGTGCTTGCGCTGGCCGTCGTCGCGATGCCTTCGAGAGCGCGCGCCGCTTGTAGCGACGTCGATACAAAACTTGCGACGGCGCAAGCGGCGCTGCGCGCGGCCGAGCCCGCGCGCGACGAAACGGTCGCCGATTTCCAGCGTCGCCTCGGACTCGTCGTCGATGCATACGACGCAACGAACGCTGCGGAGAACATCCGCGAGACGACACCGGGTGGTTGCGGCGACATCCAGCAGCTCTACAACAGCCTGCAAACCTTCGCGTGGACCGAACTCGTGCTGGCCTACCTCAAGCCCTCGATCGAGTACTACATGACCGATTACCATTGCGTCGACGTTTCACAGCTCCAAACGCTAAGCGCCGTAGCCGGCGCCGACGAAACCATGAACCGCTCGCTGATCTCGTGGAATCCTTTCCGCCCGGATCTCATCGTGACGCGCGACCACGTCACACGCATGGTCGTGGCGGCTGCGGCCTACCTGCACATTCCGCTTCCGCCGCCGGAAAAGGCCGAGGATCTCGCGCGGGCGACGAGATTCCGCCTCGACGTCGCGCGCAAAGGACTGCAAGCCGATTGCTTCGCCTCGACGAAGCCCGTTATTCCCAAAGCGGTTGTGACGATGATCGTGAGCGGACCCTAGCCACCGCTTGGATCGGTCGGATCTTACGAGCCGCAGTAGGTCGTTTCGGATTTCTTGACGTCGGGATCGAACACGCTTCCATTCGAACGTGTATACGTTACCGTGTCGACACCGTTCCCGTCCGGAACGACCAGACGTTGGATGTCGACCTGGTGGCCGTCCGGTCCGATCGCAAACTCAACGAGGTGCGCGGTCGTACCGCGGCACGACATGTCCTTGTCGGCGGCCGGTTTGATCTTGTTGGTGCTGAAGTTCTTCTCGATCGCCGCGACCGCGTCGGTGTACGTGGTCGACGTATCCTTGATGAACGTCACCGACGAGACGTCGCCCGAAAGATGCCATTGATCGATCGTACGGTTCGGATCGGTCGCGGCGGGCGGGTTGTGGCTCCAGCCGGGAGGCCCAACGAACGCCGGGGGAGAGTCCGCAAGGGCGATACCGGAAGTGGTCGCTAGCATGAGGAGCGACAAAAGGAAGGCCGCGTATTGCATCCCCGTATTTTGTCCCGGCGCAGGGTCGCATCCCCTGAAATTTTGTCTACAAAGGGGCCCCTTCGGTTAGTCTTTTGGACTCTATCGCACCGACCTCAATTCCGACCCGTTCGAACGCCGCAAGCGCACGGTCGAGGTCGGCTCGTTCGAGCGCTGCGCTGAGCTGGACGCGTATGCGAGCCGTACCTTCCGGTACGACCGGGAAACCGAAGCCGGTCACGAACACGCCTTCGCGCAGAAGCCGGTCGCTCATCGCGATCGCAGCCGCCGTTTCGCCGACGATGATCGGCACGATCGCGCTTGGGCCGGGGAGCGGTTTGAAGCCGAGGCGCTCGAGCCCCGCGCGGAAGTAGGCGATGTTTTCGCGTTGCTTTGCGAGCAGTTCGGGATGCGTTTCGAGGATCTCGATCGCGCGCAACGCGCTTGCCGCGACCGTCGCGGGCAGAGCATTGGAGAAGAGCTGCGTGCGCGAGCGCTGCACGAGCGTGTCGACGAGCGCGGCGCTCCCTGCCACGAAGCCTCCGGCCGCGCCGCCGAGCGCCTTACCAAGCGTGCCGGTTAGGATGTCGACCTCTCCTTCGAGGCCGAAATGTTCGATCGTGCCGCGTCCGGTCCGCCCCATGACGCCGGTTCCGTGACTGTCGTCGACGATCGTTACGGCGCCGTAGCGCTTGGCCAATTCGACGATGGCCGGCAGGTTCGCGAGGCTGCCCTCCATCGAGAAGATGCCGTCGGTAATGATAAACGCCTGCCCTTCGGCCTGATTCAGCTTGGCTTCCAAGTCGGCCATGTCGGCGTGCTTGTAGCGCAGCCGTTTCGCCGCGGCGAGCCGGCAGCCGTCGATGATCGATGCATGGTTGAGTTCGTCCGAGATCAGGGTGTTGCCGGCGGTCCCAATCGTCGGCAAGAGCCCTTCGTTCGCAGTCCAGCACGAGACGTACGTGAGCGCCGCCTCGAAGCCGAAGAACGACGCAATCTTCGCCTCGAGCGTGCGGTGGATATCGTACGTTCCGCAGATAAAGCGCACCGAGGCCGTGCCCGCGCCGTATTTCTCCAGGCCCGCGATCCCCGCGGCGACGACCTCGGGATGATCCGAGAGGCCGAGATAGTTGTTACTCGAGAGCACGACGACGTCGCCCGCTTCTTCCATATGGGCGTGACCCGCCATCGGCGTCGTCAAATGGCGTAAGGTCTTGTACGTCCCCGCGGCCTTGAGCGCGGCGAGGTCGGTCGCGAGTTTCGATTCGAAAGCAGCGTTCAAGGCGGTCCCCCAACGTCGAGTACGATCTTTGCGGCGGCGCCCGACTCCATCAGCCCGAACGCTTCGTCGAAAGCTTCCAGCGGTAAGACGTGCGTGATGATCGGGCGCAGGTCGACGCGCCCGCTCTTGACGAGTGCCTCGGTTTGATACCACGTCTCGAACATCTTGCGGCCGTTGATCCCAAGCACGGTGAGGCCCTTGAAGATGATGCGTTCCGCGAGATTGATCTTGACGTCGTCGGGCGGGATGCCGAGCAGCGCGGCGCGGCCGCCGTTGCGCAGCATGTGCAAGCCCGCGTCGATCGCGGAACCGCTGCCCGACATCTCGAGCAGCACGTCCGCACCGTCGCCTCCCGTCCGGCGCGATATTTCGTCGAGCAGGTTCGGATCGCGCGCATCGAACACGGCATCCGCGCCGACGCGCTCGGCAAGCGCGAGCTTCGCCGGATTGACGTCGATCGCGTAGACCGACGCCGCGCCTGCGGCGCGCGCGACCGGAATCGCCATCAGCCCGATCGAGCCGACGCCCGTGATCACCACGCTCTTCGTGCTGACCCCGGCCGCCATCACGGTATGGACGGCGTTACCGAGCGGATCGAAGATCGCCGCGACCTCGTCTGGAATCGCGTCGTCGAGCCGCCAGACGTTGACCGCCGGCATTGCGATGTAGTTTGCGAACGCGCCGTCCGTGTCGACGCCGATGATCATCACGCGCTCGCAGATGTGGGCCTCACCCGTCCGGCAGAGCAAACAGGTGCCGCACGAAATATGCCCCTCGGCCGACACACGCTCGCCAATGGAGAAACCGCGCACCGCGGCACCGAGTGCCTCGATCGTCCCGACGAACTCGTGCCCGACGACAAGCGGGGGCTTAATCCGGCGCTGGGCCCAGGTGTCCCAGGCGTAGATGTGGTGGTCCGTCCCGCAGATCCCGGCTTTGCGCACGCGGATCAATACGTCGGACGGTCCGATCCGCGGGACGGCGACCTCGCCCAGATCTAAACCGGGGGCGGCGCCCGTCTTACTGAGCGCCGTCATCGTCATTGCGGCCGCTCCGGCGCCCCTGCCGCCCTCAGCTAGCATGCGAAAGCCGTTCGTCCAACGATGTTTCCGGTCCCTATCCTGCCGAATACAATCTCATGATGCACGACGGTCAGACGATCGACCTCGAGCCGCTGGAACAGCGCCACGCTGCGGATCTGTTCCGCGCCGCCGCGCGCCCCGAGATTTGGCGATTCATGCCGATCCGCGGTTTCACCGGCCCGAGCGGCATGCGCCGCTGGATCGATACGGCGCTCGAAGCGGCCGCTGAAGGCCGCGAAGAACCGTTCGCAATCGTCGATCGCCAAAGCGGCTGTGCGATCGGCTCGACCCGTTACCTCGACATTCATCCCGAGGAGCGCGCGCTCGAAATCGGCTGGACGTGGCTGGCGCCCGCATTTCAGCGCACGCCCGCGAACACCGAAGCGAAATACCTCTTGCTGCGGCAAGCCTTCGAAGAACGGGGCATACTGCGCGTCGCCTTCTACACCGACGCGCAAAACGGCCGTTCGCGCGCCGCGCTCGTCCGCCTCGGTGCGACGTACGAGGGCACCCTTCGCTTCCACCGCGCGCGCGCGATCAACGGCTACGCGCGCGATAGCGCCGCCTACAGTATCATCGCACCCGAGTGGCCTTCGATCAAAAGCCGCCTCGAAAGCAAACTCCGTCGCCCGCCGCTGGCAAAGCTAAGCTTCGGCTAAGACACCGCCCTGGTTTGCGGCACGGCTTCGCGCGCTAGCGGGATGCAAGAGCTTTGCTCGCAATCGCTGGGAGGGCGATCCATCCGGTCACGCCGGCCGGGAAAAAGCCGCCCTCGACCTCGATCCACGCGTCTCCCCGCACCGCGTAGAACTGCGTCACCGGGCCTTCGTTCATGAAGGTTTGATCGTCGCCGACTTTCTGCACGCCGGGCGGCGGCGTCGCGGACAGCGCACCGCTCGAGCCGGGAGGTGCCGAAACGGCGGCCGCGATGGCCCCGACGAGTCCCTGCGTCGCGCCGGACGCCGTGCGAACGTCTTTGAGCTCCTCTTGCCCGCCTTGCGCGGCGTAGGTGATCGTAAGGTCCCCATGATAGCCGCCGAAGTGAAACGTGCACGTGTTCGAATCATCGCTCACCGCGACGCTTTGAACCGGTAAGTGGATGACGGCGGCGACATTGTCGCTGCCGATCATCGGGCATGTCCCATGTCCGGCACTGCCGTTCGTGCCGCCCGTCTGGGCAGCGTCGGCCGCGGCGCCGGCGCTTGTCGTCGCGGAGTCCGCCGGTGCGATTGGGGCAGACGTCTCTTGGCCGGCATTTTGGCGGGTGCTCGCACACGCCGCCGCAGTCAGCATCACGCAGACGGCAACCGCGCTCCGCAGTGTCCCCATCCCGAGCACGCGCTACTCCTTCGGACACATGGCGGCGAGCTTCGACCGGATGGCATTCGCTGCGGCCGGGTTGGACTCGCCATGTTGCACGAGCTCCAGATATGCGTGGCCGAGCGGCGGATCGAAGCGCTCGAGTCCGATGGTCGTCTTGTCCATTCCAATCGACGCCCCGGCCGCTTGATGCTTCGCATTCGCAAACTGCATGCGCTGGGCGATGGCCGCGTGCGCGCCGTCCGCATCGAACACCTCGATCGAGACTTGCGCAGGATCGTAGTGGAGCCGGATCGTCGTCGCGCCCGGGATGCGGCCCTTGTACCAGGCCGCCACCTTGTCTGGCCCGTCGTTCGTGTCGTAGTCAATCGCCGAGATTTTGTGGCCGCAGTTCGTGACTGGTGGCGCAACCTGGTGCGGTAACTTCGTTGCGCCCGGGTAGAGCGGCAGATCGTCGGCCGATGCGGCGAGCGGCGCTATGCCGACTACTAGGGCTAGTGCAATTCCAAGATGTCCGCGATGGTTTGAAGCGCGCATGATGGTTCTCCCCCGAATCGTACGTGTCGTCAGCCTACGGCGCCGGCGTGCGCGCTGCGTGCCGAGCCCGGGCGACGAGCGGCCCTGCGCTACTGCCGGAGACACGCCGAGACACAGCTCAAGAGGGACGATCCAGCGGTTCATGCGCCCTAGCGTAACGGCGTGCCGTACGCCACGCGTACCGTGCCCCGCGGTTGCTCAGGTCTTCGAGCAGTTGGTCTTGTACGACGCCTTCCAGCTCGTGCCCGATTGCGATTCGCCGAGATCGGTGTATTTCGTCGCGCCGACCCGTGTGAACGTGTCCCGAATCGTTTGCGGCTTGGCGCCGGGTGCGACGAACGGACCGGTGAAGGTCACGCTGTTGCCGGAAGCGGTCGAAGACTCATCCTCGTAGCTGCCGTCCGCGAGTGCAAACGGGTTCGACCAGGTCTTCGTCTTGGGGTCGTACACGATGAAGCCGACGCCGTCGAAGTTCTTCCCCGTAACCCGAACGTACAGCGACCCCACGGCGCTCTTAGCGAACGTCAGCCGTTGGCTCGCCGGGCCGCCGATCTGCGTGGCGGCGTTGCTCGTGCACGTCCACGAGCCGATCAACCAGTCGTAGCCGTGCGGCCCGGCGCCCATGCTCGGCGCGGCCATGGCGCCCATGTCTGCCCGGCTCGCGCAGGGTGCGCCGGCCAATACCGCAACCGCGACGAATCGAAGAAAACGCCTCAACGTCGTGTCCTCCTAAAGAAAGAACGGCTGCTCGTGCGCTTAGCCGGTCGCGCCCCGGTAACCTGGCCGCGCCGCGCTCTCCAAACGGCCGGGCACACTTAAAGGTCGCCTTCGTAGTAATGCGCCGTTCTGGTCGTTCCGTACCAGTTCTGATGCACCGCCCCGAAGCGAACGCCGAAGAACGAGCGAACGGCGACGATGCGCGGGTCGGTCGCGTGCCCGGCCACCTTCGTAAACCCGCTTCCGCGCGCGAGCCCGTTCCAATAGGCCACCAGCACTTTGCCCAAGCCTCGCCCTTGAAACTGCGGAAGGACGGTGCTCGAATAACAATAGATGCAGAGCGAATCGTTTTGCGGAACATCGGGCATTTCCGCATCGAGCTTCGCCGGCGTGGCGCCGTAGCTTTCGCCGGCGAGGAGCCCGTCTACGAACATCCACGCCGCGACACCATCGAAAATAATTCTTTTCTTATCGCCTTCACTGAGTCGAAGGCACTCCTCATAGACGCTTTCGAAACACATGGTCTCGCGAATCGGCATCCGCGTTCTAAAGGTTACGACCACGCCGCGTTTCTACCCGTAGCGGCCGGTAATGTAGTCTTCGGTGCGCTTGTCGGTTGGGCGGGTGAAGATGTCGGAGGTCGTGCCGACTTCGATAAGGTCGCCGAGGAGGAAGAACGTCGTGAAATCGGAGATGCGGGCGGCTTGCTGCATCGAGTGGGTCACGATGACGACGGTGTAGTCCTTCTTCAGTTCGCCGATGAGATCTTCGATCTTCGAGGTCGCGATCGGATCGAGGGCCGAGGCCGGCTCGTCCATCAAGATCACTTCGGGTTCGACCGCGAGGACGCGCGCGATACAGAGACGTTGCTGCTGGCCGCCGGAGAGATCGAGCGCCGAACGATTGAGGCGGTCCTTGACCTCGTCCCACAGCGCCGCCGCATGCAAGCTCTTCTCGCAGATCTCCTGGAGGCGCTTGCCGTTATGCTCGCCGTGGATCTTCGGCCCGTAGACGACGTTTTCGAAGATCGACTTCGGGAACGGGTTGGGCCGTTGGAAAACCATGCCGATGCGGTGCCGCACGGTAACGGGATCGACGCCTTGCGCGTAGATGTCGTTCCCGTCGAGCGTCACGGTCCCGGTGACTCGCGCGCCCGGCGTCAGATCGTGCATGCGGTTGAGCGCGCGAATGAACGTCGATTTCCCGCAACCCGACGGACCGATCAGGGCCATGACCCGGCGGTCGGGAACGTCGAGATTCGCGCGTTTGATCGCGTGGAACGCGCCGTAGTAGACGTTGAGATCGTCGATCTTCATCTTGCTGCGCAGTGAAGGCGACCGGGTTTCCGGCGTTTCGACCATCATGCTTTTCCGGTCAAACGTACCGTCAGTTGACGCCCGAGGACGCGCGCCACGACGTTAAAGACGAGGACCATGACGAGCAGCACCAGGGCCGAGCCGTTTGCGATCTGATCGGCATCGGGAACGAGCGCTTCGCGGTGCGTCGAGTAGAGGTGCACCGCGAGCGTCTCCGCGGTATGGAACGGATTGAAATCGTACGCGCTTGCGCCGTACGAGACCGACGCGCCGGCGGTGAAGATCAGCGCCGCGGTTTCGCCGAAGATGCGGCCCGAAACGAGCACGACGCCGGTCGTCAACGGACCGATCGCGCTCGGGAGAATCGCGCGCAGGACCGTCTGCCATTTCGTCGCGCCCAGCCCCATCGACGCCTCGCGATAGGTCTGCGGAACGCTCGCCAGCGCCTGTTGCGTTACCCGCATCATCGCAGGCAGGTTGAGCAAGGTGAGGGTTAGAGCCCCGCCGAGTGCCGTGAAATGCCAGTGAAATAACTGCACGAATACGATCAACCCGAAAAGGCCCATCACGATCGAGGGCACCGTAGCGAGCGACTCCGCGCTGAACTCGACCATGTCCCGGAAACGACCCGGCCCCGCGTACTCCTGGATGAAAACGCCGGCGAGCACTGCGATCGGCAGCGTAAAGCACAACGTCAAGAAGAGAATGTAAAACGAGTTGAAGATTTCCGGTCCGACTCCGCCGCCTGCGTTCGCCGCCGATGGATAACCCGTCAGGAAATGCCACGAGATCGCGCTATAGCCTTGCACGAACAAGTAGACGACGAACAGAATCAGCATCAACACGATTGTGCTCGCGGCACCCCAGAGCGCGGCGGTCGCTATCTTGTCGACGATCCGGCGCGATCTCGCGTTATTGCTTCGCAGCGACTCGACGGTCGGGGTCGCGAGGATCGCGCGCGCCATCAGGTCGTGCGCCTGCGTAGTGCGAGATGAATGAGCGTGATCAGTCCCATGGCGATCAGAAGCAACAGCAGGGCCATCGAAAACAGGGCGTGGCGGAAAGCCGAGTGCTCGGGCGCGTCGCCCATGTCCATGACGATCTCGGAGGTCAACGCCGCTGCCGGAGCGAGCAGCGATTTCGGCACGACTGCGGCGTTCCCGAGTACGAGTTGCACGGCGAGCGTCTCGCCGATCGCGCGCGCCACCCCGAGGATGACCGCGACCGCAAGACCGCTCGCGGCCGCGGGAACGAGCACGCGCGACATCGTCTCCCAGCGGGTCGCGCCGAGCGCGGCCGAACCTTCGCGCAGCGAATTCGGTACGACGCGCAGCGCATCTTCCGAAAGCGAGATCACGGTCGGCAGGATCATGATCGAGAGCACGATGCCGGCGGCTAAGAGCCCGTCGCCTTCGGCGTGGAACGTCCGCGCGATGAACGGCACAAGCAGCGTAAGCCCGAGCCATCCATAGACGATCGAAGGGATGCCGACCAGAACCTCGATCGCGGGCTTGAACGTTTCGGCGACGCGCTTCGGCGCGAGTTCCGAAAAAAAGAGGCCGATCGCGACGCCCAGCGGGCCGCCGACCAGAATCGCGAACCCCGTCGCCACGAGCGACCCGATGATGAACGGCGCGGCGCCGAATTGACCGCCGAACCCGTCCCAATCGGTTCCGAACAGGAACGTCAGGGGCGAAACGTGGTCCTGCCAAAAAAGCAGCGTTCCGTTGTACGCGAGAAACGCGAGAATCAAAACGATCGCAAGAACGAAGATCGCGCTCGAGCTCATGAGGAACCCGAGCGCGACACGCTCGTCGCGATGTGCTTTATTGGCGCGGACGCCTACCATGCTTCTCTAGCGGTCGTTTTCTGCGACCTTCATGTCGCGAACCAAGATGTATCCCGTCTGGCGCATCAAGGTGCTATTGCTCTGCAGGAACGCGAGGAAACGCGACACGGTCGTCGTCGGCGGCCCGTTCGTATACATGTGCTCGTAGGACCAAAATGGGTACTTGCCGCTCTCGACGTCATCATCGTTTGGTTGCGCGCCGTCGATCGTCACCTCGACGATCCCGGCCTTATTATGCGTCCCCGAGAATGCGGCGTACGAAACCGCGCCGGAGGTTTGTTTGATTTTCTGAACGATCGTGCCGGTCGCGTCTTCGGTCGCGGTCGATTTATTGAGCTCCACGTTCCCCATGACGGTTTTGACGAACACGGCGCGCGTCCCGGAACTGGCCGGCCGGTTGATGACGGTGATTGCGAGATCTTTGCCGCCGACGTCTTTCCAGTTCGTTACCTTCAAGGAAAAAATGTCCTGGATCTGCTTCTTCGTCAGCCCCGTGACGCCGCTGTCGGGGTTGACAATGACGGAGAAGCCGATAACGGCGACGCGGTGATCGATCAAACCGTCCTGGCCGGTTGCCAATATGTCGGAATCGCCGACATCGACGGATTTCGACGCGACGAGCGCGATGCCGGTGCGCGAGCCGCCCCCGGTAACGCTGATCTTCACGTCGCCGTGCTGCGATTGATAGGCCTCGGCCGCAGCCTGGACGAGCGGCTGCAGCGCGGTCGAACCAGCCGCCGAAATCTGGGTGTCGGCGAACGCGCCGGACGGCATGAAAAGCCCGGCGCCGACTAAAAAGGCCGCGAATGATGCGGACCTAGGCATGGTAAGACCTCCTGGGGCTCCGAGCGATAAAAACGTGGGCACGCGGCATCGATGGTCGCAGCCAGAGCATAAAGGGCGGTTAACGGAAGGTTAAGGAAATCTTAATGCCAGCCATGGCCTGTGGCGAGTCGACGATCTCCACGCACAGCGAACGGGCGTCGCGCAAGGTCAGTTCGCTCCAATGCCGTTCGACGAACGCGAGCAGCGCGCTGCGGTCGCTCGGCGGTTCGCTGCTCTCGCTCATATGGCCCGAGTATGCAGGCTAGAGCTTATAGCTCCATTATGGCAATGTTAAGGCAGGCTTGGGCGCACCTCGCGGCGCCCGACCTCAAACATCCCGGGACTGAAGTGTTCGACGGCCTTCGCGGCATTGCAATC
>PMHP01000068.1 GCA_003158195.1 Vulcanimicrobiota bacterium | reverse complement strand
CCCGGAGATCGGCACGTCCTCGGCGCTTGGTCCGCGGAACGACTCGATTTTGAAGTATTAGCAGAAACGACAGACTCCCGACGCTTTTCCTCAAAACGTTTTTGATCATCCATGAGGTTTCCGAAAGTTCTTCCATAAGCAAGCGGTCCGAGGCGTTTTATGGCGCTCTCAGCATAGCCGGTATTGCCGTATTCAGTCCAGTCGTCACCCCACTTGTGATGCGCAACAAAGGTTCTCTCGTTGCCTCTGGTTAGTACGTCTTCATAACCAACGTCGCACGGCGCCCGCGCCCACGAGAAAAGGAGGTATGACGCGGCGAGCACGGAAACAGCAATGCTAATTGCGCGGTACCGGGCGAAAGTTGCGACGACGAGGGTAAGGGCGCCGAGCCCGATTAGCGCCAGAATGCCGAGCAACGGGTTAGCAAGGAACGCTGCGATGACAACTGCAAGTGCGACAACTGAAAAGCAGCCGAATTTTGACTGCTTACCAGGGAATGGAGGAGTTCCAAGAGCTCCCGTCTGGTGTGGGCCATCGGTTTCATTCTCAGAGCCACGCATAGTGCCGTCGCTTGCCCCCCGTTGACATGGTAAGCCAAAGAGGCCGATCGGTCAATTTCCTGAGCGGCAACGCTGGCGCCCTATGAACGTGAAGTTAAGCCTCGAGCACGAGCTGACGCAGGTTGCTCACAACGTCGCGTCGATGAAGTCCCGATCCCCATGGAGCTTGCGCGAGCCGGGGGCATAAATCATGGGCCGCCCGCACCCGCATTCGAACGGCGTGACAGCGACGAGTGGCCGGCACGCCGAATGGCGAGACATCAGTCGGAAACGTGTCTCGGGTGCGGCGGAAGCCCTTGGCGCGCATCGCGACGCCGCGGCCTAGGTCGATTCGATTCGCCGGGGGTCGGCAGATGCCGGGCATCCCCGCTGACCCGTTTTTCGATGATCGCGACTTGACACAATATCGCTCGTGTCAAGCCCGACAGTCCCCAGTCCCGAAGTCCGCCCGAACCGGACGACGTTCCCTGGCGACTTGAAACTTGCAGCACTGTTCGGACGTGTGCCGGTGATTTGCGACCCACCTCGACGTCGAGCGGCACGGCGTTTGTCTTTGAGGCGGTAGCTCAGTCCAGTGATGTTAGCTGCGGGACGGTACCCGTGCGGATCGCAACCTCTTGGAAGGAGGCGGCGCTCCTTCGACGATCTATGATCTGCGGTGAAAACTTGACTATGTGTCAGGCAATGACGGAGTCGACTTGATAGAACACGCTTCGATTTTCTTAAATCTGCGAGGCGAACACTCGATTGAGCTGCGACAGTAGCAGCTGTCCGGGCGATGTCCGGCCTGAGGCACGAGGTAATATCTGCGAGGATTGTGACGACGGTGACGGCGTGCTATCAGCGTGGACCGTGCGAAACCGCCTCTCGTTCCGTCGGAAGATCCACAGGCTTCCGTCCGACCCCGTGGGAGAGGGTCGCGAGGCGCGCCTATGCGCTATCGTCGCGAATGGGAAACCGCTGGGCGAACATCGCCTTCGCTGGCGCAGCGGCGAGGTCGGAGACGGCAACTTCGAGGATCGATTCGGGGAGCTTATGGGACTCGGGCACGTACTCGTAGGGGCCGCACTCGATGCAAGGGTCGCATCAATCGAGACGACAGAAAAGCCGGACTTCAGGCTGCGACTTGTCGACGGGAGCATCGCGCACGCGGAGGTCGGCCGCGTTCTCGTGGAATCCGCGGCCGAGCTCTCCAACTGCGTCACGTCGTTGCGCCGCACAGTCCGGCAGCGCGAGGGCGGTGACAGCGTGCTCCAGCGATCCCTCCTCGGCTCCGCGACGACGCTCACGATTGCGAAGGCCCCCGCTCCGCGACAGATCGGGGTCGCGTGCGAGGAAACTCTCGCCCTCCTGAATTGGATCGCCGGCGACGGCGACTACGGCCAGCGCGCCATCGACCCGGTACGCTTCCCGGTGCTCAGCGCTGTCGGCGAGACGTGCGAGGTTCTGCGCCATGGGTATAGAGTCTACTCGTTCGACATTGATCCATTGCCGCCGCCGTGCAATCCGGACGCAATGAGGTCCGCATTCGGGCGCATGCGCGCGAAGAAGGCGGCGAAGCGCAAAGGCTACCCCGCCAACGAGCCCGTGTGGCTCCTAATGCCGCTTGCCGACGAATTCGAGGCTCCATCGAAGGTTCTCGAAGCTTTGCAGAAGGACGTGCTGGCGACGGATGCCCGGCCGTACGACCTCCTTGCCGTCGGGACAATCGACGGAGCGATCGTGCTCTAAGGGGTGGACTCGAGTTTCGAACTTTTGCACCCTCTGCGCGGTTTGCGCTTCACGGCGCCGAGTCAGTCCGCGAGCCTCGCTGCGCTGGCAGGGGGCGCCGGACATTCGGGCCGGGGCGACTTGACACAACATCCCTTGTGTCAAGCTGGTTTTTTGGCGCGTCGGGCGCTCTCAAATAGGGACGAGCCAGCGAACGAAGTCTATCTCGCTGCGGCGAGAGCAGACGCTGGCCGGCTTCTACGACCGGTCAGCGCACGAAGGCGACTCGTCATACCTGGCGCGCGCCGTCGGACGAAGCAGCGAACCCCGGACCGAATCGGCGGGGGCCTAGGCCTCGGAGGGCGCGAATCGTAGGGCTAGCTTCGGACGCTCTTTGAGAAAGGTGTCTTAGGATGAAAGCCGATCGGCGGTTTCAGTCAGGCCTTTTGTTCGTCGTCTCCGGGCTCTTGGCGGCATGCAGCAGCGGCTCGAGCCTAACGACGCCTGGTAGTCAATCCATGTCGTCGGCATATCAGCGCGGGACGACTCTCCAGGACGGTGATCAGCAACCGCTGGGCTCTACGCCGTCCTGCGAGCAAATGGGCCAACACCATGACCTTGCATCAACCGAAGTAACCATTCGCTTTAGGCCCGATTGCGGCGTAACGGGCGATATACGCTTTCCGGCCGTCACGAACTTGTCGTCGCCTCCTCAATATGAGAAACTCTGCGAGAGCCCGAATCCAGTCTATCCTAGGGGGCAGTGTGCAGAATCAATATCAGATCAAGGCTGTCAACAAGCAAACTCGACTTTTTGGTACATAACGATGCAAACGGTGGCGCTCTCGCCCGGCACGGTCAACCTTGCTTCAAATATCTTCCCGGTAAAATTTAGCTCGAGTACTCAGATTGTTTCAAACAATCTTTATGGTCTGTGCGTTTTCAACCAATCGCGCAGTCTGATACAGGACGACTTCGCGAGCGGACATGCCATTGCTCCCAAGGGCGATACGATTAAGCTCAAGGTTGTGCTCCCGGCTTCTTACGGTTCTTCGCTTTCGGTGGGCGATATCCTCGAGCTTTTTTTCGAATCGAAACCCGTCTCGTCTTGAACTCAGGAAGCCGAACTAGCTGCAGCCACGGAGACACATCATGAACATTGCTCGACTTCATACTATCTTGACGCTTACTCTGTACGCGATCCTGACGGCATGTGGTGGGGGCTCAAGCCCAACGACGGCAGGCAGTCAATCCGCGTCGTCCGCCTATCAGCGGCCAACCCGCGTGAAGAACACGTCGGAGGCGGTGTGGCCGAACGGAAGCAGTTGC
>PMHP01000136.1 GCA_003158195.1 Vulcanimicrobiota bacterium | reverse complement strand
AGCCGATGATCCAGGCGACCAGTTCCCCGAGCGTTGCGTAGGCATAGGTATACGCGCTTCCCGCGACCGGAACCATTGCGGCCAATTCGGCATAGCAGAACGCGACGAAAATGCATGCGAGCGCCGACAGCAAGAACGACAGAATCACCCCGGGCCCCGCCGTAGCCGTGCCCACGCCGATCGTCGCAAAGATCCCGCCGAGCATCGTCCCAAGGCCGATACCGACCAGCCCCGCGCGCCCGAGCACGCGTCGCAACGGCGGCCCGTCGTGCTCCGACCGCACGCGGTCGAGCGGCTGCACGGCGAACAGCCGGCGAACGATGCTCAGCGTCGAATCCCCCTTGACGTCACGGTTCCCCCGCGTTCACGTGGCCAATGCCATGCGAAAAAAACCGCGCCCATTCCTCTGTGTCATCCTGAGCGGAGCGCCGAAGGCGCGCAGTCGAAGGACCAACGGTGCAAGGCGAGATCCCGTCGGCCCCTCGACAAGCTCGGGGTGACAAATGGCGTGTGGTCCCGCTCGTCGCCTAACCCGCTGCCGCGGCCTCGAGGTCGACGACGCGCGGCCGCAGTGCCAGGCGCTCGAGCAAGCCGACGTAGTCGGCGGAGGTGACCTCGCTCCAACGCTTGCCGAGCAGCGCGATCAGTGCGGCCTCGATGACGTTCGTGCCGAAGGAACGGCCGCCGAAGTCCGGGGTCGTGGAAACGACCCGGGCTACGCCGCGCACCCGCAGTTCCTCGACGTCGCGCGCGGTCAGCGTATTCGTCAGGACGAGTTTCCCGTCGAGACGATCGGGGAGAAACTGGCGCATGAAGTGGAAGTCGCCGGCGATGATCGCGGCCTCGGCATAGTATTCGGGGTATTTCGGCTGCGGCGGCCGGTCCTGTTTCTTCCCGGTCGGGTAGAAGAATTGAAACGGCAGCTTGCAGGCATCGGGAAGATAGCGTTCGGCGAGCGCTTCGAACTCCGCAAGGCCGCGAACCGGTTTATCGAGATCGAGCGCGAAGATGAAATCGCCGAAGAGCACGTCGGCGCCTGCGTCGACGAAGGCTTGTGCCATGCCGAAGCGATCGAGCGCACTCACCATCAGAACCTTCGTCCCCGCAAGCGGTACGCCGAGCTCGTCGCGGACGAACCGGACCGCTTCGCGTTCGAGCGTGTTTTTCAGGCCGCTGCCGTCGACGACCGGGGTCGTCTTGACCGCCTCGAGCAAGCGCACGCCGTCGCGCAACGCGAAGCGCTTCGACCCGGCATAGAGGTAGACGTCGATGCCGCCGAGACCGATCGCGTCGACGCGTCCGTCGAGTTCGCGCAATTTCGCCATCGCTCGCTCGATCGAACCGTCCATGCCGATCCGTTCGAGATCGAACGTTTCGCCGAGCAGCTCGACCCGCGCGCGATGGTCCCGTGACGAGGATCCGAGCGAAACGGAGACGACGCGTTTCAATTGATTGCCGCGGTCGCGGCGCTCGTGACCGGCCGATGCATGACCGGAAAGTTCACCGAGTTTGCGATGAAACACGCCTCATGGGCCGCTCCGTGGAGGGCGACCGCTCGTTCGAAATCGGCGCGCCGCGCGATGACGACCTGCGGCTCGAGCGTCACCGAAACGAATTGGCCCGCGCCGCCGGTTTCGCTCATCAGCCCGCGCGCGCGGTCGACGTACGAGAGAATCTCGATTCCCTCGAGCGCGCAGAATGCGAGGTAGCTCAGCATGTGGCACGACGAGAGGGCGGCGAGCAGCAGCTCCTCGGGGTTGACGAGCGTTTTGTCCCCGCGAAACGTCGCGTCGGCCGAGGCGCGCAACGTGACGTCTTTGCCCTCGAACGCGATCGCATGGTCGCGCGAGTAACCGGCGTAGGTTTTCGTCGAGCCGGCCCCGGCCGCAACCCACGTCACGGTCGTCGCATAGTCGTGGAGGCGCTCGGTCGACATTTTAAACGGCTGCCGCACGCCGTTCGCGCGCCGCGGCCCGCGTCGCTTCGACGTGCGCTGCGGTCACCGGTGCGTCGAACGCGCGCATCCCCGCGAGCTCGAAGCCGGCCCGCCGTGCGAGCGCGTCGATTTCACGAACTTTCGCGAGGTCGATCCCGCGGCCGAGCGTGTAGTGCTCGCGCCGGTTCTCGAGGGCGAGGACCATCGTCTCGGACATGCACGCGAGCGCCGCGCGCGGCGGCAGGCCGAGGTCGAAATCGCGCCCGGGTTCGCGCACGCGTTCGAAGCGCGGCGTTCCGGGAACGCGCATGTTCCCACCCTCGGTGATCAGTACGTCCGGACGCTCGAGCGCGACCCGTCGACCCACGTCGTGCGGCAGCGACAACTCGCACACGACGGAGCCCGTTTGGAGGTCGGCGGGGTCGATCAATTCTTGCGTCGAGGTAGTGGCCGTCAACACGAGACGCCCTTGCGGCACGGCTTCGCGGACGTCGGTCGTGATCGAAAGCCGGCACGGAACGCGGCCGCGCAGCGATGCTTCGAAGCGCTCGAGCCGCGTGCGGTTGCGCGCGCACAGCACGATGTGCGCGACGTGCGGCGCAAGTAACTCGGCGCACGCCGAGCCGATCGAGCCCGTCGCGCCGATCACGACCGCAGTGGCGCTCTCGAGCGGAATGTCCATCTCGCTTGCAGCGCGCAATAGGCTCTGGACGCCGGCCGCGATCGTCAGCGAGTTTCCCGTCGTGACCGCAATCGGCGAACGCTCGGCGATCGTGATGCCCGCATCGCCGACGACGCCCGTGAA
>PMHP01000191.1 GCA_003158195.1 Vulcanimicrobiota bacterium | reverse complement strand
TGCCGACGTGCGACGGGCCGTACGCGTAGGTCTGAAAGAAAACGAGGTCGCCGGGAAGCGGGTCGCCCGCGATCGGACGGCCGGAGTAAAATTGTTTGTCGGCCGTGCGCGGTATGCTGATACCGATGGTGGCAAATGCGTATTGCGTGAAGCCCGAGCAATCGANNAAACCGCTCGGCGAACTGCCGCCTTTACGGTACGGCGCGCCGAGATACGCGAGCGCGTTATGGAGCAGTGCGGTGGCTCCGGGCAACGACGTCGGGGCCTTGGGCGGCCCCGGCTTTGCAGCCGGACTCGCGGCCGTCTTCGGCTTTTGCGGCGGAGGCGAGTTCATGTCAATGACCTGCACGCTTTGTGCGAGCGCAGGGGAGAGCGTGGCGAGTGCCGCCGCGCAGAGAGTAATTGCAATAAGAGAGCGCTTCATACAGCCTGTTTCTCGACGTAGGGAGTGATTTGTCGTGGGTGCGGGATCAGCGTGGCGCCGGCGACGGAGACGGACGAGCGCAGCTCGACTGCGCGGGGGATTCCNNCGCCGAGCGCCGCGGCGACCGCCACGTCGCCGTAGCGCGGCCGAAGGGCCGCCATCGTTGCCGCCACGATCGGTTCGTGCAGCAGATAGATGCTGTACGAGGCGATGCCGATTCGGCGCAGGGGCTCGGCGGCAAGTACCCGTTGCACGAGCGGCTGGGCGCCCGCGTAAATGACGAGGAAGAAAGCGGCCAAGTGCCATCCGACGTTCGTCTGAATCGGAAAATGCGGGCGCTGCTCGTTCGCGAGCGCGAACACGACGGCGCCGAGGCCGAGTGGTATCGCGTAACGCGCGATCGGATGCTCGTACGTGCGAACGTACGCGGCGACGATTCCGAGCAGAAATGCGGGTAGCACGCCGAGATCGGTGCTCGTCGCGCGGGTTAACTCGCTGGCGAACGCGACCAAGACGATCGCCGTCAGAAACGCGCGCAGGTTGCGGACAGCGAGCACGAGCGCGAGCGGGAACAGGAAGTACCATCGGAATTCGACTGCGAGCGACCAGAACGAGCGGTTGATCATGACCTGGTCGCGATCGACGAAGATGAGCTGGTTTACGACGTCGAAGCCGTCGAACGATTTCGGCATGCCGCCGGGCAGCGCGACCCCGCGCGCGAGCAGAACGGTGCCGATGGCTGCAACGAGCCCGACGGCGACGGCATACGGCGGGATGATGCGCAGAAAACGCTTGAGTGCGAACGCGACCGTATCGAATTCGCAGCGCCCCCCGGCGCGCAATTTTTCAAACGTCGGCAGCGCGAGGCAAAAGCCCGAAAGCACGAAGAACAGATCGACCCCGTGCGAGCATTCCTTGGCCCAGCCTTCGAGCGCCACGCCGGGCGCGTGCACCCGTGCGTGAAACACCATCACCGTCAAGACGGCGATCGCGCGTAGCCCGTCGACGTAAGAGAGGCGTCTGTGCATCTAAGGGGTATTTCGGCTACCGCGCGTCGGTGCTCAACCCCCGGGCGGGATCGCGACCGGGTTGCCCGGGCAGGGCGGTCCGGCCTTTCCGGCCGTTGCCGGCTGGAGGATCGTCAGGACGATGTTTAGGCCTGGAACGCATGCGATCAGCAAGTTCGGGGTTGCGACGTTGAGAAAGCCCATCTGCGCGCTCGACTCGGCGTTGATTTTGCTGAATCCACCGAAGCCGTTCGAAGCGTACCAGGAAAGGTAGCTCGGGATGTTGAGGCTCGAGGAGATGCTCACAGACTGCACGCTGACCGGTAGATTGCCGACCCCGTAGCTACCGCTCTGCAATGCGATCGAGGCCGGGTTACACTGCGATGTGGCAATTTGGTCGGGGCGCCAGTACGGCTTGGCCGAGGCCACCGGGGATGCGGTGCCGACGACCTGTGCTTGAACGAGTGCGGCCTGCGTGTCGGCGGCGACTCGGTTTGCGATCGAGCTGCTCTGGGGCATCGGCGTATAAGCGGGCAACGCATCGCCGCTCGTCACCTCGAGGACGCCCGTTGGGAGCGGTTGGACCGTCGATGTGGGATCCGCTGAGGCGGTCGCTCCCGTCGGCTGGAGGCAGAGCGGCCCGAGTTCGTTCGAGTTGATGTGGAGAATTTCATCGATCACCGACTCGACGGTCGCGACCGTATAGGCCTGGCCGTTGCGCCATGAGACCAAGTCACCGTAGCGCACCGCCGATTGCGAGCGCTCGCTGATGACGCCTAAACGGCTGAAAAAGATCAGCGTGAAAACGAGCGCGACGAGTAACGGGAAAAAAACGACCCACTCGTAGAACACGGAGCCGCGTTGGGCGTGGAGGCGGCGGGGATTTAACATATGGTCTTCACGCTTTGCGAGTCGGTCGATGTGGTCGGGACGGTCGAATAGTAACCGGTGTCGAGACTAAGCCCGGCAAACGAACTGAGCATGCTGGTGGCCGAAACGCTCGGAAAGAGCGACATGTCCTGGGTCAGGATCGTGTTGGTCAGGCCGCCCATTTGGTTGGTAGCGCTGATGTTTTGCGAGAGCGGGGCGAGCGCGTACGTCGTGTGCCCGACGGCATCATAGAGCTTCGGTGCGTTCGGTAAGAGCGACGATGCCAAGGTCGGCACTTTCTCGCACGCGTACTCGTCGACAACGGGAAGGCCGTTGACCAGCGATATCTGCGTCGTATATTTGAACGCGCAATCGGTGCTCAGGGCCACGCAGTTGTTCGAAAAAAAGCTTGACACGGTACCTGGGATGTTTGCGATGTTGTTTCCGGTCAACTGACCGCTGAACTGATTCAGTACGCTCGCGACCGAACTCAGGTTCGCGACCTCGGACTGAACGTTGTTGACGGCCCCGAGCAGATCGTTCGTGCAACTGGCGTTGAGCAGGCCCGACCCACTGCAGTTCGAGTCGCCGCCGGTGAGCAATTGCGGCACGCCGGCGACCACGTTTCGCACCGTAAACTCTTGAACGTTGAGCGCCATGAGCAGGGTTTGAACCGAATTGAGCCGGGCTGCGTCACCCGCGAGCGCTGCGGTCGCCGCCGAGTCCGCCGCATTCTGGGCGCGGATCTGATACCGGACCGTATTCGCGTAGTTGTAGACGAAGAAGATGAGCGATAAGGTCATGAAAATCGCGAACACCCAGAATGGGATGGCTTGGCCGCGTTCGCTCGCTTTGGCGTTCACGGGCAGGTCACCGCGCCGGTGTCGATGGTTTTCAAATTGCTCATCGCGCTATTGAGCGAGGCGAGCGGTCCGCTCGAGCTGAGCAGCCCGGTCGCCGGCGCCGTCAGAATCGGATCGACGACGAGCGCGAGGAGGGAGCCGAGCAACGGCACTTGGCTCGCGAGTTGCGCGTTGAGCGTCGTAACGGCGCTCGACGTGCTCAGGGTTCCGGAGAATGCGGAGGCGACCGGGGCTTGCAGGTCGCTCGAGAGCGCATTCAAGAGTGGCGTGATGAGTGGGGCCAGCAGCGTTACCGCCTTGAGTGCGCTCGCCGTCGTGTTCAAACTCGTGACCGTGGAGGTGAGTGACGTGCTGACGGCGTTGAGCGCGCTAAGGCGAGTCGTTAGTGCGGTCGTATTGAGATTCAGCGTCGAAGTCGGCGAGCCGTTCAGCGCCCCCAAGCTCACGAGCGTCCCGCCTTGCAGGAGCCCGACCGGAAGGTTGCTGAGCAACGACGTCCCGCCGTTTGAGAGGTTGAGTGCGCCCTGCGCGCAGTTGCTTAGCGGCGAGCTCGAGGCGGTGCCGGCCGAGGCTTCGATCAAGCGCGACGAAATCGTCAGCGGCGTACCGCTTCCAACCGCCGTGATGCCCGGGACCTGTTGCGACACGTCGCTTTCGAACGTCGAGCTGCTTGGGTTCAGAGCGCTAATCGAACCCGCGACGATTCGTTTGAATGCTTCCGTTCCCGAGGCTGCCGCCGCTTGCCGGTTCGCGCTTGTCGGAGCGCCGACCGATTGCACCGTATCGTGCGCGGCGACGAACGTCGCGCCGTCGGCGCTGATCTGATAGAACGCCGTCGTCGCTAGCTGTACGGTCGCATAGAGGACCAGGAGCGTAAAGGAAATCGTAAGCGCCGTCTCAACGGCCGCGCTACCGCGAATGGAAGTCATGGGGTCACACCGTTGCGGTTGTCGAGATTCGTATCGGTAAAGGTGAGCTGCCCGGCCGCTGCAGTCTGCACGAGCGCCATAACGGCAAGCATCGCAAGCGCAATCGTCGACGCGACGAGAGCGTATTCGCTCGTCCCGTTCCCGGTCTCATCCATAATGAAGGCGTGCGCGGTGAAAAGCACGCGTTCGTAAAACTTACGCTGTAACAAGAGACTCCATTATGCTATATCTATCGGAATTTTCGCCATAAGAAACAGTCACAAGTTCTCCTTACACGCTTTCGGAATAGTGGTCAGTAGTCACGTCATTCTTGTAAGTAAGGAAACTGTCAAACTTGTCAGGCCCAACCGCTCCCCTTGCGCCGGTGAAAAAAACTCGCACGCCTTCCAGCGTGCGAGCTTCTTTCACCAGGAGCCGTGCGAGGTAGGTGCGCGCCCTACTTCGTTACGATGGTCGGCGTCATGACGAAGACAACGTCGGTGTCCGTCTTCTGGTAGGAGGTGGAGCGGAAGAGCTGGCCGAGGATCGGGATGTCGCCCAGGAGCGGGAACTTCTGAACGTTCTTCGATTCTTGGCGGCGCAGCAGCCCGCCCATGACGACCGACTCGCCGTTTTGGGTGATGACGTCGGTCGAGAGTTTGCTCGTCTTGAGGGCCGGGATCGTGAAGCCATTGATCTCGATGCCGTCGGCGAAGTCGAGATCGGAGATTTCCGGCTTAATGACGGCTTCGACGCTTCCGTTGCCGAGGATCGTCGGCGTCACGTCGAGCTTGACCCCGTATTCCTTATAGGAGATGGAAACCGTGCCCAAGCCGTTGGAGATCGGAATCGGGATCTCACCGCCGACGAGGAACGAAGCCGGCTGGCCGGGCTGGGTGACGAGGTTCGGCGAGGACAAGACCCTTGCGTGACCCTCCTCGAGCAACAGGTTGAGCGTGGGGACGAATAGGCTGACCCGGGACAACGATCCGATTGAGAACGGGTTGTTGCCGCCGCTGCCGGTGGCTGCGCTAAAAGCCGGGCTTCCGCTAGCCGTGAACGGCGCGACCGGGAATGCTTGAGTGCCCGTCGCGCTGATACTGCTGGCCTGAGCCGATCCGAGTGCCAGGCCGAGATCCGATGAGGCCGTCTTGTCGACCTCGAGCACATAAACTTTCACGTCGACTTGGCTTGTCTGGTCGACGCCGAGCCGGTCGACGACCTTGCCGTCCGCTGCCAGGTAGGGGCCCGCCAGGCCCTTCACTTTATCGAGGACCTCCTGCGCTTCCGCCTCGTCGCGGACCGTGCCGCTGACGACGACATTGCCCTTCGCGTCGGCATCGACGCGCAAGCCGTGGCCGCCGGGGATAGCGGCGATTTCGTCTTGGAGGTTGCCCAGCGGCTTTGCGATCGAGACGGCATTGATGATGACGCCGTTGCCGCTGCCGCCGCCGCCTTGGTTGAATTTGATGCCCTTGAACCGGTCGATGACTTCGTTGATCCGGTTGAAAGCCGCGACGTCGGCCACGCTGCCGCGCACGATCAGGTTGACGTTGAAGGCGACCACCTGGACGCTCGGCTCGTTGATCGCGGCCCGCAGAACCTTGGCGATGTCGTCGAAACTCTGCTCGGTAACGGTCACTTCATAGGTAACCCGCGTGCCGCCCATCCAGACGAAGATCGTCGTATGGCCGGGGGCTTTACCGTTGACCACGATCTGGGACGTTCCGATCGGGACGACGCCGGCGATCCGGCCGTCACCGACCGCAACCCGGTTAAGGCCGCCGGCATCCAGGATGATCGAGTGGCCCGTCTGCAGCGAGAGGATTTGAATGGAATCGGCGCCGGCGGGGACGGTCCCGGCCAGGAGCGAGAACGCCGTAAGGGCGCTGACAAGATACGTCCGCGTGCGTAGTTCGATCACGATTACTCCGATTGGTCGAGGGCTAAGGTCCGAGGTCGAAACGCTCGAAACACTTTGTAAGTGGGTTATCGGCGTTAACGCGTCAACAAAGCGTGGCCGGTCCGTAAATCTTTTATCGGAAGAGTTGCACTCAGGGCACACAGCCGCTAGAGTGCGAAATCGGAGGTCCAATCGTGAATCGGTATCTGACCGCAATGCTCCTCGCAGCCGCCGTCCTTATGACGTCGACGCCTTCGGCGTTTGCGGCCCATCTTACGTCCCTCATGAAGGCCGCTGCGGACTTGGGCTACGCCTATAGTTACCTCGGGCCCGAGGATGCGGTCGCACTCACCAAACCCGGTGTGACCATCGTCATAAGACCCGGCGAACGCCTATTTGACGTGAACGATCGGACCGAAGCCATGGATGGGAGCGCACCCATGTTCTCCCATAGCGACATCTTCATCTCGGACTCGTTACTCGCTCGGCTAAGACAGATTGCCGGCAAGTATCCGGCTCAGACCAGTGGCGAACGAGCGATCGTCGTACAGAACGGATCGGCCGTAGCCAACGTCACCGGAGCGATCACCAGTCTCACCCTCTCACAAGTACCTGGAAAACAAGACATCAACGTCTGGGGCAAAGCGCCCGCAAACCTGCCGATCACGCTCACGCTTCTCGGCACGTTCACGATCGAAATCCCCGACGTCGTCATCAGCCGCAACGAAGTCGTCAGTGACGCAGATGGAACGTTCAAAACGGACATCTCTCCCGCATCCGCCTTCTACCGCGGCGCTATTCTCACTTTGGTTGCTTCATCGGTCTCGGGTGTAACCTCAAGCAAGGCCCAGATCGTCCTGAAGGCACCGAACGGCACCACCGTCATACCGGGTGACGCGGAGCCGAAGTCGATCCGCTAACGCGACCGACGCAGCAACCCACCGGTCCCACGTATCAAAACCTCACTCACTCACTCACTCACCGCTCACTAGGAGATCCCGTGCTTAACAACCTCAAGTCCATGCTCAAGAACGACGCCGGCCAGGGCCTCGTCGAATACGCCCTGATCATCGCCCTCGTTTCGATCGTTGCGATCGCCGCTCTGTCGGTCCTCGGCAAGAAGGCCTCCAACACGCTCAGCAACGCCGCGGCGTCGCTCAGCTAACACAACCCTCACCGCTTGCGGTGCCGGCTCGCGCGCCGGCACTGCAAGCGGCTTTTTTTTTCTCTTGCGCGCGGCTCGTGAAGGCCCCCATGCTGAACAAGACCCTCTATTTCTTGCGCGACAGCCGCGGCCAGGGGCTTGTCGAGTATGCGCTGATCCTCGCGCTCATCACCGTGGTAGCGGTTACGGCCCTGGCCTTCTTCGGGCAGCGCAACAATAATTCGCTGTCAAATTCAGTGAATCAACTGCCGGGTTAGACCACAACTGCCGATACAGATGCTATATGAACATGACACTTGCCATCTGGCTCGTGCTGGGCACCTGTGCGATTGCCGTCGCTACCGATCTTCGGTTCCGGCGCATCCCCAACGCCCTCACAGCCGCCCTTGCGATCGCAGCCCTCGGGCTGCACGCCGCTAGCGGCCTCGCCGCCTTCGGCATCGCCCTGGCGACCCTGGTCGCGGTGCTGTTCATCGGCCTCGTCGCCTTTTCGTTCGGCTGGCTCGGCGGGGGCGACGTGAAGCTGCTCGCCGCCGGCGCTGCCGCGCTCGGTTTCCCCGATGCCGTTCCCTTTCTCGTCTACACGGCGATCGGCGGGGGAATCCTCGGCGTCGCATTCGCCGCCGCTACCGGCCGTCTCGGAAGCGTGATGAAATCCGTCGCGCTCATCCTGCGACCGTACGCCTATAAAGGCACCGTGCCCGTCGCACCCACGAACCCGATCATGCTGCCCTATGCCGTCGCGATTGCGTTCGGCGCGGCAGCTGTTGCCCTATCCCACACTGCAGCTCCCTTCTTGAGGCTCCCACTGTGAACACTCGCCGGATCACTCTCATCATCGCCGTCGTGCTCGCCGTGGGCACGGGAATCCTGACCTTGCGCTATTTGAGCAACCTCAACTCGCAGCAACAGCAGGTCGCCGTCGAACTCAAGACCGTCGTGGTCACGAGTCAAGACGTCCCGGCGCGCAGCAAACTCACGGGCGACATGCTTACGCTCACCAAGCGCCCCGCAGGCGACGTCGAGCCGGGCTCGATCGAAGATCCCAAGCAAGCCGTCGGCGACGTCGCGCAGATCTCGTTGCCGGCCGGCACCGTGCTGACCGCCTCGAACGTCGGTACGCCGTACTCGGTCGGCCTGACGGTTCGGCTGAAGCCCGGCATGCGCGCGATCTCGATCCCGGTCGACAAAGTCAAATCGGTTTCGGGGCTGATGCAGCCCGGCGATCGCGTCGACGTGCTCGCGTCGGTCAACAAAGGCCCGGGCGTCCCGCCCAAGACCTTTACGATCATCCGCGGCGCGATCGTGCTCGCGATCAATGCGACCCTCGAGGGAGCGCCGACGACCGATACCGCCGGCGCAACACCGCCGCCCGCCGATAACTCCGGCGTCGGTACCGTTACGTTGGGCGTGACCCCGGAGCAAGCCGATCTGTTGACCGTCGCCGACATCAATGCGACCTTGCGGCTCGCGCTGCGTTCGCCCGAAGAGCCGGTCCGCTCGCTGCCCGAAGAGAAGCTCGTCTTCGCCGACCTCGGCAGCGCGGCCGTTCCCGCGGCACCACCGGTCATGAACGTCCCGCCGCCGCTTCAGCCGGCAATGGCGCCGCAACAACAGCGTCCGGTGTTGTCGCTCGGGCCCCTGGTTACGGTCATCGACGGCGACAAAGTCATCTCAGGCAAGTGAGCGCTTCGATCGTCGTCGTCATCAACGCCAAGGGTGGCTCCGGCGCGACGACGCTCGCACTCGAAGCCGCCCGCGCGTTGAAACGCAACGGCAGTGCGGTTGCCCTTGTCGACGCGGACCTATCGGGACGTCGCACGCTGTCGGTTATGCTCGATTCCGTGCGCCAGTTCGACGCGAACCGCACGCTCGGGGTCTACTCGCTGATCGCCACCGGCGGCATGACCGCAGTCGAACTCACCGACACCCTCGACAACGCCTACATGCTGCGCCCCGACGACGTCGACTCGCTCGTCGACAAGCTGACGCAGCATCATGACGCCGTCATCGTCGACGCTCCGGCTCCGTTCGCGGCAGCGGTCCGGCCGTTCATCACGCGTGCATCGCGCTACGTCATCGTGCTCGAACCGAATCTGCTCGGCACCTCGGCGGCCCGGACCTTGATCGGCGACCTCTCGAAGTTCGGAATCCCGCTCTCGCGCATTTGGATCGCAACGAACCTGCGCGGCGGCCGCTCCGAAATCGCCGCGCGCGAGTTGGAGAAGGCGCTCGGCGGCACCGTTATCGCAGAAGTTCCAAGCAAAGGCGACCGTAATTACGGTCGCGCGATCGAGGCGCTGGCGAAACGTCTTGCGAGCGCGCCGGCAGAAGCGCCGCTCGGAACGCTGCGCCCATCGGCCAACATTGCCGCGCCGGGAACGACCGCTCCGGTCGCGGGTTACGTCTCTTCAAACGGGTCCGCCTCCAAAGGCGAGGCTCCGCGCTCGCTGCGCCCGACGTCGGACAAGCGCGAGCGGCTCAAGATGGAGATCCACGAGCAGGTCACCAAGCGCATCGACGTCGTCGCGGCCAGCCGCGCGCACACGGACGGTCAAAAGATCGCCGAACTGCGCGCGCAGATCAGCGACGTGACGACCCAGCTGCTCAACGAGCGCCCCGACATCGAAACGGTCGAGGAGCGGGCGGAGCTGCAGCAAGAGATCATCGACGAACTCTTGGGCCTTGGGCCGCTCGAGGACCTGATGCGCGACGCAGCCGTCTCGGAAATCATGGTCAACGGTCCGAATACGATCTACGTCGAGCGGGGCGGCAAGCTGACCTTGACCGACCGGCGCTTCAACGACGACCGCCACCTGCGCACGATCATCGAGCGCATCATCGCTCCGCTCGGACGCCGCATCGACGAATCCTCGCCGATGGTCGACGCCCGCCTGACGGACGGCTCGCGTGTCAACGCGATCATCGAGCCGCTCGCAATCGACGGCGCGACGCTCACGATTCGCCGTTTCGGCACCAAGCGTCTTAGCATGGACGACCTCGTGCGCTTCGGCTCGATCATTCCCGAAGCCAGCGGCCTGCTCAAAGCGATGGTCGAAGCGCGCCTCAACATCGTCGTCAGCGGCGGCACGGGCTCCGGGAAGACGACCTTCCTGAACATTCTCTCAAACTATATCCCCAACGGCGAACGGATCGTGACGATCGAGGACGCCGCCGAACTCATGCTCAATCAGGACCACATCGTCCGGCTCGAGTCGCGCCCGGCCAACATCGAAGGCCGGGGTGCGGTGACGATCCGCGACCTCGTGAAGAACTCGCTGCGCATGCGTCCCGATCGGATCGTCATCGGCGAGTGCCGCTCGGGCGAAGCGCTCGACATGCTCCAAGCGATGAACACCGGCCACGACGGTTCGCTGACGACCCTGCACGCCAACACGCCGCGCGACGCGCTAGCGCGCCTCGAGACCCTCGTTCTAATGGCGGGCTTCGATCTGCCGGTTCGGGCGATTCGCGAACAAGTGGCGAGCGCGGTCGACGCGATCGTGCAGATCGAACGTCTGCGCGACGGATCGCGCAAGGTCACAAGTATTACCGAAGTAGTTGGAATGGAAGGCGACATCGTTACGATGCAAGAGCTCATTCGATACCAGCAAAAAGGCATCGACAAGGACAGCAAGGTTATCGGCGAGTTTCAGTACACCGGCGTCCAGCCGCACTACGCGTCGCGCTTCGAGGAAGCCGGCGTGCACTTCGACGTGCGGGATCTCGCCAAGCTTCAATCGGCAGGTACGTTATGGTAGCCGGCTATTATCCCTACGCGATCGGCGCGTCCGTTTGCGGCGTTCTCGCGCTGCTCTTCTATGCTTCCGGTATCAACCTCACGGCCTTCACCGGCAAGATCGGCACCGGTTTCCAGGAAAAGATCGACCGCGCCGACATGACGATCAAGCCCGAAGAGTTCGTGCTGCTGCTCGTCGGCGTCGCCGTGATTCTTTGGCTCGCTATCGTGCTGCTGATTCACACCTCGCCGCTGATCTCGGCACTGATACTGCCGATGGCATTCGGCATCTCGATCCTGGGTGGAACCGGATACTTGAAATTCCGCGGCGACAAACGCGTCGGCACGTTCGTGAATCAACTCGAGCTCGTGCTGCGGATGCTCGCGGGCGCGATGCGAGTAGGTCTGGGCTTGCGGCAGGCGATGATCCTCGTGACCGAGGAAGTCGCCGACCCGGCGCGGCGCGAGTTCATGCGCGTCATCGGCCGCACGAACCTCGGCATCCCGATCGTCGACGCCCTCGACGAGCTGTGCAAGAGTATGCCGACCAACGAAATGCAGATGTTCGCCAAAGTCGTGCGCGTCCAGCAGCAGACCGGCGGCGACCTCGCCAAGGTACTCGAAAAGCTTGCGGCCACGATTCGCGACCGGCGCCGCGTCATCCGCAAGATGGGCGCGCTGACCGCGCAAGGCCGCTTCGGCGCGGGGATCATCGGCTCGCTGCCGATCCTCGTCGGCGGGTTCGTCGTCGCGACCCAGCCCGACATGGGCGGCGCGTTGATGCACACCTTCCCGGGGCATATCGCGGTCGGCATCTTCGTCTGTCTCGAATGCGCGGCAATCTACTCGCTCAGCCGCATCTTGAGGTTTGACGTCTAATGATATACGGTCTACCGCTCATCATCATAACGATCGCGATCGGTTTCGCGTGCGCCTCGGGGCTGCTGATCATCTCGCTCGTTCCAAGCAAGAGCGAGGTCTCGAAGCGTCTCGAAGAACTCGAAGGCACGCGCTGGGATTCCGGGCTCAGCCGTCAGGCCGCCTTCGATCGGATTTTCAACGACAAGCAGCGCGGCCGTCTGCAACAGCAGCTTCTCGAAGCCGGCTGGTACAAGGTTTCACCCGCCCAGATCGGCGCGCGCGTCATTGCCGGCGGCATCTTCGGCCTCACCTTGGGCATCTGTCTGTGCGCGTACTTTAAATCGCTCGACTTGATCTTTGTGGCCGGCCTCCTGCTCATGACCTTCATCGGCATGTACATACCCTTCTCGCAACTCAAGAGCGCCGCAGTCGCGCGCAAGATCGCGGTTACCAAGGCCTTGCCGGATCTGTTGGACATGCTCTCGTCGACCGTCCAAGCCGGGCTCGCGTTCAACGCGGCGCTGGCCTCGTCGCAAGAGACGGCGATGGGTGCGCTCGGCGAAGAGATCCGGGCCGTCCTCTCCGAGGTGCGGTTGGGCCGTTCACGCTCGGATGCCCTGAAGTCGATGGCCGCGCGGGTCCGCGTGGAGCAGCTCTCGACGACGGTAACGGCGATCGTGCAGGCCGAGCGCCTCGGATCGAACCTCGCGAACGTGCTCGAAGAACTCGCCGAAGAAACTCGTAACCGGCGTATGGTTCGAGCCGAAGAAATCGCAAACCTCATGCCGACCAAAATGGTCATCCCGATGGCGCTGTTCATGTTGCCGGCGCTGTTCGTCATGATCTTCGGCGGCGTCGTGGCCCAATATCTCTCGCAGCCGCACTAAGGACCGGGTTACCTTTCGATGAATCCTTGGTGGATCGACCTGATCGCGACGGTCGTATTCGGGTGCGTCGGTTTCTTGAGCATCCAGCTCAGCGCGCTCGTCTGTCGTAACGTCGTCCCGTTCGACGACGGGCCCAAGCCCGGCCGGCCGCCGGTCATGGCACTCGTCATCGGTGCCGCAATCGTCGGTTTCTCGCTCTCGATGCGCGGCGCGACGCTTCCCTCGCTTGCGATCGTGGGCGTCTTGCTCGTACCGCTCGTGGCGTGCTGGTACAGCGACATCCTGTGCGGGATCGTGCCCGACTACTTTACCCTGCTTCCGCTCGGCTTATGGCTCGTCTTCTCGGTGTTCCAGCACAACTACGCGTCGCTCGTAGGAGCGGCCGTCATGTTCGTTCCGTTCGCGATCTTCGCGTTGCTCTCGAAGGGCCGCGGGATGGGCTGGGGCGACGTCAAACTCGCCGCGCTTGGTGGCGCCGTTCTCGGGCCGCCGACGGCGATGCTGGCGTTCGCCGGCGCGTGTCTCGTAGCCGTTTTCGTCGCCGCCATCCGTCGGCGGCGCGCCGAACCGATCGCATTCGCGCCATATCTTGCGGGCGCGATCGCCGCAGCGCTTGCGTTCCCGCTGTTCCCGGCATGATGAAAAGCTTCGTCCTGCGCAACGCGACCAACGGCAAGGTGCTGGCCACCCGCGTGAACCGGGCGACCAATCCGTGGACGCGCGGCGTCGGACTTCTCCCGCGCGCGCAGGTCGCGTCTGACGAAGGGCTCTGGATCGCCCGCTGCAACGCTGTACACACGGTCGGCATGCGTGCGAAGATCGACCTGTTCTTTCTCGATAAGGAGGACCGCGTCTTGAAGATCGCAAGCGCCGTACCTGCGAACAGGCTCGCGGTCACCTGCCGTGGCGCCGCGACCGTCGTCGAACTCGGAGCGGCTCCCGAACTCGGGCGCGACGTGCTCGTCGGGGACCGGCTCAGTCTCGAATGACCGCCGGCGCGCTTGGGGCGGCCGAACGCGAACGATCCTCTGAAATCGGGGCGGCATCGAGTGCCGTGTCCGCGGCGAGTACCATCTACCGGACGGCCTACGTGGCAATCGCCCTCGGCATCGTTGCACTGGCTGCGAGCGCCGCTCCGGACCCCGCCGCGCTCGCACTCGATCGCTTCCTCGGAGCGCGCATCGTCGCGACCCGGGCGATCCCGCTGCACCTGGGGGCCGAGACGTTCACCGCCGCCGGCGCCTTTAGCGGCGGTCTCGGGTGGCTCGGGGCGCTCACGGTTTACGTCTTCTCGCTCGGAAGCGAAGCGATCGCGCGCTTCGTCACGATCGTTGCGACGTTGGCGACGTTCGCGCTCGTCGAATTGCGCGCGCGCCGCGCTGCGGGCCGCGTCTATGCCTTGGCAGCCGTAGCGCTCGCAGCCGCCTGCGCGCTGGGCGAACTCGGCATTGCAGGCGGCATCGTGACGGCCTTGTTTGCGACGGGACTCGCGTACCTCTTGGAGCGTCCCGGCCCGCGCACGGTCGTCGCAGTGACCCTGTTAACCGTCATCTGGTGCAACGTCGCGCCGCAAGGTCTGCTCGCGCCGGCGATCGCCATCTGCCTAGTGGCCTTCAAACGCGTCGATCCAACCGACGCCGTCGCCGTCGCCCAGCGGCGCTGGGGACGGATCGCGTGCGCCGCCACGGCCCTTGCGATCTTTGCGACGCCGGCACTTTTTTCGTATCCGTTGCTCGCTTTCGAAGGCTTGCGCGTCGATCGTTTGCTGAGCGGAATCGTCGCCTATCATCCGATGGACGTCGCGCCCCTCGCGTACCGCCTCGGCTTCGGCCTCGCCGTACTCGCGGCGCTCGCGACCGGAACGGTGCGCGGGCGCGAAGACCGTATCCCGTTACTTGTTTTCGCCGCAATGCTCGCGCTAGCGAACGGTGCGTACGTCGTCGTGTTCGGCGCGCTCGCTGCGCCGCTGTTGGCCGCGTCTGCCGTAGCCGCGTTTGGGAAGCTCGGGAACCAAACGCTCGGCTCCGTGCGCGGCGACGCCGTCGCCGGCGCCTGCGTTCTGGCATTCGGAGCGCTCCTCGCCTGGCATTTCGGGGCCGCTGCGGCGCCCCCGCCCGGCTTCGCGCTCGCAGCCTCGCTCGCGCGGGATTCGCAGCCGCATCGCTTGTACTGCGCCAACGTCGACTGGTGCGACGCCGCGCTTGCCGGGTCGCCGCGCGTGAGGGTCTTCATGGATGGCCGCGTCGCGGCGTACCCAAACACGATTTGGGACGCCGAGCACGACACGAGAACGCTGAAGCCCCATTGGCGCAAACGGCTTGACGACTTCCGCGTCGACACGCTGCTGCTGCAGAAGGACCGCGCGTTTGCGACCATCATCGCGATGTCGGGCGGTTGGCGCGAGGTAGCCGGCGACGCAAGCGCGGTGCTCTACGAACGCCGTGCGGTGCGTCGATGAAATATGCCTGGCTCGTGCTCGGCGTCTTCGCCGCACGTTTCCTCTCGACCGCGATCGCGTTTCCGCCCGGCGACGGCGACTTGTTTTGGCAGCGCCGACTCGGCGCGAGTGTGCTCGCGAACCACGCCGTGCCGCGCGCGCTTGGAAACGAAGCGTTTGCCGCACCGGGCGCCCCGTGGGTCCCGCAGGAATGGCTGTTCGGGATCGCCGCGTATCTCGGGCGCAGCGGATGGGGCTGGGACGTGTTTTCCGGCGCCTGCGCGCTCGCCGCGCTCGCGGCGATGACAATTGCGTGCCTGCACGCGGTGCGGCGCGGCGCGTCCCCCGTCGACGTGGCGATCTGCGTGGCGCTCGCCGGAATCGCGCTCTTCGAATCGTTCGGCGTGCGCGCCCAGGTCGCCGTGTGGCCGCTGCTGGCGCTTTTCCTGCTGTTGCTCGACATCGACGGACCGTGGTGCTATGCGGCGGCGGCCGTCGCGGCCGTCTGGTCGAACCTGCACGCGAGCGCGATGCTCGCTCCGATTCTCGCGGGAATGGTCGCATTCGGGTCTGCGCTCGACGAGCGGCGCATCGGAAAGCGGACGCGCCGGCTCGCGATCGTCGCCGTCCTCTGTGCGGTCGCGATCTGCTGCAATCCGTTCGGCTGGGATCTCCCGCGTTACGCGATCGGGTTGTTCAACAACCCGATCAAGTCGTACATCACGGAGTGGAAGGTCACCGATATCGACGATCTGTCGTTCGTTGGGGGCGCCCTTCCGCTGCTGCTGCTCGCGATGATCCTCGGTACGCGCGGAACACCCGAGGCCCCGAACGACCGGCGCTGGCGCGACTTCTTGCTGCTCGGCGTATTTGGGTTCCTCGTCCTTTCGGCCGCCCGGAACGTCAACATCTTCGGGATCGCGGCGCTCCCCATCGTCGCGTCCGCGCTCGCGCGCCGCAATTTCTTCGGCCTGGTCGCGCAGCGTCCGCCGACGCGAATCGATCGGATCGCCGCCGTAGCCTTTCCGGTCGGTACGTTCGCCGTCGCGATCGCGATCGCGGCGCGGCTCATCTCGACTACTCCGCCGGCGACCGGGCTTGCAAACGCACCGCTCGCCGCGCTGAGCAAGATGCCCGGCGACCATCGTGTCTTCTGTGCGGATTTTGCCTGGTGTTCGCTTTTGCTCGGCGTCCCGCATGAATCGGTTTTTCTCGACGGCCGTGCGGATCCGTTCCCGCGCGACGTCTGGGAAGATTTCGCACGCGTGATCCGCCTCGAACCGTCGTGGCGTGACATCCTCGCGCGCCGCGGCGTCGACACGGTTGTCGCAAAACGTTATTCGCCGCTCGACCAAGCGCTCGAACTCGCGCGCGGCTGGCGTCCCGCATACACCGACAAGGACTATCGTCTTTGGCTACGGAGCACCGCGACCCGGACGTAGTTCGCACGCGGACGAGAGCGGAGCGTACCGCCTCTCGTTGCGCTCTTAGATCGTACCGAGGACCGTACCGAGTTCGCGGGCGCGGTCCGCATATTCGCGCGCGTGACGAGAATGGCCGGCTTCGGCGTGGTACTCGGCGATGCGCTCGAGCAGTCCGCCGTAGAGCGCGCGGTACATCTCGGCACGCGCGGCGTACCACGGTTCGGGATATTCGCCCGAGAGCAACTCTCCGCTGTAGAGCGCTTCGGCCGCTCGATAGTGGGCGAAGGCTTCGTGCCGGCGGCTCGCCTCGCGTTCGGCGTCGCCGTCGGAAACATGCGCGGTGAAGCGCCGGACGTCGATAACGGCATTCTCCAGCACGACCGAGATGTCGCCGCTCGAATTGAAATAGCGATCGACGTGGGCATAGCCGGTAACCGCCGCGATCGCCTTGCGAATGTTGCTCGAGGCCGTGCGGATACTTTGGGTGGCCAGGTGAGCGTCGGTCCCGGGCCAGAAAAGCATGCGCAGTTCGGCGCGCGTCGCCGAACCGCTTGGTTTGAGCAAGAGGTACTTGAAGAGCTGCGCTTCGCGCCGCCGGATCCACTCGATGCGCCGGCCACCGATCTCGGCTTCGAAACGTCCGAACATCCGCACGACGAGAAGATCCGCGGGAGCCTCGCGGTTCCCCGAATTCGCCTGCGCGGGCGGCTCGAGGTCGAATTGGCGCGCGACCCGGTACGGCCGGTAGAGACCGTCGGCGAAGTACACGAAGAGCCCGCGTTCTTCGAGTTCGGCGAGACGTTCCCGTTCCTCGGCGACCCCGGTGCCGCGCGACGCGGTGCGAAACGCCGAATGATAGCGATCGCCGGCGCCCCGCAGTTCCTCTTCGACGAATTCGCGGAAATGGCGCGCGTTGTTCTTGCGCCAACGATCGTACGAGCCCGCGAGGCCCGCCGAGCTTTCGGCCGATTCGCGAATCGCCCACGAAACGACGATCGGCCAGCCTTCTGTCTCCTCGATCAGGCGCGCGACGTCCGCGGGCGCGTAGCCGACGCCTTGCAGTTCGGCAAGCCGCGCGATCTCGTCCGGGTCGAAAGCGAGCGCCGGCCCGTCGAGGATCGCGCCCAGACCCCGCAACAGAAAGCGACGTGCGTCGAGCGCCGTCCGCGAGCGCGCGCAATAGATGAACGAAACGCCGGCCGGCGCTTGGACGGCAAGCTCCTCGAGTTCCTCGCGCGTTTCGGAGGTCGCACGATCGATTTCGTCGAGTGCGATCTCGCACGGCGCGAGCGTTGCCAGTGCGGCGAGCAGCGAATCGAACGAAGCGGGAACGTAGGGTAACTCGAGCGCGCGGGCGAGCCGGTCGCGGAAGGTTTCGAGCGAGTCGTCGTCCTTGAGCGCAACGTAGGCCGTCGCGTTCCGACGGCTCGCGAGATAGCTCGCGACGGCGGTCGTCTTTCCGGCGCCGGCGGTCGCGGCCAGATAACGCAGCGGCAACTCCGCGTGTCGTTCGAGCCAGGCGTTGATTCGCGTTCGATTAACGAGGGCCGGCGCCAGTCGAGGCAGCGGCGAGAGCGACAAGGCGTCTAGCGGCCGCGCAGCGCGATCGGACGGATGTACGTGTCTTGTCCGAAGCCGCGGGCGTAGGTCGCAACGACGGAGAGGTGGCGCGGCACAACCGCACTGAGCGGCGGCAGCACGACGCCGCCCTCGCTTGCAGTGACGTCGACGCCTTCGATTTCCTCGCCCGAGTCGCCCATGACCGATACGCGCAGACCCGCTTCGAAGTGGCCGATGCGGACGATGATCGGCGCGCCGACGCGTTGGATCGGAGCGACCGAGATGATGCCGCGGCCGTCGTCGGGCGGGACTGCCGCGTCGGCGTCGGCGCCGGCAGCAGGGTTAGCGGAGAGGTCGGCAGCGGCGACTGGGGGAGCGCCGACGGCGCTCGAGCCGGCAGGCGGCGGAGCCTGCGGATCCGCCGGATCGGAGGCGATGCCCGGTACCGCGACCGCGTTTCCGTTCGACGTTCCGAACAGCACGGAGTTCACGTGCAAGATGCGCACGGGAGCCTCCGCTTCCGCGCGCGCCGAGCCCGCTTGCGCGTCGACGACGACGCGCAAATCTTGATCCGTGTCGACGTAAGGCGCCTGCAAAATCGAATGGCCATGCGGGCTGAGGAGTGCTTCGGCGCGGACCGTTCCGATTTCGTCGATCAACCGCACGTACCCGGTCGTAGCGGACGTTTGGTAGCTCACGGCGATTGCGTCGCCGCCGTGAACGGTCTCGTTTTGCAGGGCGAGCGCGCTGACTTGCAGCGCATGTCCGGCCGTTACCGGTGGACGTGCCGAGCCGGTGGCGAGCGCGACGACGTGGACGGTGCGCACGTCGTTGCCGAAGCGCCCGTGCGCGTAGACGCGCACGTCGTAGCCGCTCGAGACGGGTTTCGCGGGGAGGGCCAATGCGAAGGCGCCGGAACCGCCCGGGAGATCGCCGCGCCCGACTTCGAGCCCGTCGGCCGTTTCAACCCGGTACTCCGCGCTCGTGGCATCGCCCAGCGCGTATGCGACGCTGAACGGCGTTCCGCCGTGCACCGTTTGGGGCGCGGCCAGTGCCATAACGTGCGGCTGCGACTTCGCAAACGAAACGCTTCCTACGGCGAGCAGCAACAGGGCGGAAAAGATTAAGGTCGCGCGCCGGGCGAGGCCGCGCGAGAAGCGATGCGGGGGTCCCCCGTCGAGCGTCAACTTCGCGTCTTCGGCATGAAGTTCGGCCACGACGCGGGGTGCGCGTCCGTGCCGCGGCAGCGCGACCTCGATCTCGACCGCGATCGCCGAATACGGCGGCACGAGGATCGCGTTCCAGGTGATGCGGTCGCGGCGCTTCGATTGTTCGGTGGCGTAAGCGAAGGTTGCAACCGGTAGCGGCGTGTCGTTCGAAACGAGCAACTCGTAGTTTGCGTGATGACTGCGGCCGCCGGCGATCGCGTGGAAGTCGCCGGCGATCTCGCCGAGCGGGAGCTCCATCACCGAGCCGGCCGGCCGGGCGGCAGGCGCCGGCAGAAACCGGGCCGGCAATGCCGGCGGCCGCAGGCTCAGCGGCGCCTTCGGTTCCACGCGCTCTATCATCTGATACTACGTATCGGTCCCAGGGCACCCCGACTGCAGCTTTTTAGGCCCGGAACGGCGTTTGTTACCGGGTACGTTAGAGCAAACGGCGCCGGAGCCGGCCTACCCCCGAAGGGATGCCGAGCTGGTTGACGATGACGGCCGCCGTGCGCGCGAGCTCGCGCGCGGCGTCGCTGCCGGCGCCGCAACTGAGATCGGGGGTCATCTGCCCCTCGTACGCGATCGTCGTCGAGCTTCCGAACGAGGCACTTTTCATACACCGGGCGGCGCCCAGGTCCCCAAGAGGCATCGCCGCTTGCAGCTTTTCGAAAAGCCACTTCGCCTGCGGCGCTCCGACCGATTTGTGTTCGGCGTCGCCCGCGCCGTAGACGTCTGCCGAATAATCTTGATGCACGACGACCAAGAAACCGGCGGTGTTCGTCGAGCCGGAGTTGCGGATGACGGCATCGCTCGATTCGATGTGCGGAGCATTGCGCGGCATGCGGCGCGGCGGAAGATCGGAGGCGGCGGGCGCCGGCTCCGGCGCCGGCGAGGCCCCCGGCTGCATCTGGGCGAGCGTTGCCGCGAGCAAGAGGGCGAACACTAGCCGCCCATCCGCTTCGTACGGCGGCCGCGCTCGGCAAAATACGCGAGCACGGCGTCGCGCTTGTCGCCCTGAAGCGCGACGACGCCGTCCTTTGCGGTACCGCCGGTCCCGCAGAGGCGTCGCAGTTTGGTCGCGATCGTCGCCATCTCCGACGGCGCGAGCCCATAGACGAGCGTCATCGTGCCGGCACGCCGGCGCTGGCAGCCGACCCGCACGACGCCGTCGTCCGGCAGGCCGCCCGTGCGCGGCGGCTTCGGCGTTGCGCGCTCGTGCTTCGGAAGCGGGAGCGACCCGTCGGTGGAATACACGAGCCGGCGCTCATCGTGCGACATTCGCCTCGGATTCGACTAGTTGACCGCGATTGCCCCGGAGCGCATCCGCGTACGTTTCTCGGCAAACGTGACGAACTGGTGCGCGACGAACAATAAGAGCGCTGCATCGTCGAAGAGACCGACGACCGGGATGTCGCCGAGCAAGTCGAGCGGCGAGACGATTAGAACCGCGGCGAGCACGGCGAGTACTTTTGCCCACGCCGGAACGCGCCCATCCCGAAATAGCGGAACGATCCGCGGCAGCTCGCGATAAACAACCCCGGCCATTCGTAGCAGTCTCATGCGTAGCCTATACCCACCCGGCTACCGTTTGTTTCCCGGGCTGCAGGGCCGTGGTCTTTTTTCGTGTATAGCGCGGGACGCGCCGTCGTGGCGGTGCGGGGCCCGGGCTCGCGGCCAATGCCGAGCCGCATTGCGAGGGGATCTCCATGGGCGATCAATCGGGCGATCAATCAAATCTTGCCGAGAAGGTCGGTGGGTTCGCCGCCGATGCCACGATCGACACCGGCGCCGACGGTGTCATCAACAACGTTATCGACGACGTCGCTGACAAGATTCCGGGCGGCAGCGCGTTCGATAGCGTCATCAAAACCGGTGTGGACCTGCAAGCGAATAACGCGATCAATGCCGAGCTCGGCAATCTCGAAGGCATGCTCGGCCACAAGGACAACTAGGCGAACCGAACGACTCGGACGCGGCCGGCNNGCCGCGTTGCGCTTTTTACACCGCGAGCGATGCTTCGAGCGTCATGCCGGCGTCGTGCAGGCGGCGCACGAGAACGTCGCCGAGCGCGGTTGCCGGCGTGAGCACGCCGCCGCGCGACGCACCGCCGGGTAGCTCGGCCTTGTCGAGCGCAAGCGCGAAGGCTGCCTCGCACGCGAATTTGACGGTCGCGGCATTGCCGGGGTCGCCGCGATCGGCGATCAGGCCGCGCACGCAGCGCGCGCCGGCGGTGCGGGCGAACAGTTCGCAGCGGAACCAGCCATGTTCGATCGCATACTCCGAGGGACCGGTGCCGGGCTTCGGAACCAGCGGTTGCAGCAGCCCACGGGTCGAGCCGAGCGCGAGCGACGTCTGAGCGAGCACCGTTCCGGCCGCGACGGTCGTCGCGAGCGCGGCGCCGAACGGCCCCGGAAACGCCATGTATTCCTGATAGGCGAAGTTCGGGCCGTACCGCTCGCCCCACTGCGCGAAGAGTGCCGCGCTGCGCCGAACGACCCGCGTGTTAATCGGGCCCATCACGAACGGGGCGATCCAAGCGACGACGTCGGCGTCGAACGATGCAACGACCGGATCGCGCAAAGCGTCGGTGTTCGGCGAGCGCATGCCGGCTGGATTGAGCAACTCGGGATCGCGCAACTGCGCGCCCTGCACCGGGTCGCGCGCGACTTGCATCAAGGTTGCGAGCGTTCCGCCGTTGAGCCCTCCGGAGGCTTGAAAGAACGCTTTGACGTCCGCGCTTTCGACCGCGAGTTCGCGTTGTGCGTATCGTGCCACGACGTATGCGCCGATGTCGGAAGGAACGGAATCGAACCCGCAGGCGGGGACGATCCGCGTACCGGCCTCGGCCGCGCGTTCGTGGTGCCGATCGATCAGCGATTTGATCCAGGGCGTTTCGCCCGTGATGTCGGTGTAGTCCGTCCCAAGGCGCACGCACGCATCGACGAGATTGTCGGCGTAGAGCGAGAACGGTCCAGCCATCGCCAGCACGACCCGCGTGCGCGCGACGATCGCCTCGATCGCCGCGCGATCGTTCGCAGCAGCGACCAAGACGGGAATCCCACCCGAAGCTTCGGCGAGCGGCTCGAGTTTGGCCCGGTCGCGACCCGCGATCGCCCAGCGCAACCCGCTCGCCTGCGCGTGCGCCGCGACGTAACGCACGGCTCGGCGGCCGACGAATCCGGAAGCGCCGTAGATCATGAGGTCGAAGTCGCGCTCAACCATCGCCGCCATCTCCTGCGCCCCGCGACGCTATCCCTCGGGCGTCAGGTTATAAATCCAGGTCGAAACTTAGGGACTTGAGTTGTTGCTGCTCGCCGACGGTTCGTCGCGAGCAGGGGTAGACCGTCGCGATCCATTCGCAGTGGCGGCAGAACCGCGTCCCACGGTACGGTTCGTGCACGTCCTCGCGGTGCGTGCAGCGGGGGCAGGGTCGCGGATCGGCCCGGTAGGGCGGACCGTCGGCGATCGTACGGGGAGGCAGCTCCAACGTCTTTGGTACTCCGCCCGCAGGGCGCGGGCTTTACGAACATTCTACCCCATCTCGGGCCGCCGGTCTTTAGCAGTCCCGCCACCCTGAGCCAAGCACACCTTGACGAACAAGGAAGGACCTGGCCCGCACGGCCGCTAAGTGAGCGAGAAAGCGAGAGCTAGCTTACTCTGCTGTCGCCCCGTTGGCCCGAGCCGATCCGGTGCGAATATCGGCAAGGATCTGTTTGGCCGCGGACCGGAAGCGCCGGCCATCCCGGTACGCGCACGCAACGAGCATGGCGCCCTCTAATCCGCTAACGACGATCCGCGCCCGTTGTTTCGGCGGCCCTCGGAAGGCGAAGTCGCCGGCGTGTCGCCCCTTTTCGAGAACCGCCGCGAGCCAGATCTCGTTCGCGTCGAAAAAGCTTCGCAATTCGTGCTGCATTTGGGCGGGTAGGGTAGCGAATTCGGCTGCGAGCATGCCGCACAGACACATCCGATTGTTCTGCAGGACCGAATCGTACAGCCCGACGTAACGCCGCAGTTTCTCGCCCGCCCCGCCGCTCTCTCGATCGATCGCCTCGAGCGCTTCTCCGAACGCCTGGTGATATCGCTGGAGCAAAGCGCTACCGAGATGCGCCTTTGAGGGAAAATGGTAGTGGAGGCTCGCTTTGGTGAGGGCCAGTTCTTCGGCAATGTCGGCATAGCTGAACCCGTTGAACCCTCGCGTTTGAGCGAGCTGTTCAGCGACATCGAGGATTCGCTGCCCGGTCGATGGGCCGGGCGTCGCGGGGCTAGCATTTCGCTTCGCCGGAATTACCCTTGACATTGACCTACTAGTAGATATACTGCCATTGTGGGGAGGATTCTGAAGATCCGTCCAGTCTCCCCTGTGGTTTTCTATCCGGCATGGACGGGCCTCACGCTGTCGCCCCGCCGTTTCGAAGCGGTCAAATTAGGAGTATGCGATGCAGAGTCTCGATCAGAGAACCGAACACAAGAACTTTGGGAAGCCCGACGAGGTCCGGGAGTTCCCGAACGGAAGAGCCGAGATCCTCAGCGTTTGCGGGGCCGAGGTTGGTCGTTTGATCTTCCAGCCCGGTTGGCGATGGTCAACCGACGTTAAGCCGATTGCGATGACAAACAGCTGCGAGGCGCCGCACTTTCAATATCACGTGTCGGGGAAGATCGGCATCCGCATGGACGACGGAACGGAATTCGTCGCCGGGCCCGGCGACGTCACCTCGTTGCCGAGCGGTCACGATGCTTGGGTGATCGGTGACGAGCCCGCCATCGTAGTCGATTGGTTCGGGGCAACGAACTACGCGAAGCGCACAAACTGAGTTGTACATGGCTCGTGGGCCACGTGGAAGCGGATGAAAATTTGTCATCCTGAGCGTAGGGCCGTAGGCCCGAAGTCGAAGGACCGCCGTGGCGTCGACTCCGGCGGCGCTTCGACAAGCTCAGCATGACAAAGCTGGTATTTCAACTCAAAACGTAAGGAAATGGAACCCACATGCAAACTTCGACGAGGAAAGTCATCGACTGTCGCGAGTTTCCAAGCGACAGCAACTGCACGCTGACGATCGCCGGGACGGAGGACGAGGTCATCAAAGCCGCGACCGAACACGCGATCTCGAGCCACGGGCATAGCGGCGGTCCGGAACTAGTCGACGCGCTTCGCTCCATGCTGCGCAGCGAGAATTAGCCGGCGGTCCCTAAGGGCGTTCGGTGAATCGCTTCGCGATGGCGCGCAATTTGTCCGGATTGCGGGTTGCGTAGAGCGCTGCGATTCGTCCATCGCGGACTTCGAGCGCCAACGTTTGAAGGACGCCTTCCTCTCCAAGAACGACGAAGCCGGGAAGGCCGTTAAGCGTCACGAGCTTGACGTCGCGAACCTGCTCGAGGGACTTGCGCCGTAGACCCAGCACCAGGCGCCCGACGTGGTCGGGGCCGGCGACGGGCACGAGTGCGGCCGGCACTTTGCCGCCGCCGTCGCTCGTGAAGACGACGTCGCTCGTAAGCAGGCTCTGCAGTGCGTGGAGATCGTCGTTCGCAAGTGCGGCGGTGAATGCGTCACGCAGGCGCAGCGCTTCTTCATGCGGCACCTGCGCCTGGCGGTGCGCGTCGCGGACGTGTTCGCGTGCGCGCGAGGCGAGGCGGCGCACCGCGACCTCGCTGCGCTCGAGCGTTTGAGCGATTTCGGCAAATGGGACGTCGAGCGCATCGTGCAACAAAAATGCGGCGCGTTCGAGCGGCGAGAGCCGCTCGAGTGCCAGCAGCAATGCAAACGAGACGTCGTCAGCGAAGGCAGCGATACGCTGCGGATCGTCCGGCGGATCGTCGAGCACGGGCTCCGGAAGCCACGGCCCGATGTAAACCTCCCGCCGGGCTCGCGCCGAGCGCAGGCGATCGAGACAGAGCCGCGTGACGATCGTGCGCAGATAGGCCCGATCGTCGGCGACGTGCGAGGCGCTTGCGGCCGCGGACCAGCGCAAATAGGCGTCGTGAACGATGTCCTCCGCGTCGGCATATTCGCCGAGCATGCGATACGCGTGGCGCACGAGGGTGCGGCGATGGCGTTCGAAGCGCTCGGCGGCAGCGGCATTCATGCCGCGGCGGTCGCCTTCACCGGAACGTCGGCTCCGCCGACCTTTACGCGAACGCATGCGTGCCCGTGTCCGAGCGCATACTTGAGCGTCGGAAATGCCTGCGCCACGACGATCGCATAGGCAAGCGAAACCAGGCCCCGGCGGCCCCACCGCTTGAGGATCTGCTGCCTTGCGGCCTCGCCACCAGAGTCGCGCGCGATCGTCGCATCGGCGAGGTCCGCACCGAGGCGGACGTCCTCCGGCAGCGCAGCGCGATCGCCGGAGACCAGCACGCGGATGAGCGAAAGGGGGATACCCTCCGCTTCGGCCATTGACGCGGTCAGTTGCAGGCAAGGACCGCAATCGGCCGCGCGAGCGGCGGTGAGCTTCGCGGCACAATAGACGGCGGCCGGGATGCCGCGACGGTACTTGCCGACTTTTTGCAGGGCATCCAGCGGAAGCAGCGCGCCCGCACCCACTTCGTCTAGAATCTCGCGCATGTAGCCGGTGTCGTATCCCCAGCGGCGTCCGAACGCGTTCACCTTTTGTTTTGCAATCCAGTTCAACATCGATCTGCCCCTCCGTTGGCCCCTGCCGATGCAGGTCCTTACCCATGACGGACGAGGCAGGGCAGCGCAACGTGACACGCCGGACGCACGAGCCGGATTCCCACACGCGTCAAAAACGGGCGAACGATCGCGTCGTTGCCGTCGCTGTCGGCGGATCGACGTGCGTTATTTTGGCGCTGACGCTCCCCGCCGAATACGTCCATCCCGCGATGACTGTTCCGTCTTTTTCGAAACCATATCAAAGACGCTTCTCGACATAGAACTTAAGCACGCTCCGGCCTCCTTTTGTGATGCGAGCCGTGTCGTCGCTTTGCAACCATTTTCAATCCTGAATCGTTTCGGATTCCGTTGAAAGCAAATGTGACCGATTTCGCAAAGGTGACTCGATAGCGATTATTTCAAGGTGGCGCTTGCACCACGGCTAACCTCGCATCCTACGTATCTTTCAAGAATTGTGCTTGGGCGAAACGGGGTTTTCTGCAGCCGCTTCTTAAGTCGCTAGTTTTAACGATCGTGTTTTCGCTGGTTTTTGGTTGTTCGGCAAATCACTCGATTCCGAGCCTCACGCGTCAACTTGGCGCGGGGAACTCAAGCAGCAGTCGAAATGGCGGGTCGGCCGGGCTCCTACGTGCCGCACCCGTACCAAGTCTTTTCGCGAAAAAATCGCGGTCTGCATGCCGAGCTAGTCGTCTCCCGAGATACGCAGAGTCTTTCACTTCCAAATTTACCATCACGCTTTCCGTTGGAGCTACCGCGTCGCCCGGCGCCTACGCGTTCTCTGCGGATGTCGTTTCGAGCTCGACCTATGGTGAGAGTAGTCCCGTCACTCTTTACGTGAGCATCGTCACACCGAATCCAAATTCGACCCCTGGCCCGCAGGGATCGCCAACGCCGACGTCTTCTCCGGCTTCGACATCTACTCCCCAGGGAAGCCAGACGCCGACTCCCCAACCGACGCCGGACCCAACGCCGACGCCGGCAGGGACCGCAAACCCGCAAGCGATTTATTCACCGATCATTCCGCAACTCCACGCCGGCACGTCGGTCCCAATTCTGCTACCGAACAACCTCAGCATGGTCGTGTCGACCTTGTATGCATCGATCTTAAGCGTGTCGTCAACGCAATACGCCGTCTTCATAGATGCGCGGCCGAAATGCTTTGGGGCGACTGCATGCGAACAAATCTATGTGGCGGGTCAATCCTTGAGTGCCTCGCCGACTCCGAGTCCGCCAACTGGTACCCCGATGCAGCTCAGCAACGGCATCACCGCGTATTTCACACAGGCAACGTGTGGGGCCTCATGCGGTTATTCAAACTTGAGTTGGAATTCGGGAAGTTCCCAATACACGCTTGGTATTAAAGGCGGGTCCCGGACGGACTTACTCAACGCGGCGAATTCGATGGCATCGTACTAGACAAAAACGGGCGAACGATCGCGTCGTTGCCGTCGCTGTCGATCGTCACCGCGCCGTCTTCGTCCGTTCGATACACGCGCGCTCCCGCGTGCTCGAGGGTTTCGATCGTCGAGGCGGCCGGATGGCCGAACAGGTTATCGCGGCCGACGGAGATGACGGCGTACTTCGGCGAGACCGCGCGGATGAATTGCGGTGCCGAGGAGTAGGCGCTCCCGTGGTGGCCGACTTTCAGCACGTCGGCGTGCACGTCGGCCCCACTGGCGAGGATGCGCGCTTCCGCCTCGGCGCCGGCATCACCGGTGAAGAGCATGCGGAAATCCCGGTACTCCAACCGGAAGACGAGTGAGTTGTTGTTGATGTCGTTACGCGTGTTGGTCAGCAGCGGCAATGTCGGGCCGTAGAACCGGAACGAGACGCCGTCGCCGGTCGACCAGACGGTCCCGCCGCGCGGGTACACGATCGGCACGCCACGCTGCGCCGCGACGTCAAGCGCATCGTGGTACGCGTGTCCGGGATAGGTTTGTCCACTATCCGCGAAGACGCCGGCGCCGAGGGTGCGTAAGACTGCGGGTAAGCCGCCTACGTGATCGCCGTGTGGATGCGATAACAGAACCGCATCGAGATGATGGATGCCTTGCCGGATCAAAAATGGCACGACGATCCGTTCGCCGATCGCTTCCGCTTGCGAGCCGGCGTCGTTGCCGCGCTCGAGACGGCCTCCGGCGTCGACGAGAAATGCGTGACCCGCTGGCGTGCGGATGAGGATCGCATCGGCCTGTCCGACGTCGATGACCGTTATCGCGAGATCGTGATTCGCAACGCGCGGAGGCCACAAGCAGAGGGTGCCCGTTAGGGCGACGAGGCCGAACGAAACAGCAACGTGCTGCCGTCTAGCTATCGAGACGCTTGCCGCGACAAGCATGAGGTCGTAGGCAGAGATCGCCCATGCGGGGGGCGGCGTCGCGATGACGTGCGCCCCCGGGAGCGCGGAGACCGAGCGCACGCACGCAACGATCCAATCGAGCAACGACGTCAGGATATTGTTTGCTGCGCTCGCGGCCAACGGGACCGGCGCCGCCAGCAACGCCGCGAAGCCGACCAGCATGACCACGCCGACGACCGGCACGACCGCGATGTTCGCAAGTGCGGCGTACGGCGCGATGACGAGGAACGCCGCGGCTGTCAACGGCCACGTGCCGATTTGCGTCGCGATGGAAACGGCTCCAAGCTCCGAGAGGAGCTTCGGTATTCCCCGGTCGGCGAGCGCATGCGCGAGCGGTTTCGCGAACGCGAGAATTGAGGCGACGCACGAAAACGAGAGCGCGAACGAAAGGCTCTGCACGGATGCCGGATCGAGGCCGCCGATCGCAATAGCAGCGGCTCCGAGCGCGTTCCAGGAGAGCGCCTCGCGCCCGGCGGCCACAGCGGCGAGACCGAAGGTCAGCATCGTGGCCGCGCGGACAGAGGGGAGATGAT
>PMHP01000024.1 GCA_003158195.1 Vulcanimicrobiota bacterium | reverse complement strand
GCGATGTCGGCGTGGGTAAGCCGGACGTCGATGTTCGTGCCGCGTTCGGTCGCGATCCCGTGTTCGACGGCGAGCCGCTCGAAGAGATGCATGATCCGGTCGGAGATCTTGGCGTACGCGAGGTCTTCCATCGTTGCCGACGCATCGACGAGACGGTCGCTAAGGATCTTGGCGACGTTGAGGGCGAGCGTGGGGTTGCGCGAAAGCAGCGCAAACAGATCGTCGGCTTTGGCCGTACAAAGCAGGCTCTCTTCGATGCAGACCGCGTGCGTCGTGCGCGGCTGCGCGTCGAAGAGCGTCTCTTCACCGAACATGTCGCCCGCACCGAGCACCGCGACGGTCACTTCTTTGCCGTCCGCGGTCAATCGCGTGATCCGGACCTTGCCCCGCTTGACGAGAAAGACGACCCGCGTCGGATCCCCTTGATCGAAGACCATCGATCGTTTCGGGTAAACGGACGTCTTGAAGATTTGATCGCCGCCCGCGATCGCATCCTCGCCCGCCTGTTCGAACAGACGGTTCTGCCGCAGGTACCAAACTTTGTTTTCCATCGATCTTCCGGCTCTTTCGCCGAGCTCGCCATACGGGGCGATCAAGCTGGACACGTCACGCACGCGCCCAGTCTACCCGCTTCGCGCCCCCTCGACCGTAAGCCGCCCTACTTTGAAATCGGGGGAACACCCCAAGCCCCCGGCGCGGACTCCCGCGCCTTTCCACGAGCAAGCCGCGGCGCGCGTTACGGCGCTTGACCGTGCCAAGCGAGCCTGCCGGACGCCGCATGGATGCGGCGTTAGTCCGGCCCGCGCCGACGCGCGTGCGCCGCTTTGCGGCGCGGTCAAGCTTACGAAGCGGGCGTCGCGGAGGGGGCGGCGGTGGGGACGGGGGTGGCGAAGGCGTCGACGAGTGGGGGCTCGACGTGGGTGCCGTCGGCGAACTGCACGGCGACGACCGAGCACGCGCCGAAATGCGCCCCGCGAGAGACGTCGGCGCGCCGCAGCGTGCCGGTTTCATCCGAGTAGCGCAGCGATTGGCCGGCATCCATCGGGGTCGTTATCGCAAACTTCTGCATCCCGCGGGAGCTTTTCTCGCCCGGATTTTCAAAGACGAAGGCGACCTCAACCCGGTCGACGCTCTTAGCGCTCGTGTTGCTCAAGTCAAAGCGATAAACGAGATCGAGCCCGTCGCGCGACGCACTGCACTCGTCGATTCGCACCGGGGAAGGCACGGGGGAGTACGTAGCCGGAAACTCGATTCCCGGCGCCGCGAGTGCGGCAATCAGGACGAGGTGAAGCATGTTTGTGTTATCGGCACGTAGTCGCGTCGTTCTGCCCGCACGGCGCGCCCCGAGCGGCGCAGCGGCGTAGAATGTGCGACGAATCGCTCCGGGGCAGTCGCCCCGCCGCTTTGTCGGGCGTTACCCGCTCGTCTGGGTCACGACCACGAGGCGATGAGCTTGCGCGTGCGCGTTAGCGCCGCGCGATCGTCGAGGTCGTTTGGGTGGAAGGCCGGCGAGTAGTAGCGCAGATACGCCGGGACGATGCGGCGCATGAGCCCGGGCGAGACGAAGACGTTCCAAAGGAGCTTCGCCCACGACGCCGGGCTTTTCGCAAGCCCTTGCGCGCGCATCAACGCGATGCAGTGTTTGGCGATAAAGCGTAAGAACGTGAGCGTCGTCAAATACATGACGAGCATTCGGCGATACTCGCGGAACGGGCCGGTCATCGTCGCGCGGAACACGTCGAATGCGACTGCCTTGTGCTCGCATTCCTCGAGCCCGTGCCAGAGCCAGAGGCGGGCGTAACCCGGCTCCGCGCCTTCGAGGAACGCGGGGTCGTTCAGGAGTTCGTGCGCCATGATTGCCGTGAAATGTTCGAGGGCCACCGTGGCGAGGAGCGGTCCGCCTTCCGGGAGCGTCTTGCGGACCCAGCTAAGGTGCTCGGTGAGCTCGCGGTCGAGTCTGTCGGCATCGCAGAACGAATTGAGGGCTTTGTTGTACGCCACGTGCTCGCGCGTGTGATAAGCCTCTTGCTGGCAGAATGCCTTGACTTCGGCCTTGAGCTTCGGGTCCGCGATCTTGTCGCGGTTGGCCAGGACCGAGGCGATGAAGAACCGCTCGCCCGGCGGAAACAGGATCGAAAGCGCGTTCGGGAAGAGGGTCTTCTCGGGCNNGAGTGGTCGAGCCAGTTTTTGGCGCGAGCGGGATCGAGGTGGAAATCGACGTCCCGCGGCGTGATCTGGGTGATGGCCGGAGCGGCGGTCGGCAGGTCGGCTTGCATGAGCTTAGTATAGCGTTTACTGAGAATGTTGTAAATAAGTCATTCGTAGGAATCTCGGACGGTTTCGAGCTTCGTCAGGCCATGNNGCCGTCGACCACATCGACCTCGAACCCCGGGTAGCGCGGCGCGAATCGTTCGCGTTTCCAGTCGGCGACGCTCCAGGTATCCTTCGCGGCGCGCTCGTACGGCCAGGTCGGCAATCCTTCGCGATCCGAGCGGACGTCGGCGCCGTGGAGGTGCCGGATCCGCACGAGGAATCCCTCGACGTTCGCGATTCGCAGCTCGACCCGCCCGACTCGCATAGATCCGGCTCCGTTCCGACGTTACTCGCATGGTCGCGTTCGGGGAGCTAAGCCCGCGGTCCGTCTGTTTGACGATCGTCGAACGATGGTGGGGAAGAACCTTCGCCGGCGGAAAACGATGATGCGTGTCGGATAGCGCGTTTTCCCTCGCAGGCCTGGCGCGACTCGTCGCGGACCCCTCGCGCGCCGAAATGCTCGCGAGCCTCATGGACGGTCGCGCATGGACCGGCCGCGAACTCGCGCGCGCGGCGAACGTGACGCCATCGACGGCGAGCGTGCATCTTGCGCGCTTGGTTCGCAGCGCGCTCGTGAGCGTTATTGCGCAAGGCCGCCATCGGTATTACCGGATCGGCTCCCCGGAAGTAGCCCACGCGCTCGAGTCGCTGATGGTTCTCGCCCCGGCACCCGAGCCGCGACATCCGACCGCACGCGGCCTGGATGAGGCGCTACGACGCGCGCGAACCTGTTACGATCACCTTGCCGGGGTGCTCGGGGTCTCGCTCGCCGACGCGTTGCGCAACGGCGGCGCGATCGCGTTCGACGAGGCCGGCGTGCGGCTTACGCCACAAGGGCTGGACCTCTTCGGGCGACTTGGCATCGCGTATGACCTCGCAGGACGCCGCCCGCAGTGCCGCGCGTGTCTCGACTGGAGCGAGCGCCGCTGGCACGTCGCGGGAGTTGCCGGCGCGGCACTGTGCCGGCACGCGCTCGAAAACGAGTGGGTGCGACGCCGCGCGTCCACGCGCGCGCTCGACGTGACCGCGCGCGGGATCGCCGCACTTCGCGACGCATTCGGCATCGTCTGGGCACACGAACTCGGCCGAAATTTCCGCGGCTTCAACGGGGAGGCGAACGATGACGTTGTGCATCCGCTACACGCTTGACCCAAGGAAGTTAGCCGATTTCGAGGCGTATGCGCAGGCCTTGGTGCAGCCGATCGAACGGTGCGGCGGCGCGTCCGTCGCCTACTATTTGCCGACCAAGGTTGCCGGGCCCACAAACGTGGCGCTAGGACTGATCGACTTTCCAAATCTTGCGGCCTACGAACAGTACCGCGAACGGCTGATGTCCGACCCGGGCGCCGTCGAATGCCTGCGCCGCGTCGACGCGGCCGGATGCATTCTCAACGAAGAGCGAGCCTTCGTCCGGCGCGTTTCGTAAGCGCGTTAGTGCAGAAAACCGGTCGACAGCCACGGGATCGCGGCGACGAGAACGAGCGCGACGGCGACGGCGGCCAGATACGGGAACATCCGCCCGATCGCGGCGTCCGTGGTCGAGCGTCCGATGAGCACCGATTGATAGAAGCCGACGCCGAAGGGCGGTGAGAACAGCCCGATCCCCATCGAGAGAATGACGACCATCGTGTAGTGCACGTCGTTGATGTGCAGTTCGCGCGCGATCGGGAACAGCAGCGGACCGAAAAGCACGATCGCCGGGATGCCTTCGAGCACGCTGCCGAGTACGATGAACACGACGATCGAGATCGCAAGAAAGCCGCCGGCGCCGCCGGGAACCTTCGACATCGAGTCGGCGAGCGACTGGGCGAAGCCCGCTTGCGTCAACGCCCACGCCATTGCGGTCGCCGACCCGATGATGAGCAGAATCGCACCGGAGAGCGACGCCGTATCGACTAAGATCGGCAGCACGCGCCGCCACTGGAATCGACGATACACGAAAATCCCGACGATGACCGAGTACCCGATACCGATCGTCGCGACCTCGGTCGCCGTCGTAATCCCCTTGAGCACGAAGTAGCGCACGAGAAACGGTAAGAGTAGACCCGGGATCGCGATCACGAAGGCGCGAGCGATCTGCGCTGCAGTCGGGCGCGGCCCTTCTCCGGACTTTTCGCCCCGCGATCGGAAGAACGTGACGATGACGAGCGCGAGGCCCGCGACGAATGCCGGCATGATCCCGCCGGTAAAGAGGGATGCGATCGACACGCCGGTTACCGATGCGATGATGATCAGCACGAGACTCGGCGGGATCGTCTCCGACATCGCGGCCGATGCGGCTAGCTGCGCGACGAGTTCGCCCGGATTCGCGCCCCGGCGCTTCATTTCGGGAAACAGCACCGGTGCGACGGCGGCTTGATCGGCTGCCTTCGAGCCCGAAATCCCCGAGATCAGAAACATCGCTCCGAGCAAGACGTACGAAAGACCGCCGCGCACGCGCCCGACGAGCGCGGCCAGAAAGTCAACGAGCACGCGCGCGATGCCGGTCATCTCGAGCAGGAGTCCGAGGAGCACGAACATCGGGACGGCGAGCAACTCGAGCGACGACATTCCCTGATCCATCTGACCGACGACGACCGAAAGCGTCGTCGGCGCGGCGAACGTGAGATAGGTCAACGTGGCAAGCGCAAAGCAAAACGCGATCGGAATGCCGGCCGCGACGCAAACGCCGACGAGGCCGAGGAAAAACACCGCGAGGCTGAGGTTGCCGAGCGCCGCGAACTCAGGCCGCGCGAGCGCCATCGCGACGCCCACGAGCGCGACGATGCCGGCCGCGCCGGCCACCCCGCGCCAATCGGCTTCCTCGACGATTCTGACGCCGGCGATCACGAGCATCAAGACGATACCGACGACCATTCCGAGCACCCGATACGCATCGTGGATCTGCATCGCGGGCGTGAGGATGTCGTATTGCGTCACCATGTAATCTTTGGCGTTGGGAAGCAGGATCAACAGCACGACGCCGACGACGAGCAGCGCCGTCGTCGAAGTCCAGCGCTGCCATTTTAGCGGTAGCCGGTTGACGATCGCCGTCATGCGCATGTGCTCGCTGCGGCGCAGCGCGATGACGGAACCGAACATAACGAGCCACAGGAACAAGGTCTCGGCCAGCTCGTCGCTCCAGAGGAGCGGCTTGTTGAGGACGTAGCGCGCCACGACGCCGGCCAGAAGAACGCCGACTTCCGTTATGACGAGCAGCGCTGCCGGGATCTCGGTGATCCATTTGAGGTAGCGGTCGACTGCGTCGAACCGCCGAATCGGCTCCCGTTCCGTCTCCAACGACTGGGACGCGCCGACGGCGTCGGCAGTTAGGGTCCCTTCGGTCGCCGCCATCGCCTCAGGTCACTTTTCCGGCATATTTTTCCAGCAGCCCCCACGCCTTGGGGCCGAACTGATCGCGCATCTGCTTATAGAACCCGGCTTCGACGAGTTTTTTCCGGAATGCGCCCCGATCGACGTCGGCGATTTGCATGCCCTCGGAGGTGAGTTTGCCGCGCACGGTCGCGTCTTCGTGAACGTTGGCCTCGCGCTGCGACGGCGCGCCTTCGTCGAGCGCCCCAGCGACGAGGTTCTGCATGTCCTTGGGCAACTTGTTGAAGGCGTCCGGGTTCGCCAAAACCCAATAGCCGACGAACATGTGATTCGTCAGCGAGCAGTACTTTTGCACCTCGTAGAATTTCTGCGAGTCGATCAACGAAAGCGCGTTTTCCTGGCCGTCGACGATGTGCGTCTCGAGCGCTGAATAAAGGTCCTTGATGTTAATGGTCGTCGGCGAAGCGCCGAGCGCCGCGAAGAGTGCCGTCGAGATCGGACTCGGTGGGACGCGCATCTTAAAGCCTGCAAGATCTTCCGGCTTTAGGAGCGGCCTCGTGGAACTCGTCATCTCGCGAAAGCCCTCGTCCCAGATCTTCGTCATCGGGTGAAGTCCGGCTTTCTCGATCTCGCCGCGAACGTAGGCGCCGAGGTCGCCGTCGAGCGCGCGAAACGCGGTCTTAGCATCGGCCCACGTGAACCCGACGTTGTCGATGGCGGCCGCGGGGACGAGCGTTGCGAGGATATTGTCGCCGACTGCCATGAATTGAATCGCGCCCGATCGTAACTGCGAGAGCATCTGCGTATCGTTGCCCAATTGATTCGCCGGAAAGACCTGGAGCTCGACCCGGCCGTTGCTGCGAGCGGAAACCTTCGCCGCAACATCGCGGGCGGTCACGTTGGTCGGGTGATCGGGCGGAAGGTCGTCGGCGAACTTCAGCGTGAATTCGGCCGCCCCGGCCGGATAGCGCAAGATGCCGATCGAGGCGAAGGCAGCGGCTCCGCCCGCGGCAACGCGCACGAAGGTGTTACGAGACAATGATTGTTGCATGCTTAACCTTTATCGAGCGAGGTGTGAAGTGGCGGCTTCATACGAAGCAATGAGCGCGCGGGCGCGCTCGGCTACCGGAACGTCGATCATGCGGCCGTCGAGCGAGATCGCGCCCGCTCCGGCAGCGTGGGCTGCTTCGTACGCGGCGACGATCTCTCGAGCGCGCTCGACGTCCTCGAGTTTTGGCGTGAACGCGGCGTTGAGAATCGGAACTTGGGCCGGATGGATGCACGCGGCGCCGCGATAGCCGAATTCGCGCGAACGCCGGGCGGTGGCGGCGAAAGCGTCGAGATCCCGAAACTGCGCGATCGAACCGACGAGCCCGAGGGGGATCACGCGGGCCGCGACGGCTGCGGCGACGACCGCGGCATGGTATGCGCCGAGCACGTCGGCGCCGGGATCGACGCCGAGGTCGCTTGCGAGATCCTCGCCTCCGAGCGTCAGCGCAATCACGCGCGGATCGGCCTTGGCGATCTCGCTCGCGCGGGCGACGGCTTCCGCCGTCTCGATCATGACGATGAAACGCGTCGTTCCAGGCACGATGCCGTTACGCGCCTCAGCTTCGGCGACGGCTTCGGAGAGCAGCCGTATGTGGTCGGCGCCCATGACTTTCGGTAAGGCGAGGGTGCCGACGTTCGGGGAGACGCTGGCCTCGATGTCGTCCAAGGCCAGCGACAGCGGCCGATTGATGCGCACGATAACGTCGGCCCCACCGCGGGACACCGTTTCCGCCGCCGCGGGGACGGCTCGCCGCGCAGCTGCTTTTTCGCTTGGCGCGACCGCGTCCTCGAGATCGAGCTGGATCCCGTCGGCACCGCTGCGGTTCGCGGCCTCGACGAATCGTTCGACGTTCGCCGGGACATACAGCAGCGAGCGCCAAGCCGGACTGCTGGTCGCGCTCACGCTCCTGCGCTCGCGCGAGCACCGCTCGGCCCGAACGCTCCCAGAGCCTCAAGACGGTCGAATTCCGCCGCATCGATGTCGAGATCGGCGCCGAGGACTTCGCGCGTGTGCTCCCCAACCCGCGACGCTCCGGTCGTCTGCGGGGGCGCGTGCGCCGACGTGAAGCGCGGATAGACGTTGCTCATCCGGATGGACCCGAGCACCGGATCGTCGACGGAGACGATCGATTCGCGGGCGACGACCTGCGGATTGTCAAGCATCGTTGCGACGTTCTCGAGCGGCCCGGCAGCGCAGTTCGCTGCGTCGAACACCGCGAGCGCATCCTCGCGCGGAAGGCGCGCACACCACCCCGCGACGAGTTCGTCGAGCTCGGCGATGTGCGCCAGCCGGTCGAGGTTGGTCCGAAAGCGCGGATCGCGGGCGAGCGCTTCGCCGCCGATCACGCGCAGCACGCGTTCGGCGATGCTCTGCGTGCTGGCCGACAGCGCGAGCCATTTCCCGTCCGCGCACTGGTATGCGCCTCGCGGTGCCGAGTCGCCGATCCGATTGCCTTGCGGCGAATGAAGTGTCCCGTTCTGATCGTACTCAACGACCTGAGACTCGATCGTTTTGAGCGCGGCCTCGTAGATTGCAAGATCGATGATTTCGCCGGCCCCCGTTCGCTCGCGCCGTATGAGGGCGGCGAGAATCGCGCTCGCACCGAGGTATCCGGCCAGGACGTCGGCAAGCGGATATGCCGGCAACAGGGGCGGCCGATCCGGGAACCCGGTCACGGCGGCGAGGCCGGACATCGCCTCGGCGAGCGTTCCGAAACCGGGGCGATTCCGGTACGGTCCGTCCTGGCCGAAAGCCGTCGTTCGCAGAACGACTAGGCGCGGCGTCTGCTCCAGGAGCGCTTTCGGATCGAGATTCCAGCGTTCGAGCGTACCCGGGCGGAAATTTTCGATGATCGCGTCAAACGACGGCGCCCACCGGCGCAGCAGCGCTTGCGCCTCGGGCCGGTGCAAATCGAGCGCGACGCTTCGTTTCCCGCGTCCGAGCGCCTTCCAGTACAGCCCCTGGCCCAGACGCTGCGCTCCGAAGCGCCGAACGTGATCGCCTTCGCCCGGTTGCTCGACCTTGACGACGTCGGCGCCCCAATCCCCAAGCAACGTGCCGGCTAGCGGGGCCGCGATCATCGTCGAGAGATCGAGCACGCGAAGACCCGCGAGCATCGCTTGAGGCGCAACCGACAATTCCTTCAATTCCGCAGCGGCTCCCATTCTACGAAAGAACGTTGCGCTAAACTCTCGGAAGGCGGCCAAAAAAACCTTTCCGCGAAGCGCGCAGCCCGAAGAACCGGCGGACGAGGTTGTTACATTGCGGACGCTCCTAAATACCGGCGCAGTATCCGGGCGCGCAGGCTTGCCGGGATGACGATGGATCGCCCCGATGAGCGCGCGGGCGCGCGCGTCGCACCGTTGGCCCGATGCGGAATCGCGAGGAACGGGACGAGCGTATCGGTGCACTGTCCGCTCGCAAGCACGCAGGCTTGGCCGGCGATCTCGCCGCGATCGTTGACATCGTTCGCCACGACAAGATAGAGCGATGCGCCCGACGCGTCGACGAGCGTGTTGAGGTCGGTCATCGTGCCGTTCTGGTACACAAACGCGCGCGATCCCGAGTAGCCGACGACTTCGCCGAAATCGTTGACGCCGCCCGCGGAGCTGACCCCATCGGCCACAGAGATCGTGCCGAGGTCGTCCATCCCCGTGCGCGCGGTCCAGGCAAACGCGTGCGGCGCATAGTTTCCGGTCGTATTACCGCGCAGGTTTGCGAAGCCGACGATCTCGCCCGAGTTGCTGATGTCGGTCGGCGTATTCCAGGCGGCTCCCCCGAGCGTCGGCGCGTATGGTATGTTCGTCACCCGGCCGTGATCCCACATCACGACGTGCTGCGCCGTGAAACGGCCGACTGCTTGATCGCACTCGCCCGAATTACCGACGGCCACGCCGAAGTCGTTGACCGCGACCGCATCGCCGTCGGAATCGCCCGGCAATGTCGGCAGCGCTTCGGCCTTGCGATACGGCGGATTCCACACCGCGGGCAAGAACTGCAGGACCTGGCCAAACCCAACGCCGGCGCCCTCGCACGTCGCATCGCGATATGTCGTTTCAGCCCAGCCGACGACTTGCCCGAAGTCGTTCGTCCCGGCGGCATAGCCGTCGTATCCGCCGAGCGTCGGTAACGGCCACATGCGGCCGCCGAACTCCACGAAGCCGACGCACACGTGCCCCGTCGCGACCGGATAGAAAAATATCGCACAGCTCCAGTCTTCGCCCAGCGGTTCGACTTCCGCGGTCTCCGAAATGCCCGCGATCAACGGGAAATTGTCGTGGTTCGGCCACGCCACCGCACTATTACCGCCGCCGAGCGTGCCGAGGTCGACCGGCCCGTGCCCGCGACCCCACACCGCGGCATGGGTGAGCCCGTCTCCTTTGGGATCCGAGGCGCCGGCGATCGTACCGGCGTCATCGATGCTGCTCGCCTGACCCCACACGCCGCCGAACGACCCCAAATTGACGACCGAATACTGCGTCCCTGCGGTTGCGGCCGCGGGCAGTGACATCGCCGCCACCGTCGCGACGATCGCCAGACTATAGGTGCATGCCACGTCGTGCCTGTTCATACGCCTCCTCCTCGGGCGTCGGCAAGCGTAGCAACTCGAGACGGCCGCCGTCGCTTAGGTTCGCGCGATTTCGAATACGATCGAACGTCTGCGCGCCGTGCCGGAAGGCGCCGGGCGTCGTGCCGACGATTCGCCGCATCCACACCGACAAATGGCTTTGATTGGCGAAGCCCGCTTCGAGAGCCACGGCGCTGACGGGAAGTTCGCCTTCGGCGAGCAACCCGAGCGCCCGCTCGACCCGGCGGCGCACGACGTAACGGTGTGCCGAAAGGCCGACCGATCGTTTGAAGAGCACGTTGAAATGCGACGAGCTCACGCCGGCGACGCTCGCGAGTTCCGCGAGCGCGAGATCGCGCCCGGCAGATTCGTCGATGTACTCGAGGACGTGGCGCAGCCGCCGCTGCGAGAGACCGCGTGACATGCGAGGGTGCGTCGCACCCGCATAGTGCCGCAGCAAGTGCGCGGCGAGTGCTAAGCCGAGGCTATCCGCGTACAGCCGGCCCGCGGGCTCCTCGGACTCGAGTTCGGCTGCAAGCGCGCGGGCAACGTATTCGATCCGCAGGTCCCGCACATCCAAGCGCGGCCCGATCGCGGCGCGGTCGTAGGACACGTTCATCGCGTCGGCGGCCGTCTCGAAGAGCCGGTCGCCGATTCGGATCGAAAGCTTGCGCGCCGCGTCTGCGACCTCCCACGTCCGCGAAAAGCCGGCCGGAATGATCTTGATGTCGCCTGCCCGGTGGACTTTGCGGACGACCGCGCCGTCGCAGGCCACGGCAGCCAGGACCGGCGGCCCCAGGTGCATGCTGACGCAGTGCCGAGAAAACAGCGTCTCGTCGATTCCCGGCGTGGTTTGGTAAAGAGTTGCGTCGAAGCCATTCCAGCACCGGCCGGTGCTGGATCGGTAAACCGCAAAATCCATGGGGGACGTCATCTTCACAGACCAAGTAGCAGGGCCCGGCCGCCGTCCCATTTGGACGAACTTGACGTCTTTTTCGCCATGCGGCGCTGCGGACGCCGAGCCGCCGGATCCGATCGACCTCGTGTGCGGAATGCTGCTTCCGCTGCGGTGGTCGAAGCATTGCGTCGTCTATCACTATCATCACGCCGGCCCGTGCGTGCGCGACGCCGCTGAAGACAAGCTCTTCGAAGTCGACGTTATCGTGCAGACGACGCGCGGCAGCTGGGACTTTCAGGGACGCCGCGGCCACGATCGCATCGACCTCAAGACGCTCGTCTGCGGCGTGCGGGGAGCGGGCTACGGCTGCCGCCACGATTCGCGTTTTCCCGACAGCAATCTGATCGCGAGCTTGCGGCCCGGATCGGTCGATGGCGAGGAACCGCTCTTTATCGACGACACCGTGCCGATCCAGGGCGTGCCGAAGCTCGAGTGGGCCGTCGCAGCCGGCGATTTCGAGACGTTCGATTCGCGCGTCTTCGAAACGTTCGACGTCGTTTCGACGCGGTCGCGACGTGGGGCTCGGCCGCATCGTCCCAGCCGTTTGCGCATGGAGCGCGCCAAGCGCTTCATCGAAGATCACGCGAGCGAACCGATCTTGCTTGCCGACATCGCTTCGAGCGTCGGCCTCTCACCTCTGGTCTGTTTGCGCCAGTTCAAAGCGCACACCGGTGTCACGCCGCACGGATTTCTCGGCGCGCTGCGCCTGCGCCACGCGAGGCGCCTCTTGGAGACGACGGCCCTCCCGATCGCGAGCGTCGCGAAGGCTGTGGGCCTTGCGGACCAATGCTATTTTGCACGCTGGTTCGCGCGCGCGACCGGCGCGCCGCCGAGCGCGTACCGGCGGCAAGCGCGACGCTAAGCGAGAAGTTCTTCGAGCCGGACCGGCAGGTTGCGCACGCGGACGCCGGTCGCATGGTAAACGGCGGCGGTAATTGCCGCAGCGATGCCCGCGAGCCCAATCTCCCCGACGCCCCGGGCGCCCATGTCGTTGAGCACCCGGTCAGGATAATCGAGGAACGTCACCTCGATCTGCGGTGCGTCGGCATTGGTTGCGACCATGTAATCCGCAAGATTGTTGTTGATCGGTGCGCCGAAGCGCGCGTCGTACTCGGTCGCTTCCAGCAGCGCCATGCCGACGCCCATCACGACCGAACCTTCGATCTGGTTACGCGCCGGCTTGGGGTTGATGATGCGACCGGCATCAATGACGGTCACGACGCGCGACACGCGCAGCCGCGCGATCTCGGGCTGCCACGTCACTTCGGCGAACTGCGCCCCGAATGAATGCTGCGAGAATTTCCGGTCTTCGCTGCCGAAGGTCGCTTCGGCTTTGCCCAAGCCTGAAGTTGACCGTGCCTTCGCCTTCGCGAGGATCTTCTCGAACGCCATCCCCCGCTCGGGGCCTTCGTTCTTGCGGTGGACGATGCCGCCGCTAAACGCCAGCGCGTCAGCCTCGAGGCCGTAGAACGGCGTGCCCTCCGTCTCGATCGCAGCCATGAGGATGCGCTGTTGTGCGCTTTCGATCGCTTGGGAGACGGCCGGGATTACGGACGCAGTAACCATCGAGCCGCCCGAAATCGGTCCCGGCGGCAAGTTGGTGTCGCCGAGAACGACCTCGATCTTGTTCGCCGGAATACCGGTCTTTTCGGAGACGACATTCGCGAGCACGGTGTACGTGCCGGTCCCGATGTCCTGCGTCGCCGTTGCAACGCGCGCGCTCCCGTCGTCGCGGAGATCAACGGCTACCTGTGCGGCGAACCGCTCCGCAATCCACGAACACCCCGCGACGCCCCAGCCGAGAATGAGCCCGTTCTTGCGCATCGAACCGACGCGCGGATCGCGCCCGGACCAGCCGAACCGCTTAGCTCCGACGGCCAAACACTCGACGAGATGGCGCGAGGAAAACGGCAGGTCCAAACCTTCATCCTTGTTTGGCTCGTTGCGCAGGCGAAGCTCGACCGGATCGATGCCGAGTGCGATGGCAAGTTCGTCCATGGCGGACTCGAGCGCGTACAAGCCCGGCACGGCGCCGGGGCCGCGCATCGATGTCGGCGTGCCGACGTTGCGGCGGGCGAGGCCTGACGTCGCGCGGAAGTTGGGCGTCGAATAGCTGTAGGGCGTCGCTTCGCTGCAGTTTTCTTGGTAGTCGTCGAGGATCGAGGTGTGGTTGAGCGAGTCGTGCATGAGCGCGACGAGCTTGCCGTCGGAGCCGGCTCCAAGGCGGATGCGCTGTTGCGTTCGGGGGCGGTGCCCGACGTTCTGGAACATCATGTCGCGCGAAACGACGAGCTTGACGGGACGATTCAGGTCGCGTGCGGCGGCGGCAGCGATGAAGCTATGTGGCCAAGGGAAGAGTTTGCCACCGAAGCCGGAGCCAAGAAATCGCGAGATGACCCGGACCCGTTCTTTCGGCACGCCGAGCATCTCTGCCGCAACGTCGCGATGGTTCACGACGCCTTGCGTGGTCTCATACAGCGTGAAGTCCTGCCCGTCCCAGACGGCGACGCTCGCGTGCAACTCAATCGGATTGTGCGTTTCGACCGGGGTGCTGTACGTCTGGTCGATTTTGACGGGAGCCGAATCGAATGCCGCATCGGGATCGCCACGCTCGCCGTCGAGGTTCGGTTGCCCCTCGGGCTCGAGCTGATCGCGGACGTCGGGTTCTTTCGCGTCGTACGTCACCTTGACGGCGTTAGCGGCGGCAATCGCCTGCTCGTAGGTATCGGCGACGGCGGCGGCAACGTACTGACCGTAGTAGCGGATAACGTCATCCTCGAACGGCGGGCGCCGCTCGTCCAGATGCGTGCCCAGCCCCTCGTCGGGCGCGGAACGATAGATCCGCCCGATGTTCGCACGGTGGTAGACGGCCTGCACGCCCGGCATCGACCCGGCAACGCTTGTATCGAGCCCGGCGATCGTTCCGCTTCCGATCGTCGCACACACCGGTACCGCGTAAAGCAAGCCCGGGAAGTTGAAGTCGGAAGTGTACGTCGCGATACCACTGACTTTCAGCGGTCCCTCGATGCGAGGCACGGAGCTGCCGGCCGGCGACACCGTCATGACGCCGTCGCCACGCCGAGCGCGTGCACGATGCAACGCTTGGCCAGCTCGATCTTGAAGCCGTTGCGGCTTTGCGGGCGTGCCCCGGCTAGCGCCGCATCGGCAGCGCGCCGAAACGACGCTTCGTCGACGGGCTGATCGTAAAGCTGTTCCTCGGCTTCGAGCGAGCGCCACGGCTTGCTCGCGACGCCGCCGAGTGCGACGCGAATGTAGCTGAACGTGCCGTTGTCTACCGACGCAACGATCGCCGCAGAGGCCAGAGCAAATTCGTACGAGGCACGATCGCGTAGCTTGAGGTAGACCTGGCTGCAGTTCTGCGGTGGCGGCGGTAGCGTGACCGAGGTAACCAGGTCTCCCGGATCGAGAACGTTCTCGCGCTCGGGCGTATCGCCGGGCTCGAAGAAGAAGGCCTCGATCGGTACCTCGCGTTTGCCCGCCGTGCCCTCGATCTGAATAACCGCCCCGAGGGCGGTCAGCGCGACGTTCATGTCGGAGGGGTTTGTGGCGATGCAGTGCGCGCTCGTGCCGAGGATTGCTAGGCTGCGGTTTTCGCCCTCGATTGCCGAACAGCCGGAGCCCGGTTCTCGCTTGTTGCACGGCAGCGCACGATTACGGAAGTACATGCAACGCGTGCGCTGGAGCAGGTTGCCTCCGGTCGTGGCCATGTTGCGCAGTTGGGCCGAGGCGCCGGAGAGGAGTGCCTGCGATAAGACGGCATAGTTGCTGCGCACGTCGGGATGGTAGGCGAGATCCGAATTGCGCACGAGGGCGCCGATCTTCAGGCGACCGTCGGTAAGCTTTGTGACCGTATCGAGCGGTAGACCATTGATATCGACGACGGCGAGCGGACGCTCGACGTCAAGTTTCATCAGGTCGAGTAACGTCGTGCCGCCGGCGACGAAGCGGACGCGCGCGCCCTGTTGCGCTGTTCCCGATTCGGCTCCGGCGCGAATAGCGTCCTCGACGCCGGCGGCCTCGCTAAACGCGAACATCTCCATGTTAGCGCTCCGACCGAACGTCCTGGATAGCGGAAACGATGTTCGGATAAGCTCCGCACCGGCAGATGTTGCCGCTCATCGCTTCCTTCACGTCAGCGTCGGTCGCACCGCAGGGCTCTTCGAGGAGTGCGGCGGCCGACATGATCTGCCCCGGCGTGCAGTATCCGCATTGATACGCGTCGTGTTCCAAGAAGGCTGCCTGCACCGGGTGAAGGCTGCCGGGGCGGCCGAGCCCCTCGATCGTCGTAATATCGTCGCCTTGGTGCATGACGGCGAACGTCAGGCACGAGTTCACCCGCCGCCCGTTGACGTGAACGGTACAGGCGCCGCACTGGCCGTGATCGCAGCCTTTTTTCGTCCCGGTAAGGCGCATGGTCTCGCGCAGGCAGTCGAGTAAGGTCGTACGCGGGTCGATCTGGAGTGCGACCGATTCGCCATTCACGCGAAGCGTGACGGCAAGCTGGTTCTTCCGTGCCGATTGTCCATCGGCCGGCGGCTCTGCCGGTGCAAAAACCTCGGTAGGTCTCATTAGAACGTCAAGCTGCCTCCGTGGGAGCTTTTCCCCTTTTCGGAAGGTTCAAGCAAGCGCCCAGATGGGCTGGGCGCTCGCGGTAGGCGTTCGCCAAAAGTGGGCAAGGGTGCGATGAGTATATGAGTCGAGAAGCCGAAGCCGGCTAGGGGGCGGAAGAGATGGAACGCTCGGCGTTTTTCGGTGCGCTCGTTGCAGCGGCTGCCTCACCGGCCGGCGCCTCCGCCCAAGACGGGCCGGCGGCACTCTGGCACGTTGCGGTGTTTCGTTTTGCGCCCGATCGGATCGAGGCGGCGATCGCAGCTTTTCGCACGATGCGGGATGCGTCGCGGAGCCACCCCGGCAACATCAGCTACGACGTTTTTCGCTCGTCCGAGGACGCAGGGTCGTTCTTTATCGTTGAACGCTGGTCTTCGCAAGCCGCGCTTGACGCGCACGAGCAAACGCCGGTCTTTATCTCCGTCGGTCAGAAGGTGCTCACGGCGACTGCTGAATTGCACGATAGCGTTACCGGCGTGGCGCTCTCTCCCTAGGGGCCGCGCACCACGCCATCAGAAAGAGCCAGCTATGGATACATCTCCCGAAGAAGATTCACCCGACGCGCCCCGAGATCAGGACGATGACGCCGGTGTCGTCGAGACAACCGACATCGACTCCGACGAAGACTTAGATGACGAGGTAGACGCCGAGGGCGGCTCCGCGATCCCGCACCGAAACGAATAACCGCTCGCGACGATAGCGTAAACTTTGTCACACTGAGCGGAGCGAGCGAAGCGAGCGCAGTCGAAGTGCCGCCGGGATCTCGCCTTGCACCGTCGGCCCTTCGACTCCGCGCCTGCGGCGCTCCGCTCAGGGTGACATTTTTTTGCATGAGAGGGTGTCGCCGACGACGTAGGTCGGTCCATTGTGGGCTACTTGCCAATCGACGCGCATGCTCGTGCCGGTGAGCCGCGTGTAGACGAACTGTTGAGCGGGGGTAATCGGTGGAGCGCTGCTCCACACGAGAACGCCGTCGCTCCATCCGTCCGATGTGAACTCGCGGATGCCGCCGAAATTGTCCGTCACGGCGGCAGCGAAATGGCGTTGGCCGGCGTTATACGTCCAAGCCTCAACGGCATGGTAGGATGCCGGGGAGACGTCGTCGTGATGTTTTAGGACCGCCGAGCCGTCCAAGTCTGATTCGAACCGCATCGTCGACGATATCGCTTTCCCGCTCGCTGGAAACGAGCCGTCGCATTCCCAACGACCGAGAAAGTACGAGAGGCTCGCGGTCTGCGCGGCGGCGTCCTGCGAACCGGTCGGCTGCGGCTGTGGCGTCGCGGGCGACTCTGCCAGGAATCCCCGTTCGTAGTCGATCACCGTTTGATATGGGGTTGGATCGTAATGCATGCCCCAAATCGTCTCGACGGCCAGGTGCCGGCGCTCGACTGCTCCGATCATCTCCTTGAGGTATTGGGGGGTGAACCACCCGCCGTTTCCGTCGCCCGAAAAGAGGTCGCTCGTGTACAGGAGCCGCCGGGCCGGAAAGTAGATCAACATCTGGCGCTCGCCGGTTGCGCTCCGATACGGGACGATCTCCAATCGGTTGTCGCCCGAACCAACGAACGTGTCGCTGCGCACGATGCGGAAGTTCGGCGCAAGCGGATGCTCGGCAAGCAAGTCTGGTATTTGACGATGTGGTGCGCGGATCAATCGCGTCAAGATCGGAATGTTGAGATCGAGCGCGTACACCGGAATCCCGCGTGCGACAGCCTGGCGGACGCCCGCAATGTGCGGCCATGAGTCGGACGTCGTGATCGCGGCCGTGACCGGTCGCCGCGACCATTTGAGCGCTGCGTCGAGGGCCTGCTGCGTGTATCCCGTCGACCACGGCGCCTCGATCACGATCGTGCCGGCAGCTTGCTTGACGAACGCGACGTTCCACCCGCCCGGATAGAAGAGAATTCCAGGCGCGATCTCGTGAGGCGGGCCCGAGCCGCCAAGCCCGAGCGGGATCGCATTCACCCAGCGCAGCTTTTCGTGGTGTGCCGCGTAGATGTCCGCCGGAACGGCGAGTTCCGGATCGTTGAGCGTCGGATTTATCTTTAAGGAAACGATCGCCAACTGGACGTCCGGCAGCCCAAGTCGCACGTACGTCCATTCGCGCGGATAGGAGACGCCGTACGGCTCGAGCGTCCACGAGTTAAAGGTCAGGCTCGACGTGACGTCGCCCCACGGGTTGAGGAACGTCTGGTAGGGATAGGCGCGGGTCCACTGGATGGACCAGGGCAAGTTCGTCAGCGCGTTGATGGAGAGTACGCACGGAGCGCCGTTCCACGTAAACGCAAGAACGTGATGGCGCATGCCGTGCAAGACTGCGTCGGGGAGCACTCGTAGATCCGGCGCGGCAGCGGCCGTCTGCAACAGCCGCTCCGGTGCGAAGGCAAATTGTTCCTGATTGTCCTGTTCGAGAAAGTTGCCGCCGAATGCGTATTTTCCCGCGGACAGGGAGGCCGATACGTCGTCGTTGATGATCGTCGTGCCGCTCGATGGCTCCGTCTGGTCCAGCCACCATTTGTCGGCCGCATATGCCTCATCCGCTTGTTCGATGCGCGTGCGCTGCCGCCCCAGATCGCGAATTTCGTGCAGGCGAAAGTGATCGATGAAGTACGGTCCGCTCGGACGCTCCGACTGCTCGACCATCATTCGCGTTCCGACGGCGCGATATTCGATCGCGGTTATCCCCCGCAGCTTCGATTCACCGCCCATGGCGGCCATTGCAGCCGCCAGGTACGTCGACGGCACGCCGGCCTGGCCGGCGCTGCCGGCCGACAAGAGGATCAAAAGTAGGGCGAGTTTCTTCATCGGTGCATTGTCCTTGTCACGACCGGCTCAGCGCCGTTTGAGTGCGTCGAGCTCCTCGAGGGTGCGCGGCCAGTCGCCCTTCAGCAGCCGCGACAAGCTGCGGTCGGCGAGCAACGAGCCGCCCGTCTGGCACTGGGCGCAATAGTTCGTCTCGTTGTCGGCGTACCGGATGCGTTGCACCGGCTGGCCGCAGCGCGGACAAGGTTTCCCGAAGCGGCCGTGGACTGCCATCTCGTCACGAAAGGCGGTAACGCGTTCGGGGAATCCGTCGTCGGCTTCAGCGCGCAGACGATCGATCCAATGCTGCAGCGTCGTGCGCGTAGCGTCGAGCAGGCGTCCCCATTCGTGTAAGGTGAGCTTGTGCGTTCGCGTAATCGGGGAAAGCTGTGCGGCGTGGAGGATCTCGTCGGAGTAGGCGTTGCCGATACCGCTGACGATGCGTGGATCGGTGAGCGCGCGCTTGAGCGTGCGATCCTCGACCGTGAGCGCCGCTTTGAACGCGTCGAGGTCGCAGGCGAAGACGTCGATGCCACCGGGGTCCAGGGCATCGAGCTGCTCCGCGCCCGCGAGGACGTGCAACGACGCGCGGCGTTTGGTGCCGGCTTCTGTAAGGGTTAGCGTGCCGTTGGGGAAATCGAAGGCCGCGAGGCCGTTACGGCCGGCGAGTTTGGCCCCGGGCGTCCGCCAATGCAGACGTCCGGCAATCATGAGGTGGAGCACCAACCACCGGTCGCCTTCAAGGCCGATGGCGATCCGTTTGCCGATGCGCCGCAGCTCGCGGACCACGCGGCCTTCGACGCTTGCGAGCGGCGGATCGACGGTGCGCAACAACGATGCGCTCGACAGGCGCACGCGCTCGAGGGTCTGCCCGACGATGCGCGGCTCGAGCGCGCTGATGTAGGCGGCAACGTCCGGAAGTTCCGGCATCCGATACCGATCCTATCCGCAGGCTTGCGGGCGCCGAGGAACCGGGAAGCGTTGGCTAGCGGCGGCGGACCGACGTGCGGTCTGACCTTCCGCCCGACGTTGCCCACGACTCGCGTTCGACTGGCGGTAGGTGCACGCTACTCGGGCCCGCAAGGCGCGCCTGGCCCGTGGCGGACCCGCTTGGCGACGTCGCCGTGCGCCCGGGGAGCGTGACGGGAATCCCCGGCGCAAAGCTCGGGCTCCACGGAAGCACCATCCCAAGCGGTAGAAAATCCATAAGCGATTGGGCTGCTAAACCGGATTGGAACGCGCTCGAGCCGTCGTCGCAGGCCGGCGTGGTGAAGGCCCGCGCGAGCCCCGTCGCATCGCTAAAGAGTTGCGGGCCAAGCGGCGGCGCTCCGTAGGTGCAGACTTTGATCGGGCTCGGGCCGAGCGCGTCGCTCGAATTAAGCAAAGCATCGGACGTGCTTCCCGCCCCGGCAAGCCGTTGCCCGAACTGGGCCGCGGGAGGCTGCGAAGCAGAAGCATCAATGTCCCAAAGGTCGATCATCGCGAGCACGACGAGATGAATCATAGCGAACTCCACGCGGAACCACCGCCTACGGCCCTTGATTTTGTGCGTGCCGCCTTCCTGCCGTTCCACTCCATCAGGGCAAACGGATGCTTTGGGGGTATGAAAAGCGGTTTTGTGCATCGAGGCGCGCCTTTATTTGCTGTAGCCGTGCGTAATTCGCGCCGTAGTAGCGCACCGGCCAGTCGGTCAATGCGAGATCGCAATAATTCCGATAACTGGATCTCGTCGTATGGGGATCGATTGAGGCGAACGCACTCGCGACCCACGCGCGTTCCGGTTGCCCTTTCTCCGGATCGCGCCAGTAGCTTTGGCATTGGATCAGCACGCTCTTGTCGCGGTGCCAGAAGGCGCTTGCGTCCTGGCGCAATCTCGCGATCGAGCCGCCGAAGAGTTCGAACTGCACCTGCCCGGAGTGCGGGGCGATCAGCGCCCGGGTGACGGCGTCGCACCCGTCGCCGGATAGCGGGCCCCCTAAGAACGACGAGGTCATCTTCCAACACGCGACGTCGGTGTCGTTGCCCGCACCGCGTTCGACCGCTGCCAAATACGGAACGCGGTTCGTGGTCAAGGTCCCCCCGATCGCGAGAACGATCTCGCGCAGGGCGGATTGCGTCTGGGGTTCGCCAAGCAGGCTCAGTCCGAAAAGCTCGACCGCGTTCTCGTTCCGGCTCAAAAGAAGCGTCGGAGAGATCTCGCGTGGCAGGTTCGGTGCGGATTGGGTGAACGCAAGTGCGGCCGTGCGAGCGACGCCCGCGTTCCACCCCGGGTTGAGTGAGAACGTCGTGACGATCGCCGGAACCGCGACCAAATCGAAGACGAATTCGGTCACGATGCCGAAGTTGCCGCCGCCGCCGCCGCGGCATGCCCAGAGCAGATCGGGGTCGGCGGCGCTCGTGCGCAACTCACCCGCCGCATCGACTAGGCGCACCGCGCGCAGACGATCGCACAGAAGCCCGTGCATCCGCCCGAGCGGACCAAAACCGCCGCCGAGGGTCAGACCGGAAACGCCGACCGTGCCGCAACTTCCGGCGGGAAGCGAGGCCGACGCCTCGGTGAAGAGCCGATGGTACAGCGTCCGCAGCAGCACGCCCGGCGCGACCCGGCACGACCCGTCTTCGCGATCGATTGCGATCCCATCGAAGCGGCTCAGATCGATCACGAGGCCGTTGTCGTTCGTCGAGAATCCCTCGTAATCGTGGCCGCCGCTGCGCACCGATATCGGAAGACCGGCGTCCTTTGCGTAGCGGAGCGCTGCAATAACGTCTCGCTCGTCGAACGCGTAGGCGACGGCTTGCGGTAAAGACGTGACCGCGCGGTTCTTGTTGATCCGTGCGCTCGCGTAGTCGGCGTCGCCCTTGCGCACGATGTGAAGCGAGGACGGAGACGACGGGGCCGCCGCGAGCAGCGGAGACGCAAGCAGCGAGCCGAGCAGTGCCCGGCGCGACAGTCGAAAAGACATGCACCCGTCTCCGAAACGGCGTCAGTTCCTACGCGGGCCCTTATTTCAACGATCCCGAAAGCTCGCCTGCGGCTGGCATGAATCGACGGCCACAGGAGGCTACGCGGCGTTAGCATCAATCTGCGGTGATGGGCCGGCAACATGGCTAGCGGGAAACTAACGCGTGACGAGTTCGAACGTGTCGTGAGCGAAGCGCTGGAATCGCTTCCGAAACGGTTCGCCGACCTCGTCCAGAACGTGGTCATCGCGGTTGAGGACGAGCCAACCGATGACGACCTCGAGAGTTTCGAGGACGGTGCGGGCGCCGATTCCGAACTCCTGGGCATCTACCGTGGCGTCCCGCTCACCGAGCGGACGCATGACGCGCCGCTGCTTCCGGACGAGATCGCCGTGTTCCGCGGCCCGATCAACCGCGTCACGCGCTCGCGCCAGCAGGCCCTCGAGGAAATACGCGAGACCGTGATTCACGAGCTCGGGCATTACTTCGGACTCGACGATGACGAGATGCCGCATTGAAGACCCGTCGCCTGATCCCGAGCGTCTCCGTCGGCACCTGCGGTTACTCGTACAAGGACTGGATCGGCCCGGTGTACCCGTCCGGCACCAGACCCAGTGAGATGCTCGATCTCTACGCGCGGCACTTTACGACGGTCGAGATCGACGCGACGTATTACCGCGTTCCCGGAGCCTCGACGTTCGAGTCAATGGCGCGCCGGACGCCGCCGGGCTTTCGCTTCGCGGCGAAACTCCCCGGTACGGGAACGCACCTTCCCGATCCGGCAGCAGTTGGTGTCCATGCGGACGTGCTGCAGCTGCGACAGAACGTCGCGCCGCTCATCGATGCCGGAAAGTTCGCATGCTTTCTTGCGCAGTTTCCCAATTCGTTTCGTCCGAGCGCGGCCACGCGATCCTATCTCGAAGTGCTGCGCGAGGCGCTCGACGACGTCGCGCTCGTCGCGGAGTTTCGCCATCGCGAGTGGCAGACGAGCGACACCCTCGAGCTGCTGCGTGGACTGCATATCGGGCTCGTTAACGTCGACGAGCCGCACTTCAAGACGCTGCCGCGCGCCAGCAGCGACGTGACGAGCCCCATCGCGTACGTTCGTTTTCACGGCCGCAACGCCGCCGACTGGTGGCGCGGCAGCAACGTAACGCGGTACGACTATTCGTATCGGCCCGATGAGATCGCGCCGTGGGCGGATCGGATCGTCGACATCGTCGCCGATCCGGGCGTGCGCGAGGTGTACGCCTACTTCAACAACCACGCGCGCGGCCAATCCGTGCGCAACGCCGAGATGTTCGAGGAGATGCTGCGCGAGCGATTACCGGACGCAGTCCTGCACGACGCTCCGCCGGCCTCCACGGAGGGCCCGGTCTCGTTAGAGTTGCCGCTGGATCGATGAAAACGCTAGGCGCCGCTAACGCAGCAGAACGAACCGGCCTCCGTCGGTGGCCAAGATAACGATCAACATCGAGATCAGCGTCAAATCGTACGACCAGCCGAGACCGTCCTCACCCCAAAAGCCGGTTTTCCAAACGAAAATCTTCTTCTGAATCGCGCCGAGCATGATCAGGATCAAGCCGATCGCTGCAAGCTGCTGAAGTACGCCGAAGATAATGCCCGCGCCGCCCGCGAGCTCGGCTACCGCCAGGAAAATCGCGACGTTCTTGGACAGGCCGATGCTCTTACTGCGGGCGCCGGGATTGCGGAGGTCGTTGTAGCCGCTGTCGGCGTAGATCAGGCCGGCCATGAGCCGGAGAAGAAGGAGCGCGTAGTCGGTCAGCCCGGCGAGATCAAACATGCAGTAGCTCGCTCATATCGCAGCCGAGCTGCTAGGCGGTCGTTGCCGTTTCGAGTTCCGAGCTCTGCGCTTGGCCGTTCGAACCCCTAAAGAAGGCCAGGAGCTTACCGTTGATCTCATCTTTGAGGGTCGAACACATGCCGTGCGGTGCGCCCTTGATGATGTCGAGCCGTGCGTTCTTGATCAGCTTGACCGAATGCATCGCGGAAACGGCGATCGGAACGATCTGGTCGTCGTCGCCGTGAAGAATTAACGTCGGGACGTCGATCTTCTGAAGATCTTCGGTGAAGTCGGTCTCGGAGAACGCCTTGATGCACTGGTAGGAGGCCGGATAGCCGGCCAACAGCCCTTGGAGCAAAAACGAATCCTTGAGGCCTTGCGAGACTTTGGAGCCGGGGCGGTTCGCACCGTAGAACGGGTCGGCAAGATCTTTGAAGAACTGCGCGCGGTCCGCCTGGACGACAGCGCGGAACCCGTTGAATGTCTCGATGGGCAAGCCGTCCGGGTTTGCCTCGGTCTTGAGCATCAGCGGGACAACGGCGCCGATAAGTACGGCTTTCGCAACCCCCCGCTTCGCGCCGTAGCGGGCGACGTAGCGCGCAACTTCGCCGCCCCCGGTCGAGTGGCCGACGTGGATCGCATTCTTGAGTTCGAGCGCTTCCACGACCGTCGCGAGATCTTCGACGTAGGTGTCCATGTCGTTACCGGTCCACGGCTGGCTCGAGCGGCCATGGCCACGCCGGTCGTGGGCGACGCAACGGTATCCGCGGTCTGCCAGGAAAGCCATTTGATCTTCGAATGCGTCCGCACTCAGCGGCCAACCATGACTGAAGACGACGGGCTGTCCGCTTCCCCAGTCCTTAAAATAGACGTCCGTGCCGTCTTTCATCGTGAGCGTGTTCATGCTGTGTCCTCCGGTTTGGAAAATGATCCGAGTGCCGCGCGGGATGCGATCCCGAAAGGGGCGCCGATACATCCCATGCTACCCGGCGTGGGAAGGTCCGGGATTGCACGTTCTTGCGTTTGCGTGGACCGTGCGTGCGATCGAGCCGGGCGTACGACCGGTGTGCCGGCGGAAGCGGCGCGTAAAGTGGCTCTGGTCCGCGAAGCCCATGGCGACCGCAATTTCGGCAAGTCGCATCTCTCCGCTTACGATCAGCTCTTGGGCGCGACGGATCCGCGAACGCTCGAGATACGCCATCGGGCTAAGACCCGTGCTCGTCTTGAAGAGTCTTGTAAAATGAAAGCGGCTCACGTGCGCCACGTTCGCAAGCTCGGCTAGGCCGACCGGCTCGCTCATGTGCTCGTTCATGTACGCAAGGACGTCGGAAAGAGTGCGAGCACGAAGCCCGGCGGGCGACCTCCGCGGGGCCGACCGGGACACGCCGATACCACGCGACCCCTGCGCTGCGGGGCGCAGACGCTCGTGCAATTCCGCCATCGGGAGCATGGCGCGCTACGTGATTACTCCGTCTGGGTCGTCGAACGTCAGCCGTTTCCGCGAATCAACCATTTGCGTCGATGCGGCCGGGACATCGCGTTCGACCTTCCCCGTTGCGGCTCGAACCCGGCGACCGTGCACGACCATCTTCTCAACCGCATCCATGAAACGATGGAGAACGAGGTTACCACGATGAGGGCCCCCTTTTCAAGTCATCCCCGAGCGGACGCGTTTCGCTGACGTGTGTCACGCCGAGCTTGTCGAAGCGCTAATTATGTCACGCTGAGCTGGTCGAAGCGCCGACGGGAGCTGGCCTTGCGCCGTCGGCCCTTCGACTGCGCGCCGGAGCCTGTCCTGAGCCTGCGAAGGGGGGCGCTGCGCTCAGGGTGACAACAATTTAGTCGGCGAGCGAGCCGCGCAGCTCCTTTTCCATGAATACGTCGCCCTCTTGTGAGTCGACATCGGGATCGAGAACCTCCTGCTCGGCGTTCTCTTCTTGCTCGGGGCCGCTTGGGCCACGGTTGTCCGTGAAATCGTTTTGAAAGGGTTCGCCGTCGCGGTCGCGCTGCATCAGTATGCCTCCGTGTCGGTTAGATTCCGCAGGTCGCTGCTTTTCAATAGGCACGCCGAAAAATCCGCGAGGGGGCCGGAAAGGATCGCTCTTGGCACATCGAAGGCCGCGGCATGGGAATCGCATTGCTCGTCATTGACGTCCAACGAGAACTGATCCAAGCTCTCGAGCCGGGCCGCCGGGCGGCATTTCTGGGCACGCTGAGCGGTTTGCTGGAAAACGCGCGGGCGAGCAATGTTCCCGTCGTGTATGTCCGGCACGCGGATGAAGCGCTGGTGCCGGGGACGGACGACTGGCAGATCGTCGACGAGATCGCGCCTCGCCCGTCCGACCCGATCGTCGAGAAGCGGTATTGCGACGCGTTCCGCGAGACCGATCTCGCCGCGGTGTTCCAGCGTCTGGACGCCGATCGGATCGTCGTGTGCGGGATGCAAACGGAGTTTTGCATCGATTCGACGATCCGCGAGGGCGAGCGGCGCGGGTATCGCGTAACGCTCGTCGGCGACGGTCATGCGACGTATCCCTCGGACGACCTCACGGAAGAGCAGATCCGAAACCACGTCCACCGCGTCGCGCGGGGTACCGTCGGGATCGTCCTTGCTGCCGACGCGTTCGCCGACGTGGCGCTGGCATAGGCCGGACCTTCTCGCAAGCGGCTCCCGGCGGGCCGGCGATGGCGATCTCTCCGTTCGAGTCCGGGTGTCGAGTCTGGGTATAAGGACGCGGCGATGGCGATGGGACGATCGTTTTCCGGCGATTCCGGCGGAAGCCGCGACTTGAGCGGCGCGCGCAGACGCTTCAACGTCTCGCGCTTCGCGATCGACCATCCCTGGACGATCGGGATTGCCTGGCTCGCCATCGCAATTTGGGGCGCGGTCGCATATGCGAACCTCAAGTACTCGTTGTTGCCCGATATCGCACTGCCCGTCGTCGTGGTGACGGCGCACGAACAAAGCATCGACGTCGCGGCGACCGAGCGCGATCTGACGGTACCGCTCGAACGCGCGCTTGCGACGAGCAAGCCGACCTACTACACGTCGAGTACCTATCCCGGCCGCAGCGTCGTGCAGCTGACCTACGGGTTCGGAAACACCCTGGGGCGGCACGAAGCCGAGGTTCGGGCGATCTTGAAGCGCCTGACGCTGCCCAAGGGAAGCGGCTATAGCATCGCCCCGATCGACCTCAATGAGTCGGCGGTCAACGTGTACACGGTTCCGTTTACCGGAAGCGATCGGGCTCGGGTTCTCCGCGACGTGCGCGACGTCGTGATCCCGGAGCTCGAGCGCATTGCCGACGTTCGCCGCGTCGAGCTGCTTGGCGCACCCGGGAGCACGTCGGCGGCGCGGCTGCGCGGACGAACGGTGTTGGAGCTCAGCGTCATCAAGCGCGCCGACGCAAACGCGCTCGAGGTTGCGCGTGAAAGCGATGCGGTCGTCGCGCGCCTGAAGCCGCGTCTGGGCATTGCAATCGACCTGGCGACGACACAGGCCCCGTACATCCGCGACGCTAGCCATGCGACGGTCGAAGCGCTCGCGATTGCGTTGCTGCTCGCCGCTCTGATCACGTTACCGTTCCTGCGCGACTGGCGGGCGACGGTGATCTCCGCCCTTGCGATCCCCGTCTCGCTTGGCGGCGCCGCGATCGTCATGTCCCTGATGCACTTCGATCTTGAAATGATCACGTTGCTCGCGCTAGCGCTGGTCACCGGCGTCATCGTCGACGACGCGATCGTCGACGTCGAGAACATTTCGCGCCACGTTGCGGCCGGCGAACCTCCGCACGCCGCCGCGGTCGCGGCGACGGACGAAATCTGGCTCGCAGCATCGGCCGCGACGTTGACGATCGTGGCGGTATTCTTGCCGATCGGCTTGGCAACGGGGAACTTCGGCCAGTTCTTCAAGCCCTTCGGCCTGACGGCATCGGCTGCGGTGCTGACGTCGCTTGCCGTCGCTCGGACGCTTTCACCGATGCTTGCATCGCGCTTCCTGCGCGAGGCCGCCGCGCCTCCGCCGCCGGGCGCGTTGACGCACTGGTACGGGCGAATTCTCGTGCAAGCGATCGCGCATCCCAAGCGAAGCGTCGCGCTGGCGGTGGTGGCGTTTTTGGCCGGACTCGCTCTGGTCAAAGTGATCCCCGTCGGCTTCATCCCGCACTTGGACCGCGGCGATTTCGTCGTTTACGTCACGGCGCCGCCCGGAACGTCGACCAGCGCCTTCGCGAACGCGTCGCGGCCGATCGAGGCGGCGGTCATTCACGATCGCGACGTGCGTTCGGTTTTGACGACGATCGGTGAAAACGGCAACCCGGCGCATGCCGAACTCGACGTTGTGCTCCGGGGTGATCGTCGCGCAACGACGCTTGCTGTTGAGGATCGCGTCCGCAGCGAATTGCCGAAGATCCGCGCCTACCGGACGACGGTAGAGGATACGCCGTTCGTCAATAGCGGGCTCACCCGGCCCATACAGTTGATTCTGACGGGCTCCAACCGCAGCGTCGTGGACAACGCCGGATGGAAGCTGCGTGCGGCTTTGGCTAAGACGCCCGGCTTCATCGACGTAACGCGCACGGCTTCGGACGAGACGCTCGGGATGACGCTGCGCACCGTGCGTTACGACGGCCGGTACGCCAACTTCGTCGACGCGGATTTGCACGACCGGTCGATCGGCGATGCGACGTCATATGGCGTGGATCTCGCACATCGGATTCTGCCTGCGTCGATCGGCGTCAGTCTCGGCGGCGATTCGCAGAGCGCCTCGACCACGCTTCTGGGCTTCGCGCAGACGTTGGCGCTGTCGGTGATTTGCGTCATCGCCGTCCTCGTGCTGCTGTTCCGGAGCTGGAAGGCGCCGCTCGTGATCTTGGCGACGCTGCCCCTTTCGGTCGTCGGTGCGATGCTCGGGTTATTGCTCTGGCATGCCGATTTCAGCATCATCTCGCTGCTCGGCTTTATCTTCTTGTTCGGGCTCACCGGAAAGAACGCAATCCTGCTCGTCGATGCGATCGAACGGCGACGGCCCACGTCGTCGCTCGCGGATGCGATCGTCGAGGCCGGTCGCGTACGTCTCCGCCCGATTTTGATGACGACCTCCGCGACGATCTTAGGGATGCTGCCGATTGCGTGCGGATTCGGCGCCGGCGCGGAACTGCGCGCCCCGATGGCCGTGACGATCATCGGCGGTCTGATCGCGTCGACCTTGCTGACGCTTGTCGTCGTGCCGGCAGCTTACGTTTTGGTCAATCCCGCGGAGCGGACGGCGTCGCCGCGACGGAGGGAGAGCGCGGCCCGAAGCGCAGCAATGTTAAGAGATAAAGCCACGTCGAACGGCTAGGGCAACGGCGTGCGCCCGATCCTTGGCCTCGAGTTTGCGCAGAATATCGGCAACGTACGTCTTTACGGTTGCGAGGCTGATGTGCAGATCGTCCGCTATGTCCGAATTGCCACCGCCCTGCGCGATGCACGACAAAATCTCCGTCTCCCGCGCGGTAAGCGGCGAGTCCGCGTGCTCGCCGTTCGGGATCGCCGTGCGACGCACGACCGTGGCCGCTTCGGCGTCGAGGTAAAACGCGCCGCGGGACGCCGCCCGAATCGCATCGAGCAAGCCGTCTTCCGCCGAGGACTTCGAGCAGTATCCATAAGCGCCGGCTTCGATCGATCCGAGGATTGAATTGCGGTCCGTGCGCGTCGTCAGCACGACGCAACGCGGTCCCCCTTCGAGCGCCCCAAGGCGGCGGACGAGTTCCGCCCCCTCTCGTCCCGGGAGTCCAAGATCGACCACGGCCACGTCCGGACGTTCGCGCGCGACGACCGCTTCGGCGGAGACGCCGTCGGCCGCTTCGCCCACGACATCGAAACCCGCGGCGCGCAATGCGGTGCGCAGACCCGTGCGCACGAGCGCATGATCTTCGACGATAACGACGCGAATGGCGCCGTTCATCCAGTCCACGCCGGCAAATCGATTGAAAATCGAGAGCCGCGGGGCAGGCAAGCCGCATACGCAACGCTGCCTCCCGAGGCCTCAGCGATGCGCTTGACGATGTGCAGGCCGAGCCCCGTGCCGCTTGCGCCGTGGGTATAGCGCGCGAACAGCGTCGGCATAACGGTTTCGGCGACGCCCACACCGTCATCCCAGACGTCGATCCGCCAGCCGAGTTCGGTGCGGCGCGCGTCCATCCCGACGTGCCCGCCGGGCGGCGTATGCCGGATCGCGTTGGCGAGCAGGTTCTCGAGCGCGCGCCGGAGTTCGGCGTCGCTTCCGGCGGTGACGACTTCATCCGCAATCGTGCATTCAAGCTCGATTTCGCGCGCCCGTGCGAGCTGCACGAATTTCGCCGCGATGTCGCGGACTAAGGGAGCGACCCGAACGGCAACGCGCGGCGGCAAGTCTACGCCCGCCTCGAAACGCGCTACCGCGAGCAATGTATCGGCGAGCCTTGCGATGTCGTCGATCGACGTGCGGCTCTCGTTTGCGACCTCGCGATAGTCTTCCGGGAGGACGCCGTACTGCCCGCGCAGAGCCTGCTTGAGCGTAAGCGAGAGTGCGGCGAGCGGCGTGCGCACGTCGTGTGCGATCGCCTCGACCAGTTCTTCGATCACTTCCTGACGGGAGGCCAGTTCTCGATTTCTGCGCTCGATCTCGATCGCTTGTTCGCGCGCAATCCGGATCTTCGCTTGCCCTTCTTCCAATCTCGCGTTACGCGAAGACTCGCGTTGAACGATGAGCATCAGCGAGCAGACCAGCGTTAAGGAGGCGAGGGAGATGATTCGGTCTTGAAGTCCGATCGGATCGTTGAAATTCCAGTGTAGTCCGTCACTTATGTATCCGAGAACGTTCAGAAAAGCAGCGACCAGCGCGACCCGGACGAGCGTCTTGCGGCTTCCGGTCAGCCCGGCAATCGCGACGGGGACCTCGTAAAGCGCTTCGATCGATAGGTCGGGCGGCGTGACGGCATCGAGCACGAAGGCGACCGCCAGCGCCGCAATCGTGGTCGCGGTGGCGGCGATACGTAGGGCCGGTGCGTGGAGGCGCCCGGCAAAGATTGCCTGCACTTCCTTGTTATCGGCCGTTTGGAGAGGCGGTAGCCATTCGGCTAGGGGCTGAATAGCCGATACCCCTCGGCCGGGATCGCACCTATAATGGTTCCTGGCGACGCTTAGGATGTCGAACTTTACGCTGTCGCCGTCTCCCCTTGAGGCTTACCTTCTTGCACGCATCACTTCGCTTCGTCACCGACGAGTCCGGTCAAGGCCTCGTCGAATACGCGCTCATCATTTCGCTCGTCGCAATCGTTGCGATCGCCGCCCTCCGGGTACTCGGAGAGAAGGCATCGAACTCCCTCAGCAACGCTGCGAGAGAGCTGAGCTAAGTCCGGCACTGCCTCCGCCCTTTAGGGTCGAATGTCGCTATTGGTGCAGAAGACTCTGCCAATTCGGGGGCACGCGATCTTCCGGACCGGGCACGGATTGTTCCGCTGGATGCGAATGCGGCGGCGGCAGCTTCGGTCCCTCAAAGAATTTTTCGGTGCGGTAGTCGTAGAACCAGCGTTCTCCCGGTTCAAAGCTCGTAATAATCGGATGGTGAGCGCTCTCGCTGTGCTTCGTGGCATGCCGGCTCGGCGACGTATCGCAGCAGCCGATGTGCCCGCACTCGGCACACCGGCGGAGATGTAGCCACCAGCCGTTCGTTGCCAAGCACTCAGCGCAGCCCGTACCGCTTGGTTTTGCCTTTGGATCGATACCGTCTAGCTCGCGGTTCATGGTCTCTTCCTTCGAGACCAGGCGTCACGCTACCTGATTGCTACGGTACCGCCATGAGCGCGAAGCAGCCGAAGAAGCCCGGTGCCGGTTTCGCGCACGCGTGGATGACGGGGCTGCCGGCAGGTACTTGGACGACATGGCGCCAGGCGGGGCGACGGCTCCTGGATGCGTTCGAGAGCTCTGAAACCAAGGCTGGTCCGCCGAAGGCGCCGAGGCCGTTCGGGGTCCCGTTTCCGGTGGGTCCGTCGTAACCGACTTCGGCCGTGCAGAAGTACTGGACGTAGGTTCCGCAGTCGCCGTCGTTTCCGTCCGTTACGTCGTTGAGTGAACTCGCGTGGCTATACGTAGAGGATGCATGGTTTAGCGATGCAGCGCTCGCACCGGCGAGAGCGTACACGCCGGCGATGATCGGTGCAGCGACGCTCGTTCCACCGACGACTTCCCATCCACCGGTGTTGTCGGTGATGTAGGTGTCGTAGAAAGCGACGCCGCTGAAGGGATCGGCCACGGCTGCAACGTCGGCGACCATGCGATTGTTCGGGCAGCCCGCGTCGGTTTGCCATGCCGGTTTCGGCTCGAAGCCGCTGCAGCCGCTGCCCGTCCCTTGTGCGTCGCCGTTATTCCAAACGGTTTCGATCCAGCCGCGGCCATTTGCGGCAATCGCGAGGTTCGTTCCGCCGACCGCGGTGACGTACGGAGAACTTGCCGGATAATCGGGCGTATCATCAAAATCGCCGTCTCCGCTGGAAAAGACGATCGTCGAGTTGGGGTGGTTGAAGTGAACGTCGTAGGTCGTCTCCGCAAGTTGTTCGTAGCCGCCCCAGCTGTTACTGATTTGGGTTGCTCCCAAGGCGGCGGCTGCGTCGTCCGCGGAGCCTAAGTCAGGCGAAGAATTGCTGTCTGCCTCGACCATCAGCAGGTGGCAATTCGGGCAAATCGCAGAAACCATATCGAGGTCGAGCGATTCCTCGACGGACCAGCCGGTCGTGTCCAGCATCGGTGGGCTGCCTTGAATCCCTCGCTCGTTCACTTTCGTGAAGCAATGGTTTGCCGTCGTGCACGGCGGCAAACCGAATTGCGACCGGTAGATGCCGAGATCGGCTTCCGCGTTCGGGTCGGAGAACGCATCGACGATGGCGACGGTTTGTCCGGAGCCCGCAATCGTACTCGGCAGCGAGTACGCGCTCTGGAGATCGCATGGATAATAGCCCTTGATTTGCTTGAACGACACGCAGCCGTTTCCGCCGGAAAGAAAGACGACGTCGCCCGAGACGGTTCCGCTTGTCGCCGTGACGATCGCGCCTTGGAAGCCTCCAAGTGCCGATCCGCCCAAGCCGTTGTAGACGAGTGACACGGTGCTCGCGGAGTTCGGCAGCGTGCTCGCGCTGAGACGGGTCGCGCCGGTCACATCGGAGTCGGAGAGCGTGATCGGCGCTGCGTAGGTCCCCGTGATGGTCATGCCGCCGGCGCTCTCCGCGGTGATGGTGATCGGATAGGTTCCAGGAGTCCCGATCTCGGGCGTCCCGCCCAGGGCCACCACGAGTTGCACGGCGGCCGGCGCCGGCGTTGGCGTCGGTGAAACCGCCTGCGAGGTCTGCGACGGTCGCGGGACCTGTGTCGCTTGCGGCGCCGGCACGGCCTGAACCGGCGAAGAGCCGCCGCCGGCGCTACCGCCGCACGCTGCCAGCACCACCGCGGCCGCAACGGCTCCAATGAGCGATGGACATGAACCTCGAGTCATAGTTCGGACACTCCTTGAACTTGGGGCCGACGAGTTTTGGTCGCAACGACGAAAAGCGTTCGGCGCGACATGCTAATGCAGCAAGATCTTGCCGATCTGGCTGACTCCGGATTCTGCGAACCAGATGTTGCCGTCCGGGCCCGCAGTGATCCCATAGGGTGCCGAGGGTCGAGTCGGGGTGGGATACGTACCGATGATCGTGCCGGCCGGGGTAATCCGAAAGATTTGACTGTAGGGCAGATCGGTCACCCAGAGATTGCCGTCGGGCCCCGTCGCAATGTCGGTCAGACCCCCTGCGCCGGGCACGGGAAATTCCGTTATCGTCCCGCTCGGCGTGATCTTGGCGACCTGACTTACGCCCTGTTCGACAAACCAGATATTGCCGTCCGGGCCCGCGGTAAGACCGTCTATGGCCGAGTACGCACTGGGTACGGGATACGTGGACTGCACGCCGCTCGGCGTTATCTTGCCGATTGCATTGCTACCGTTGTCGCCGAACCATATGCTGCCGTCGGCGCCGGTCGCGATGCCGATCGGAGACGGGTCGAATGTGTTAGGCGGCGTCCCCGGCGGTATCGCAGGCGCGTAGTTCGTTATGACGCCGCTCGAGGTGATCTTGCCGATCCCGCCATAACCGCCGTTCGGGAACCCGCCGTCCACCGCTAAATCCGGTTGAGTGAACCAGACGTTACCGTCCGGACCTCCCGTGATTGCCCATGGCGCCGATCCACGAATCGGCAACGCATACTCGGTAACCACGCCGCCGGGCGTGACTTTTGCGATGGAAGAGTGCGCCGTTTCGGTAAACCAGATGTTGCCGTCCGGGCCGGCGGTGATGCCCTGGGGATCGCGATACGGCGGCACTTTCAGCGCGTACTTCGTGATAATGCCGCTTGGCGTGATCTTGTCGACGCTCTCGCCGGCTACGCCGTCTTGCTGGAAAAACCAGACGTTGCCGTCGGGCCCCGCCGTAATGGGCTCGATATACGAGCTGGGCCCGGGTACGTAGTATTCGATGATCGTGAAGGGAGCCGGCGTCGGCGTCGGCAGGACTGAGCCGTTCTCAACGATCGCGAAAATGTAGGCCGTGCCTGGGCTGAGCTCGAGCGCCGGCGTTGCATCCGGCGCTGAAGGAAGCGTGACGGTCGTAGCGCCCACCGGCGCGGGACCGGCGATCGCGTTCCAGCCCAGCCCGGCATTGTTCGGGTCGAAGAACGCCAGGTACGCATAGCCCCTGAGCGCACTGGCGGGAAAGGTAAACGTTAAGCCGGGCGTCGCTTGGAACGTCAGCGGACTGCTCGTATCGACCACGATGTAGGCCAGCGGCGTGACCGACGCGCCGATGTTCTCTCGCGAGCGTTCCGCTCGGGATGCGGACCCGCGACCGACCGATTGCGGAACCGGCACGCCGGCCGGCAGCGTCGATTGCAGCGAAACGGAGGCCGAGCCCTCACCGCTGCTGGTAGCAGGGAAGGCAACGGTTCCCGAGATCCCGGAGGCGATCTGACCAAACGTGACGGTTTGCGAGAGGCCGAGCATCACGGTCTGCGTTAGGGTGGCGGGAGCCGGACTTGCCGTCGGCAACGGGGTCGCGGTTTGGGTTGGGCTTGCGGTCCGAACAGGACTGGCCGTCGGGGTAGCGCTTTGTGTAGGGGTAGCGCTTTGAGTCGTGGGGACGACCCGCGGCGCGGGAGCGGCGTTGCTCCCTCCGCCGCTGCAGCCGCAAAACGAGATTGCTAGCCCAAAACTCGCGAGCAGGGCGACGGAAGAACCGAAGCGGCCCGAACCGTTCACGTTTGCGGCACGAAGAGCGAGTCGCAGGAGAAGTGCCCCGTTACCGGTTCCGGGCAGGCGCGGATGAGGCGAGCCCCGGGGAGCGCTTGACGTACTTTCCTCACGTGGCTGCGACGAACCGCGGCGGACGATGTGGAGGCGAGCATCGGTCCGCCGAACGCGCCGACACCGTTCGGCGTTCCGTTGCCGGTCGGCCCGTCGTAGCCGACTTCGGCCGTGCAGAAGTACGGCGTCGTGAGCGGACATGTGCCGTTTGAGCCGTTGGTGACGTCGTTGAGCGCGCTCGTGTGGCTGTACGTGTACGACGCATCGTGGAGCAACGCGGGGCTCGCGCCTGCGAGCGCATAGATGCCCGCAACGATCGGTGCGCCGACGCTCGTTCCGCCGAGGACTGCCCACCCGCCGTACGTGTAGCCGGCGACGATGTAGGTATCGTAGATGGCGACGCCCGCGTATGGATCGGCCAGGGCTGCGACGTCGGCGACCATCCGATTTGGACAACCGGCATCGTTTTGCCATGCCGGTTTCGGTTCGAAGGCGCTGCACCCGCTGCCGGCGCCCTGCACGTTGGCGTTGTTCCATACGAATTCGTTCCAGCCGCGGAAATCGGAGGCGACGGTGAGATTGGTCCCGCCGACGGCGGTGACGTACGGCGAGCTCGCGGGATACGCGACGCCGTAATCCGAGTCTCCGGAGGAAGCGACGACCATTGCGTTCGGCTGGTTGTAGTTCGAATCTAAGGTGGTCTCGGTCGCGTATTCGGGGCCGCCGTAACTGTTGCTAATCTGCGTTGCGCCGAGAGCAGCGGCCTCGCTTACGCCGGCGGCGAGGTCGTTTCCTAAATCGTCGTTCACCTCGACGAAAAGAATGTGACAGTTCGGACAAATGGCGGAAACCATGTCGAGGTCGAGGGTTTCCTCGAGCGACCAACCGATGGTGTCGGCGGCCGGCGGATTATCTTGCTGCCCGAGTTGGTTCACTTTTTCAAAGCAATGGTTGGCGGTGGTGCACGGCGGCAATCCGAATTGCGCCCGGTAGATGCCGAGATCGGTCTCCGCCTTCGGATTATCGTAGGCATCGATGACCGCGACTGTTTGACCGGCTCCGGCAATCGTGCTCGGGAGCGAATACGCACTTTGGAGATCGCACGGATAGTAGCCGCCGATTTCCGGGAACGTCGTGCAGGCTGATCCGGAGAGAAAGGCGACTTGGGTCGAGGCGGTGCCGCTCGAAGCGGTGATCGTCGCGCCGTCGAAGCCGCCGAGCTGCGATCCGCCAAGACCGCTGTAGGCGAGCGTTACGGCCGTCGTGGAACTCGGCACACTCGTCACGCTGAGCGTCGTGGCTCCGCTCGTATCGGAGTTCGAGAGGGTAATGGGCGTCGCGTACGTGCCCGTGATGACGGAACCGGTCGCGCTCTCCGCGGCGATCGTGATCGTGTAGGTTCCCGGACTGCCGACGGCCGGTGTGCCGTTCACCGTAAGGAGAATGGTTACGATCGCAGGCGATGCAAGCGGCGTCGGTGCCGGCGTCGCCGCCGGCGTTGGCTTCGGGGTCGCCTGATTTTGCGGTGACTGAGTCGGTTGCGCCGTCTGCGCGGTTTGCGCCGAAGGCGCGGGGGAACCGCCTCCGCCGCTACAGGCCACGAGCATCAGCCCGGCCGCGAACGTACCGGCAAATAGTGGCCATGAACCACGAGTCATAATTGGGGCACTCCTTAGGTACGGCGAGAGATCTGTAAACCCGCGGACGGTCATCGCACGATGAGCTTTCCGATGTAGCCGGCATCTTCGGTGAACCACATGTTGCCGTCCGCACCGGCGATGATGCCGTCGGGTGCCGCGTTTGGAATCGGAGTGAAGTACCGGCTTTCCACGTAATTCGTGCCGATTCTGTAGATGTAGTTCGCAGGATACGTAACCCAGAGATTGCCGTCCGGGCCTTTGGTGATTTCTTGCAGATCGTTTCCGAGATACTCGTAATCTTGCGAGACGAGGCCCTTCGTAGAGATCTTGGCGACGAGGCCACCGCCGTTTTCGGTGAACCAGAGGTTGCCGTCGGGACCCGTCGTTATGCTGATCGGGCCTAAGCCGTCTTCGGGGAGCTCGTACAACTGGATCGCGCCGCTCGGCGTGATCTTGCCGACATGGTTTCCGCCGTTACTTTCGTTGCCGAATTCGGTGAACCACACGTTTCCGTCGGGGCCGGCGGTGATGCCGAACAGCATCGGCGCGAACGCTCGGCTCCCACTTATCGGCAGCGGATATTCAGTGATGGCGCCGCTCGTCGTAATCTTTCCGATGACGGAGCTTTGGTATTCGGTAAACCAGAGATTGCCGTCGGGGCCGGCCGTGATGTTGACTGGACCGCTGGAGGGATTCGGCAACGGGTATTGCGTGATGGCGCCGGCGGGCGTGATTTTTCCGATCGCGCCTGAAACATTTTCGGCAAACCAGAGGTTGCCGTCGGCTCCGGCGGCGATGCCTTGCGGGCCGTGGCTCGGTACGTTCACGAAAGGAGGCGGCGGCACCGTGTATTTCGTGATGACGCCGCCGGGCGTGATCTTGTCGATGTTGTCGTTGCTGAATTCGGTGAACCAAATATTGCCGTCGGGCCCCGCCGCGATACCGTTGTTGAGACCGGCAGTTGCGCCGTTCGGTACCTGGTATTCGACAATGGTATCGGGCGCGGGCGTCGGCGTCGGAATCACCGCCGCGTTCTCGACGAGTGCAAAGATGTAGCCGAGATTTGGGCTCAGCGCGAGCGGCGGCGAGGCGTCTAGTTGAGAGTCGACGGTCACGCTCGTGCCGCCGGCCGGCACCGGACCGGCAAGGGTAGTCCAGCCAAGTTGGGGGTTCGCCGGGTCGAAGAAGGCAAAATACGCATAGCCTGCGAGCGCACCGGCGGGAAAGGTGAACGTAAGGCCGGGCGTCGCCCGAAAAGTCACTGCGCTGCTAAGATCGACCACGACATAGGCCAGCGGCGTAACCGCGACGTCAAACAGCTGCGGAACGGGGATACCGTTCGGCAGCGTCGATTGCAACGAAATCGTTGCCGAACTCTGGCCGGTCGTCGTTGCCGGAAAGTTCATGCTTCCCGACGCACCGGAGGCGATCTTCGCGAACGTAACGGTCTGCGCGGGTCCGAGCTTTACGGTCTGCGTCGTGCTCGCAGGCGCGCCGGAAGGTCCGGTGGGGCTAGGGCTCGGCGTTGCCGTGGCGGCCGGACGCGCTGTCGTCGTCGGCGCNNTTGACCGCTTCATGTATCGTAACGTCCGTTCTGCGTGACAACCGTCGACATGCACCGCCGCGACTGATCCAATCGCGCAGCTTTATACTTGGCCTATGTTAAGGACCGCGAAGTCGGACCTGGACGATTGGTCACAATTGGGTAACCGCGTCGATATTCGGTGTGGCGAGCCGCGCGACGTAGTTACCTCTTGACTAGAGGACTCGGTACGCGCGGACGAGATCGGCGCGCGAATTCACCTCGAACTTGCGGAAGATCGCCTGAACGTGATTGCGAATCGTGTGATCGCTGCGATCCAAGTCGGCTGCGATCTCTTTCACCGAGACGCTTTCCAGGAGCCGGAAATACACCGTCCGCTGGGTCGCCGTTAAGAGGTTCCATTTTGGGTCGGTTGGGCGTCGACCGGGGGCGTTGACTGCCCCGGCCGCGTCAATGCCGTCCAGGCGCTCTAAGCGCTTTTTCAAGAATGAATGCGGGTATCGAGCGAGGCGTTCTCTTGCGCGCGAGCGCCAGATCGTGGCCTTCGTATGTTCCGCAAGGACGATTGCCGTCTGTCCGGCGGGCCAGTCGAATCCGGCGCGCAGGAACCCCGCATACGCCGCTTCCAGCATGCCGATGCCTCTGCTTTTCTCGCCGATTTCAACGTACAGCGCGCCGATGCAATGGTTGCGCTGGGCGATGGCTGAATCGCCGCAGCCCGCGTTGTCTGGACCGAAGCCACCGAGGGAATCAAAGTGCGCCGCAAACGAAAGAGCGAGCGCGCTATCCCGGCGCGCATGCATTTCGGCGAGCTGGAGCAGAATTTCACGTGCAGTTGCGGGAGCCGTTCGCCAATCCACCTGCTGTGCGAGCGCGGTCGACTCCAACAGATACTCTTCGAAAGAGAACGGTTCGTCCAACCATTTTGAAACATCGGCGTGCGTAAGCAACGCGGAGATGCGATGATGCAAAGCTGCGCCGGGGGTCGTCGACGAACACTTGAGAAGGGCCAGACCGTCCGTAATTGCTCCGTCTACGATCGCTCGCGTGCCGAGAAGCCGATTGACCTGCGAGTGCCAATCCGCGATTTCCTCGGTCCAAGGCAGTACCGTAGCATGCTGCGCGACCGTCTGACGTACCGCCGGACTCGCCACGAATTGGGAAACGACGGCCAATCTCTTAAGTGTTTCGGCCCATAGCGGAACGTCGGGATTTGCTTCTGTTGAAATCGAGCGCAACGCCTGAAGCAAGAATCCCGCATTCTTGTCTAGTTGCTCCCGGTGCCACGCGACCTGTGCGAGAAGGATAAACGTAGCCGCCGCGTGCGATGGCGCTTTCTCTTGGCCGGAGAGCGCATTTGCAATGTTTTCCGCTTCGTCGATCCGCGACTGAGCGATCAATAGCGAGGCGAAGGCGAGATCGACATCGCGAAGCAGCTCGCCATCCATCACCCCAGCGCTCAGGAGGGAATGCGCGCTCGCGAAGCAGCGCTCGGCCGCATCATATTCGCGCAGCCTCGTGTGAGCTCGTCCGCGCAGCATCGCCGCTTCCGCCTGGCACTGCGACGAACCGTACTCAAATCGCGGGTGGCCGAGGATAGCAATCGCTCGAGATGGAGACAGCGCGATCGACAGTCGCGCGCGCAGGAGCAACGAGCTCGCGTCGTCGGTCGTTGTCGAGCGATCGAGGATGCTCAGTGCTTCCCCGGACCGGGCGCGGCGATGGAGGGCCAAGGCCTGGGAATGCATACTGCTCGCGCCGCCCGGAGACGGGGCTAACTTGAGCTCACGCATCACTCACCCTTCATCCGGCCGCGCCGGCCGCTTATCTCTCAGGGTACCGGAAAGCTTCGGCGCACGATATCCCCTAAAATCACGGGTCGAGGGGAGCCATAACGGCCCGCGACGTCCCGGCCCGAGGCCGGCTCCCGAAACCGAAGAACCGGCTCGCCTCGAAGGCGCCCCGATAAAACTGAGCAGAGGAAAATGCCGCGCGCACGAAGTGAAGAGCAACGCCTATATCGGGGGGAATAATCATGTCTGATCGACCAACGGCTGCGCGCAAGTCCTTCGGACATATCGCGCCGGCACTTGCGGGGTACACCGACGACGTGCTCTTCGGCGACGTGTGGGAGCGTCCGGGCCTCCGTGCGCGCGATCGTAGTCTCATTACGGTGGCGAGTCTCGTCGCGCTTTATCGAACCAACGAGCTGCCGTTCCACGTAAAAAGGGCGCTGCAAAACGGCATCACCCGAGACGAGTTAATCGAAGCCATCACTCACCTCGCCTTTTACTCGGGGTGGCCGACCGCCATGTCGGCTTTGACGATCGCGCAACGCGTCTTTGAGGAACTGGATAGCGAACGTAGCGAGTGAGTTCGCCGCAAAGAGTGAAGAGGTTCGCGTATGACGCTAAGTATTTTGCTAACGACTCCCTGGGATTCGGAGGCCGAAGACGCTCCTCCCCGGCTCGAAGTTCCGAAGGTGCGGCCGCATCGATTCGCCTGGAAAAACGCAGGCACGGTCGGAATCCCGAAAGGCCCTTGGACGGTGGTCCCGCAGCGTTGGGTCGAGGGCGATGCCGGCGGATCGACGGAGGACGCCGAGGTCATCACCTCGGCAAGCGACGAATCGATATTCCGGAAACTGCGTGGCGTTGTCGCGAAGGACGCAAATTACGACGAACTTGCCCAACAGATTGCGGAAGACGAGTACGCGGGTTTGCTCGCCGTTCTCAAAGAGATGGCAGCACAGCATCCCGACGCAATGTGGTTGGTCCAGAGCTGGATCGTCGAGACTGCCGCCCCTGAGTGACTATTTTGTGCAATTTCATCGTTATGAAGGGAGACGTATACTATGTTCGCGTTCGTAATTGATCCGGAATGGGTTGTCTTCGGAGTCGGCGGCGTTATCGTACTCGCGATCGTGCTTGCGATCGTCGCCGCTCGCGATCGAAAGCGCAAGGCCGCCATTAACGCCGTGGCCGGTGAAATCGGTTTCTCGATGGAAGGCTCGAAGTGGAGCGATGCCGAGCAGAGCCGGGACCTGGTGACCGCGTTGTTTCAGACGGGGAAGCTTCGATCGTTTCGAAACATCATGACGGGCAACACGTCCGGTTTGCGCGCGGCCGTGTTCGACTACTTCTACCAGACCGGCGCCGGAACCGACTCCCACAACACCGAGCAGACCTGTGCGGCCTTTCTCAAGAGCGGGGCGAACCTGCCGACGTTCGATTTGGCTCCCGTCGGCATCATGCAGAAAGTCGGAGGCGCGCTCGGGCAAAAAGGCATCACCTTCGATGCTCACCCGGAGTTTTCACAGCGGTATCGCCTGGGTACGACCGACGAGTCGAGGACCCGCGACCTCTTCGAACCACCGTTGCTCGCGCTCTTGTCCGGCCTCGATGCGCAGAAGAAATGGCGGCTGGAAGGAGCCGGACAAACGTTGATCGTGTACCGCGCTGGCAAGAAAGTCAAGCCCGCCGAACTGCGCGCCTTTCTCGATGAAACAGGCGCGCTCGCCTCGTCGTTCTTCGGTCTCGTTAGCACAGAAAACCCGGTCGCCTGAGCAGCACGTGGCGCCACCGCCCACATAGAAGCTATGAAAATTTTGTCATCCTGAGCGTAGGGCCGTAGGCCCGAAGTCGAAGGACCACCGTAGCGCGGATCCCGGCGGCGCTTCGACAGGCTCAGCGTGACAAGACTGGTATTTTCGGTTCGGCGAGTCCGATTCTCCCAAGCGGCTCCATCGCAACGAAGCCGAGTTTCGAAAGCTTATGTCGCCGCGGACACGTCATGCTCACGCTCGCCCTGACTCCTGAATTTATGCCGCTTTGATCCGTTCCCGGATGATCGCGTCGGCGTAGCACCTTCCCCAATCGCGGAGCATGAGCAACATCGGCTTGAGCGTTAAACCGGTCGCCGTGAGCCGATATTCAACGTGCGGCGGTACGACGGGATAGACGGTGCGTTGAACCAGACCGTCACGCTCCAGTTCGCGCAATTGGAGCGTCAACATGCGCTGCGTGACGTCCGGCATCATGCGGCGCAACTGATTGAAGCGCAGCGGCCGGTTCAGCAGATGGTAAAGGGCGACGGACTTCCACTTGCCGCCGATGACGTCGAGCGCCTTACTCACACTGCATATGGTATCCATTTTGATACTACCTCACAAAAATGTGCGTACTTACGCGATTAAACCCGTGCCAATATAATCGGTTGCGTAAGGAGACCGAGATGTTCAGACGTGCTCGATTTGGTGCCTATTCTTCACGGCTCGCCGCGGTCGCGACCGTCGTGGCCGGGCTCGTCGCGGGAGCGGCGAAAGCGGACCAGGGCGGCTTTGCTGCCTCGAGCCCCGATCTTCCATCGAGTGCCTTTCGTACGGAATTTACGCTTCACGCATTCGGATGTAGCGGCACGAACGTATCGCCGGCGGTTGAGTGGAGGAACGTTCCCTCGGGAACAAGGTCGTTTGCACTGCAAGTGCGGGATGAGAATGCGGCGGCCGGAAGCCCATTTTGGCACTGGACCGTATACAATATTCCCGCGAAAGCAACCGGCCTCGCTCGCGGCGCCGGTAACGTTGGCGGCTCACTGCCTTTACCGGCATTCAACGGCGTGAACGATTTCGTCGATACGAATGCGACGGGAGCGAACGGCGCCTACGGAGGGCCTTGTCCGCCGGCGGGCGATAAGCCGCATCGGTACGTGTTCGCGGTCTACGCACTTGCTGTTGACGACATTGACGCCGCGGCAGGAATTCCCAAGACCGGCAGTCCGGATTTGTACTCCTTCGTCTTGAACAAAATGCTCGGCGACAGGGTTCTTGGTAAAGCAAGCTTTACCGCCGTGTATGGGCGTTAGCCGCAACGCCGAGGCGACGAAACTTCGCGTCCTTTGTTTGCATGGCTACCACGGTAGCGCAGATATCATGCGCGGACAGATGGCGCCTCTGACGCGAGGACTCGATCATCTGGCGGAGTTCGTGTACGTTGACGCGCCGTCCCTAGCCGCGGGCGATTTTGGCTGGTGGCACGCCGTCGATGATGCCCGAGTGACGCGTTACGAAGGGTGGCCTCGCACGCGTGAATGGATCTGCTCCTTTTTCGAGCGCGAAGGGCGCTTCGACGGTGTCTTCGGCTTCAGTCAAGGTGGGGCATTAGCCGGTCTGCTCGTCGGGTTGCGTTTGCCGTTCGATTTCGTTGCTATTGCCGGAGGCTTTCTTGCCGAAGCCCGGAGCCTTGACTCGATATACGACTCCAGGGCGGCCTATGCGCTTCCATCGGTTCACCTGATCGGCAGGACGGATTCCATCATACCGCCGGACGATTCGCGCCGGCTCAGCGCTCGATTTCTTCGGCCGCTGGTACTGGAACATGAGGGAGGGCACGTGATTCCAAGCACGCATGATGTTGTGTCGGGTATCGAGTCGTTCTTCCGGGAGCGAATAGCGCGCGGCCGGCGCCGCCCCGTCGACGCGACGTAGGTGGTCCTGCCGAATGTTGTCCGGCATCGATGGCGAAGAAGAGGTCATGGCCGTAACGCTGATCTATGACAATCGCGCCTCTCGCGCACCGAGCGCCGTGGAAAACGGTGGCGACCTTTGGCTTTCGTTCGAAGACTTGAGGGCTTCGACGGGTTGGGAACAGAAGCCGGAGGGCCTCTGTCTTGGCGATCGGTGCGTTCCGGTTCCACCGTCGCGAACGAGCGAGTTCATCGCCGCGGACGGCCGCTTCAATCTTTCCGCGTTTGCGCGGTATCTCGAACAGCCCGTCGTTCACGACGATACGGCTTCGGTGTGGCTCTTCGGGGAGTCGGCCGATGTCCGCGGGCAGGCTCTCCGTTCGCTCGAAGCGCCGGACTTTCGCTTGCCCGATCTCGACGGGAACCTGCACGCGCTTTCGGACTATCGCGGGAAGAAAGTGCTGTTGCTTTCCTGGGCCTCTTGGTGAGGCTGTAGATTCGACCTGCCGGTCTGGCAGGCATTGTACCGGAAGTTTGCGGATCGGAATTTCATCATCGTCGCCGTGGCACTGGACGCGGGCGGCGCGGATGCCGTGCGCGAGTTCATCCGTCCGCGTGAGCCGATCGTGGTGCCCGCGCCCATGCAAGCGATCATGGGGTGGAGTGCAGAGCAGTACGCTGGGGCGGTGGCTCCGACGTATCCGTGCCTGATCGACGAAAAGCATATCGTGGCGGAACTCTACGACGTAAGAAACGTCCCGACGGCGGTGTGGATCGATGAAGAAGGCCGCATCGTGCGTCCCGCCG
>PMHP01000021.1 GCA_003158195.1 Vulcanimicrobiota bacterium | reverse complement strand
GGTCGACGGCCGCGCCGACCGCACTGACGACGCCTTCACCGACGCGCGCGACGATCGTCGGTTCGCCGGCGCCGCCGACGTAGCGATCGAGATTCGAGCGCACGGTGATCCGCGCTTTGACGTTGAGCTGAATGCCGTTCTGCGCGACGCCCTGAAAGATCGGCGTCTCGATGACCTTCGGATTGACCGAGGTCTGCAGCGCCTCAAGAACGTTGCGCCCGGCAAGATCGATCGCTGCGGCGCGCTGCCATTCGAGCGGAATCTCGGCGCGCTGGGCCGCGATCATCGCGAGCGTGACGTTTTCGACGTTGCCGCCGGCAAGGTAGTGGGATTGCATTTGGTCGACCGTCAGCGGCAGACCGGCTTTCCGTGCGCGTACGAGGTTCGTGACGATGACGCCCGGCTGAATGCCGATCAGCCGCATGCGGATCAGCGACATCATCGAAAGCGGCACACCCGCGGCGATCGTTCGGATCCACAGCCCGAACGGAAAGTAGTACATGAACAAAAAGAAGCCGATGATCAGCGCGAAGATGACCACGACAAAACCAAAGCCGGTAGCAGCGCCCACTATTTCTCCTCGGCGATCGGACTGACGAAGATCCGTGCGCCTTCGACCCGGTTCACGCGAATCGGCGAACCGGCTGGAACGAAGTCACCTTCCGTAAGAACGTCCACGCGCCTACCGTCGATGCTGGCGACGCCGGCCGGGCGCAGGTACGAGGTCGCAACCCCGCTGCGCCCCTTGAGGGCCCGGAAATCGCTGCTCGCGACGTACTCCGGACCCTGTGCGCCCACGAACGCTATCCGCCGGAAGAACGCACTCTCGGGGAACATGCGCGATGAGAAAAAGAGAAAGATAGCCGTCAGGACGACCGCGAACGCGACCGCCTGAACCGCGACGAAGATGAACGCGAAGCCGAACGCCATGAAGACCGCCGCGATCAAGGCCAGTGCCCCGAGCGTGCCGGCCACCCCGTGTCCGGGAAACACGTGCAGCTCGAAGAGGATCCCGAGCAGGCCCACGAGCGCGAGCGCCACGACGATCCCATTCGAGAAGCCCGCGTAGACGTGCGTCCCAAAAAAGAGTCCGAGCGCGACGACTGCGACCGCGCCGCCGATCCCGTGCAGCGTTTGAATCTCGATGATCAAGCCGAGCACGCCGATCGAGAGCAAGATTCCGCTCACCTCCGGCGAGGTCGCGAACCGCGCGAGCTGTTCGCCCCAGGTGTACGACGCGTGCTCGATCGTCCCGTGGACGTGGGCCGCATCGAGCGCGTCCTGCAACGTCGGCTCGATCGCATCGGTAAAGTGCGCGCGCTTGGCTTCGTCCGCCGTCAGCGAGAGGATCGCGCCCGCGCCCTTATAGGCCGGCGCGGCAACGTTCTTGTCGACCATCGCGGCAGCGAGCACCGTGTCGCGGTGGTTGCGGGCCGCAGTCGAGGCGAATTCGGCGCGCAGCGCCGACACGTGTTTGGGGTCGTTGGGAATCGGCTCGGCGGCGCCGATGCTCGACCCGGGCGCCATCACGATCGTCTTCGCCGACAGCGTGATCAGCGCACCTGCGGAGTAGGCGCGCTGCGAAACGTAGGCGACCGTCGGCACCTGCGCGGACAGCATCGCATCGCGAATCTCAAATGCCGCGCTGACGAGCCCACCTGGGGTGTTAACGTCGAGCACGAGCGCGCTCGCATGGTCGGCGTCGGCCTGTTCGACGGAGCGCTGCACGAGGTGCGCCATTCCTTCGTCGACCGTCCCCTCGATCGGCACGACGAGGATTTCGCCCGTGCCGGCCGGCGGAGCGGCTGCGGCAAGCGCCATTCCGGCGAGGCCGAAAAGCGTCGCGACCCCAAAAACCGCGAGTCGCACCTTGCGAATCATATAGCGCTGCCTACTCGCCCGACCGCAACAAAGTTGCGCGCGCGCGTGCCTACGCGTCGAGCGCCTTCAGTTCTTCGAGCACGACCTGGCGGATGACGGCTCCGTCGGCCTCGCCTTTGAGCGACGGCATGACGGCCTTCATCGCTGCCCCTTGGTTCCGCTGCCCCTCGGGGAGCCCGGCTACCGCCGCCCGGACAACCGGGCGGATCTCCTCGGGGCCCTTCTGGGCGGGCAGAAGAGCGGACAGGATGTCGCGCTCACGCGTCTCCTTGGCGACGAGTTCCGGGCGGTTGCCCTTTTCGAACTCGACGATCGAATCGGTCCGCTGCTTGATGAGCTTGCGGACGACGTCGACCTGGTCGCTCTCTTCGAGCTCGCGCCCGGCCTCGATCTTCTTATAAGAAAAAGCCGAAAGCGCGGATCGAAGCGTATCGAGCCGCACTTGATCTCGCGCCTTCATTGCCTCTTTGAGGTCGGCGCCGATCGTATCCTTAAGCGCCACGCGGGCCGCTATGCGCGGCGCTTGCGGGCCGCGGCGGACTTCTTCTTGCGGCGGACGCTGGGCTTCTCGTAGTGCTCGTGCTTGCGAGCCTCGGCGAGGACGCCGGCTTTCTGGGTGGCCTTCTTGAAGCGGCGCAAAGCACTCTCGATAGTCTCGCCGGGTGCGACGCGAACTTCCATGAACAACCCCCCTTTCGACCCGCGTGGAATCCGCGGAACTAAAACGCGTTCTCGCAGTAGAGAACAACTGCTAGAATGTATCACACCCCAAAGGAGGCGTCAATTTGATCGCCCGAACTGCGGCGTTTGAACCCGGGGCCGAGTTGCAGCGGGGCGCCGAGCTGCTCGTCAAACACTGGGTTCTGGCCATCCCGACCGCCGTCGCCTCCCTGCTGTTCGCGGTCATCGTGATCTTCAGCGTGCTCTCGGTGATCGCTTCGACCGTTCTCGGCGGTGCCACCGGCGGCCACATCGGGACGGGCTTGGGCTTCGGAACGGGGGTCCTTGTGGCTCTCGCGCTCATTTTCGCCGGGATGGTCGCGATTTACGTCGCCCAAGCGATGGTCATTGCCGCAGCACCCGGGGTTTACGAGGACCGGCCGCCCGATCTCGGCGCGGCCTTTGCCGTGACCTTGCGGCGCCTTCCTGACCTTTTCGTTGCGCTCGTCGCGACGTTCGCGCTCGCGCTCATCCCGGCGATCCTGTGCTTCGTGCTGATCGGCTTTCCGCTGCTGCTCGTACTCGGCTACTTTTTGATGTACGTTCCGGCTGCGGTCGTCGTCGGAAACGAAGGCGGCATCGAAGCGCTCTCAACGTCCTTCCGGCTAACGACGCAACACCTCAGCGAAAGCATCATCGGCTGGCTCGGCCTCATCGCCGCGCTTATCGCGGGCTACATCGCGAACTCCATCGCGATTCACCTCCCGCTGATTAACCTGCTCGCGGCCTTTGCGATCGGCGGCTTCACTCATGCGTACGCCGCGCTGATCACCGTGCGTTTCTATCTGGCGCTGCGCAACGCTCCGCCGCCGCTTGCTCTGCAGCAGTTTGCTCCGCCGCCGCCCCCGATTGGCGGGCCACCGAGCATTAGTCCGTAAGTCCTAATCGTTGTGCGCATTCTCATGCCGCGTCCTGCGACCTGAGCCGGGTGCTCCCCGACGGTGACGCGCTCTTGGGCCGCAACTCGGCCCGTCGCCGGAGCTCCAACGCCGCTGCTACGTCTGCGTGGTTGCTCCAACCACACAACACGCAGCAAAAGCGCCTTTTCCAGCGACTCTCCGCCGCAACGTGCAAGCAGCGGCACACTCGTCGGGGAGAACGCGCACTTCATGAATAAGCGGTCCATTGTCTTACCGATTCCGCTTTGCTTCACCGAGACCGCCCCACCGATAGCCGGTCGGGTGCCCCCGGTCGCGCGTCGCTCGCACCAGTCCACTACAACGGAACGCCCTTATCTCCGGCCGCCGCTAAGGCATTTGGCCCGCGCACCGACAAAGATAGATATCATGGTGTTTCGCGGAATTCTCATCGCTTGCTTTGTTTGCTCTGCGTTCGGAGCGGCGCTCTCGGAAACGAGCGGGCCGGTAACGCTCGACTTCACACCGTTCGGCGTGGCCCACGTAGCGAGCGCGTCGTCGCGGCTGGCTCCGATCGATACGTCGTTCGGGCACTACCCGTTGAGCGTGACCGGAATCCTCAACGCAATCCGGCGCTACGACGGCACGACGCGTCTCGATGACGGACCCATCGCGTATGCAATCGTCGCGATCCGAGATTGGGAGACGCGCTTTCCGCGCGATCCCTGGATCCCTCGCGAACTACTGTACATGCAACGCGTCTACGAGCACGCGCGGACCGGCGAAGGCCTCGGTTACGCCCAACGCGTCGCAGCCTGGGTACAAACCGACTACCCGGCGACGGAATACGCGCGCCTCAGCCGTATCGAGCTCGCGAAGTCCGACGCTCCCGAGGAACCGCAGAAACGCGCGATGGCGCCAACCCCGCATGCGACGCTTGCCGCGCACGTCACCGATCCGTGGTCGCGCTTCGCGCCCCGAACGCCCCCGACCGCGCCGCCGAACGAGGACGGGTCGCACTAGTCGCTAAAACAGCGCTTCACGATGCGTGTGCCGGCAAATCGTCGGTTGAAGTTTGTGATCTTCGGGAGTCTCGTTCTGTTGGGGCTCGTTGCTGTACGCTTCATCGGCAGCGTGGCGCCGGCGAGCGAGGCACTTCCGCCGACCGGACCCGGAACCATATCCGGCGTGATTGCCGGTATGGGAAGCCCGAGCGCGCCGGCCAACCCCGCCGACGTACAGGATCAACTGCTGATCGTCGCCCGGACCTCCGACGGCATCGCCGTCGGAAAGCTTCGATTCAGGAGCGCCCGCAAAACGGCGCCGGGATCCTACGAACTACCGTACTCGATCGATGACCTGCCCCTAAACGTCGCGCTAACGGTCACTTCCGAGCGCCGTTCCCCTGCGTCCCCGGTCCCGACGGGTTTTTTCATGACGTTTATGCTTCAGAAGTCGAAAGGCGACCCAAACGCGCAGAATTATGCCGTCACCTTACGCGATGGGCAGACGCACGCCGATGGATGCGATTTCGACTTCGGCTGGATCGAAGTTCCGCCACTGCCCCTACCTGCCCCCACGCCTTCTATATGAGCTAGTTCGCTTCTGCGGCTTTCTTCAGGTTGCTTAGGCCGCGCTCGAAATGCGAGCCCATCATCGTATCCATGTTCACGAATACGCTCATCACTTTCGCGATGAACGGATTCGTGCCGGACATGGTCCAGGTGACCTCCGTTGACGTGCCGCGGTCGACGAGTTCGAATTCGTTGACGTTATGCGCGACGAACGGGCGCTTGAAATCGGTCGTGACGACGACACGCGACGGCGCATCAGCAGCGGTGATCGACATGCGCCCCACTCCTGCGCTACCCGAACTCGTCCATTCGCTAATCGCTCCAGGTCCATGCGGCGCGCCCGAATAGGAGCGGCGCATCGTCGCATCTTCGCGATCCTGTGGCGCCCATCGCGGCCACTGATGAAAATCGCTAATGAGGGCGAACACGGCGGCGGGCTGCGCCTCGATCACGATGCTGCGCCGCACGCGCATTACGTTCGGTTTCGAAGCCGCGACGGCGAGAACCGCGACGATCAAAACGACGACAACCGACAGTGCGATGACGATTATGCGCATCACTGATGTGGCCNNGCCTGACTCCGGCCTTCCGGCAAAGGAACCCGCCGTTTTCTGCGAAGCGGCGCGCATGAGGCGATGGATTGCGGTGGTCGAACGGTGGGCGCTTGCGTTGTGGGTGGGTTCGCTCGCGGGCTTTGCGTTCGTGCTCGCGCCGATCGCGTTCGGGCAGCTGCGGGGCGATCTCGATGCGTTTGCTGCGATCGTCGGCCGCTCGCTCGGCGCCCTCGCGGTGCTCGGGTATGCGTGTGGCGCAGCGACGCTCGTAACGTCCGGCGCCCAGATTTTCAGGACCCGATCGCGCGCGGCAATCGCGCGTGCCGGATGCATCGCCGTCATGCTGGCGCTTGTCGCGTTCTCCCAGCAGGCCGTCGTCCCTGAAATGATTGCGACGCAAGAGAGCTTTCACGGGTCGTTCAATTCGGTCGCGAAAGAGGACCCGCGGCGCGTCCGGTACGACGCATTGCACGCGGAATCGTCGCGTGTGTACGGGGCGGTGTTGATCCTCGGTCTCGTCGCGATCGCGCTGTCGCAATAACCCGCGCGGGACGGAGGGGAGACCGGCGGATAGCGGAACGGGAGGGCATGTTTGCGCTGCGGCCTTGCGATGCGTCGGTCTTCGATACGGCGCCCACCCGTTACACCGATGTGATGGAGATCCCGCGCCCGGCTTCAGAGGTGTGGAGCGCACTCGTCGCCGACGGCGCGCTCGGTTGGTGCCGGATGCTCGGCGGCGCAAAATGGACGTCGCCGCGNNCGCAAATCGTTCTACGTGAACCATGCGAACTTGCCGCTGTTCCGCTACTTCGCCGAGGACTATCTCGTCGAAACAACGCCTTCCGGCGGATCCCGCTTCACGTGGACGCTGGCCGGCGAGTCTACGCCGATCGGCGCATCGGGTGCGCCAATCCTCGGCGCCCTCATTCGGAGCCTCTTCAAGGACACACGCGCGTACTTCAACGCGCGCTAACGAGGCACGCGCCGTTTGCCCTTCGACTGCGCGCCTGCGGCGCTCCGCTCAGGGTGA
>PMHP01000009.1 GCA_003158195.1 Vulcanimicrobiota bacterium | reverse complement strand
GGGTTCGTCTTTAAGACGATCGGAGACGCGTTCTGCATCGCCTTCTCTCGGCCCGAAGATGGCATCGCTGCGATGCTCGCCGCGCAGCGAGCGCTTGCCAGCCAAGATTTCAGCGCCGTCGATGGGGTGCGCGTGCGCATGGCGCTGCACACCGGTACGGCCGACGAGCGCGACGGCGATTACTTCGGACCAGCGGTCAATCGCGTCGCACGCCTGCTCGCAATCGGGCACGGCGGGCAGGTGCTCGTCTCCGGGGCCACGGCCGACCTCGTGCTCGCCGACCTCCCGCCGCACGCGAGTTTGCGGGATCTCGGCGAGCATCGCCTGAAGGATCTTTCGCGCCCGGAACAGGTGTACCAACTGCTCGCGCCGGGCCTGACCGCCGACTTCCCGCCGCTGCGCTCGCTCGACGCGATGCCGAACAATCTGCCGGGGACGCTCACCTCGTTCGTCGGGCGCGAGCGCGAGATCGCGGAGATCACCGCGTTGATCGACAAGCACCGGCTCGTCACGCTGGTTGGGTCCGGTGGAATCGGGAAGACGCGCGTCTCACTGCAAATAGCGGCGAACTTGCTCGACGGCTCGGGCGACGGCGTCTGGTTCATCGAACTCGCGCCGCTCTCAGCGGGTGACTACATCCCCTCAACCGTCGCGCAGGCATTGAACCTGAGCATTCCCACGGAGGGCGATGCCGTCGAAAGTCTGGCGCGCGTGCTCCAGTCGAAGCACGCGCTTCTGGTCTTCGACAACTGCGAGCACCTCGTCGAGCCGGCGGCGCGCGCGATCGCGGCGATCGTGCGGCGCTGCCCGAACATCACAGTCCTGGCTTCGAGCCGTCAAGGGCTCGGAATCGCCGGGGAAATGACCTACCGCATGCCCGCGCTCGAGTTCCCGAGCGACGTAGACGGCGCACGCGTGGGCGCTGACGAAACGGCGCGATATGCCGCGACGGCTCTGTTCGTCGAGCGAGCGCGCGCGGTTGACAACCGGTTCGCCCCGAGCGACGAGACCGCGCCGATCATCGCCGACATTTGCCGGCGTCTTGACGGCATACCGCTGGCGATTGAGCTCGCCGCTTCGCGCGTGAAGATCCTCAGTCCACGACAGCTGCGCGAGCATCTCAACGAACGCTTTCGCGTGCTCACCGGCGGCAGCCGCGATGTTTTGCCGCGCCAGCAGACCCTGCGCGCGACGCTCGATTGGAGCTACGATCTGCTCGACGAGCGGGAGCGCACATTGTTCCGGCGCCTCGGCATCTTCGTCAACGGCTTCACCCTCGAAGGCGCCGCCTCCGTGGGTGGCGATGATGAGGTGACCGCTCTCGACGTGCTCGACGTGCTCGCGTCGCTGGTCGACAAGTCGCTCGTTGTAGCCGAACCCGCGGGCGATGCGCTCCGTTACCGTTTGCTGGAGTCGGCCCGCGCCTACGTGCGCGAAAAGCTAGAGGCGGTCGGCGAGTGCGAGCGCTGCGCCGAGTTGCACGCGCGCTATCTTGGCGACCTCTTCGGTGCAGCAGGCTCTCGATGGCAGAAGACCGGGCGGGAAGCCGCACTGTTGGAGCCGCTGACGATCGAACTCGAGGACGTGCGCGCCGCGCTCGATTGGGCGCTGCACGGCGANNTTGACGCGCAACGAGTCGTTCTCGCGCGCGCTTGACGGGGGCAATTCGCATTTGGTCGTGCGGTTGCAGCTAAACGTCGCGAGGCTCGCCCGAAATCTCGAGCGCTCGCTGCGAAGCTTCGAAATGACGAAGCGAGTGGTCGAACAGGCGCGTGCGTGCGGCGATCCCTCAACGCTAACATCCGCGCTTCTCGAACTTGCGACTGCGGCGGTGTATGCGAACCGGTTCGACGACGCGGAGGCGGCGCTCTCGGAAGCCGAGGCAAATCCGCAGCTGACGGCGCCGCAACGCTCCACGATTTTGCAATGCCGGGCAGCCTGGGACAATCGGAATGGGAACCCTGCGCTCGCGGCACCCCGTTACGAGGCGCTCGTAAAGGCAAATCGCGCGCTCGGGAATACGTCGAGAGAACTGACCGGCATGCTCAATCTTGGCGAGACGCTCCACCGCCTCGGCAAGACGCGGCAGGCGATCGCATTCGTGCGTGAGGCGCTACCGCGCTACCGAGCGAATCGCAATCGGGGGACGCTCGCGACCGTTTTGAGCAACTTGGCCGGCTACCTGTTGAAGGCAGATGAGGCGGCGGAGTCTTGCGCGATCGCCCGTGAGGCCATTCCGATCGCCGCCTCAGCCGATCTCGAGCTCATGGTCGCAATCTTGATCGAGCATTTGGCGCTCGCGCTCGCGCTCCACGCGGATCTCTCACGAGCCGCCATCCTCGAAGGCTTCGCCGAAAACGCGATGAGAAACGTCGGCTTCCAACGCGAGTTTACGGAGAGTACAACCTACGAGCGTTTGCTGTTGCTCCTCACCGAGAAACTCGCCCCGGACGATTTCACTCGCCTGCTTGCAGACGGCGCCGCACTGTCACCCGAGGCTGCGATCGCGCTCGCCCTCGAGCTCGCTTCGAGCGAACCGCAAGGCGCGTAGTCGAGACGCCGGGAGG
>PMHP01000018.1 GCA_003158195.1 Vulcanimicrobiota bacterium | reverse complement strand
TTTCCGATCTCCGGCCGCATCTCACTCGCGTATGACGTCCCCGCGCGAACGCATCTTGTCGTTCTCGACGCGCTCTTGGCCGGGAACGGGCGCGCGGCGCTCGACGCACTTTGGCACCTCGTGCTTCCGGCCGTAACCCTAGGAACGATTCCACTTGCGATCGTGGCGAAGATAACGCGCAGCGGGATGCTCGACGTCCTGCACAGCGACTACGTGCGAACGGCACGCGCCAAGGGCCTGGCGCCGCGGGCCGTCGTAATCCGGCACGCGCTGCGCAACGCGCTCCTACCGATCTTAACCGTCGTTGGGTTGCAGACCGGTCTCCTGCTTGGGGGCGCGGTCCTGACGGAACATATCTTCGCCTGGCCCGGCGTCGGGCGGCTTGCCTTCGACGCGATCTCCAACCGCGACATGCCCGTGATCAACGGGTGCATCTTGCTCTTCGCGACGGTCTTCGTCGTCGTCAACACAGCCGTCGACCTGCTTTATGCAGCGGCCAACCCGCGCATTCGGTACGGGGGGTAGGGCCGGGCTGGAGTTGAATCTCCACCCTGTTGAGTTCAGTCATTAAGTCCTCCTACGTGATCGCCGGGACCACGTATACGCGCGAAGAGGTCATCCACCGCTACATCCACCTAGTGAAATACGTGGCCGGGCGGATTTCGGTGAACCTCCCGCCCAACGTCGAGCTCAACGACCTGATCAACGATGGCGTCGTCGGTCTGATCGATGCGATCGAGAAGTACGACGACGGGCGCGGCGTCAAGTTCGAGACCTATGCGATCACGCGCATTCACGGGGCGATCATCGATGCCTTGCGAGCGCTCGATTGGGTCCCCCGGGCGATCCGTCAGAAGGCGCGCGAGCTCGAGCGCACGCAGCACGATTTGGAGGCCGAGTTCGGCCGCCAGCCCAGCGACGAAGAAGTCGCCGCTCGAATGGGCATAGCGAAGCGCGAACTCGAGCAACTTCAGCACAAGGTTCGCAGCACGTCGGTGCTGTCGCTCGAGGAGCATCTGCCCAACGATCGCGGCAGCGACATCCCGCTGCTCGACACGCTTAAGGGCGACGAGGGCGACATCGGGCTCGACGTCGAGTCGCGTGAGATTCGCGAGTCACTCGTCGCGGCGGTCTGTGCGCTCTCCAAACAAGAGCGGACGGTCATCGAGCTCTACTACTTCGAGGGGCAAACGCTCAAAGAGATCAAGGTCGTGTTGAACGTCTCCGAGTCGCGCGTCTCGCAGATCCACGCGCAAGCCGTGATCCACTTGCGCCAGAAGCTGCGCGTCTTGCGCGCCGATCTCGGCTATCGCGAGAACGATCCGACGATCAAACAGAAGTACGTGCGGCGTACGTCGTCCGCACCCAGCTCGGAGGCAACCCGGTAACGGAGCGCCGGTTTCGCGGTGCGCGCGAAGCGGCGCTCTTCTCGAGTCTCGTCCTTGCGGACCCGGCCGGCGTCGCGATCGTGACGCCCGCGCGCGGCGGCGACGTGCGCCTCTATCGCGGCTGGCTCTCGCCCGAACGCGCCGACGCACTGCTCGCATCGATTCGCGCGACCGCGACCTGGGTGCAGGAGCGGCGCAAGATGTACGACCGCTTCGTCGACGTCCCGCGCGAACAGGCATGGTTCGGCGACGATCGCGAACGCGGCTTCACGCCCGAACTCGACGCGGTCCGGCGCGAGTTGGAGGCGCTGCGCGGCGTGCGGTTCTCGCACGTCCTCCTCAACCGCTATCGCAATGGAAGAGACAGCGTCGCTTGGCACAACGACCACGAGGTCGAGCACATCGCGCAGCCCGTCATCGCCTCGTTGACCCTGGGCGCAACCCGCGCCTTCGACCTGCGGCCCAAAGCCGATCGGAAGAAGATCGTCTCGATCGACCTCGACCACGGCGACCTAATCGTCATGGCCGGCAACACGCAGACCAACTGGGAGCACCGCGTCGCAAAGAACCCCCGGATCGCAGGCGAGCGCATCAATCTGACGTTCCGGCAACAGCCGGCTTAAACGCCGCGGCCTGAGCTAGACCGGCCGCAGCCAGATGCGGCCGCCGTCGTAATCGAACCACCACTCGAATTTCGCGAGCAAATTCGTTCCGAAAATCGCGTCGATCGGAAAATCGACGGAATCGCCACGATCCGGCTCTTCGACCCCGACGTCGTTGTCGAGGAGGCGGAACCCGGCGAAATCGATGGTCGGGGCGTGCGCCTCCGCGACTGCGACCTCGCCCTCGAGGAAGTGCGTCAGGGCCACAGCTCCTTCGCTGCCGACGATCGAGTTGCGTGGCTCCAGCGGGCTGTGCTCGAAAAGCTCGTGCATCAGGAGGATGTTCGGGGAGCCGGTGTCGATTACGACACGATCGGTCTCGATCGAACCGATGCGTGCGCGTATTAGCGGCATGCCCTCGTCGAATGTCGCGGCGATCTCGCGCGCATTGCGGGGCGGCTCGAAATCGACAGATGGGATGAACTCGATGCGAGCGGTTCGGTAGTCGAGATGCATCACCTGGCCGGCGAAATATTCGTAGCCCAAGATGCCGTCCGCTCCGAATTCGCCGAGCCGCACCAGCTGGACGGCCACGTTTTGGAAACGGACGGGACCCGTCGTGAGCTCACGGACGATCGCGTGGCGCAGGGTCTGCTGCAAGCCGAAACGGCGAGCTGCGTCCTCGTCAATGAGAATTTGGGTGGTTCCGGTGTCGTAAAGGAAGCGCGCTCGGTGCCCGTTCACGGTCGCAACGATGATGATGCGCCGGAAGGCCCGCACGTCATCGAAGGTCGCCGGCACCGCCGTCGTCGCGCTTCCGAATTGGCCGAGCGAATCGGTGCGCGACGCCGGAATTGCAACCGCCTCCGCCGTGACCAACTGCGGCAAAATCGCATCGACCGCGACGTCCGCGTCGCCGCCCGCACCCGATACGTGCCACGCGAATGGGCGACGCGCACCATCGACGACGCGAAAGTCGGAGAACGAGAAGGCTACGTTTCGCGAGCCTTCGCGGAACATCTCGCGGGTCAAACGACCCGTCGATTTGTCGACGAAGAACCAGTGCGGAGAGTCGTGCGCGGGCCGGTACTCGACGACCCACGCGTCGCCCTCAGCGCTGCTCCCCAACAGAAAGCAATCCGACGCTGCGTACGGGAAGAACGCGAGCGGCCAGCGGTCGAGATCGTCGCCCTGCACGTCGGAGGCGATCTTGCGGACCAGACCGTTCGGTGTCCGGCGCCAGCGGATGCCGCCCTCCCGGCCCTGCTCGTAGTCCGCCCCATCGATGGCTGTCGCGAAGCGGAGGTCCGCATCGCGGACGGTCACGATCGTGTGCAGCGTGGCGGGCCCCGTTTGGAGGGTCCAGGACTCGGTCCGCTGGGCGTACGCTGCCTCGGGGCGACCGGCGGCAGCGGCAGCTGCCGAAAGAACATCGTCGAGCGAAACGGCAGCCGGGCGGATTCCCGGCGGCTGCCAATGACCCTCGCGCGCCAAGCTCGCGGCCGGCCCGGCAAGGACGAGCGCCGCGAACGACGCAACCGCCGCCGTTTTCTTGAAGCGAAAGGCCATGCCGCCCCGATTCGGTACCTGCGAGGCTTTCCTTAGGCGGAAAAGCTTAACGTTCGCCGAGCGGTTCGTCCGAGGGCGACCCCCTTGAGCGCCGAAGGACAAAAAATGTTCGTCCACCGTTTGAAGCTGCGGCCGCCGCAGCTTCTCCCTACGTGGATCGGGCGTCCCGGCGTGCAAGACCGGCTTGGGGCGAGCGCGAGTGTGCTCTCGGTTGTGGCCGGCCCGGGGTATGGCAAGACGGTCATTGCGGCGCGAATTTTCGAGTCGTGGCGCGGACCGAAGGGGTGGTACAGTCTCGACGAAGCCGATTCGGACCTCGCGGTGTTCGCCGGCCACCTCGAAGCGATGCTAGCAACATTTCCGCAAGCCCGCGCGTTCACCGGAGACTCTTCCCAGCTCGGCTCGCCGAAAGAAGTCGGAAGCCTGTTCGCGGAACTCCTCGGCGTCAGCGAGGAACCGCCCTTGCTCGTGTTCGACGACGTGCACGCACTCGAAGGCAGCGCGTCGCTCGCGGCGCTCGGCGAGTTGCTCGAACGCTCTTCGCGCGCGGGGGTGTCGTTTGTCCTCTGCGGGCGCTCGATGCCGCTCTCGCTGCACGCCGTCGCGGCGCGCTCGCGGCTTGCCTCAGCCGGCGCCGCCGAGCTTGCGTTCGACGCTGCGGAATCGCGCGCGTATTTGCAGTCCGCCCTGCCGGTCGCAAGCGATCCGGCGACGCTCGACCGGCTTGCGGCGCGCGCCGAGGGCTGGCCCGCGGGGCTCGCTCTGGTTGCTTCGACGTCCTCACTCCATCGTGCCGAGGGGCGCGAGGGGCTCGTCGATGCGCGCGACGACGAAACGCGGCGGCTGCTCTTCAGCTATCTCGCCGCCGAGGTGCTCGACGGCCTTACCGAGCGCGAGCGGAAATTTCTGCTCGACACCTCGATCTTGGACATCCTCGAACGCGAGATGTGCGATGCGGTGACCGCATCCACCGATGCCGCCGAGATTTTACCGTCGCTCGCGCGGCGCGGCCTCTTCGTGACGAGGCGTTCCGAGGATGCCTACAACGCGCATCAACTCTTTCGCGAATTCTTGCGCGACGCACTGGGCCGGTCCCGGTCGCGCGAGGAGATCGAGTTGCTCCATCGCCGGGCGGCGGCAGCCTTCGAGCGGCGCGGCGACCGTGTCGAGTGCCTCGTTCACACGCTGGAAGCAGGCGATCTCGATCGGGCTGCGGCCGTCTTGGAGCGCGAAGCCTNNTCGCTGGAAAAAGCGATGCGCGGTGCGAAGGAACGCGACGATCACGACGTCCTGGCGGAAGCCGTGCGGGTCGCGTCATCGATCTTGGCCGCGCGCGGTGAGTTTTCGCGGATGATCGCACTGCTCGAGGAAACGCTGGCGCTTTCCGACCTTGGCGAAGCGAGCCGGACGACGCTCTCGACGACGCTTGGCGCGGCTTTCCTCGAAACCGGAAGATTCGACGAAGCGCTTGCGGTCTTCGGCGAAATCACCCCTTCGGTCGTCGCGCGCGGCGATCTAACGCTGCAGGGCAAAGTTCTCCATAACACCGGTGTGGCACACATGCGGCGCGGCGACCCCTACGCGGCCCTTGCGATGTACGACCGCGCGCTTCGGGTAAAACGAAGTGCCGGACTGCGCCTGTCGGCACTGGTCACGCTCGGCAATCAGATCTTCGCGCTGCGCCAACTCGGCGACCTCGATGAGGCCGAGCGTCTTTCACTCGAGTCCCTCGACGAGGCTTACGATATCGGTAATGCTTCGATGGTCGCGCACGCGCTCGATAACTCGGCGGCACTCAAACTTTTACGCGGCGACCTCGATGCAGCGCAGCGCGCGTATCGCGAAGCGGAGCGGATCTGCGATCCTGGGGACGTCCTGGTCTTGCCGGACATCCTTCACGGCCTCGCGCAGACGGCGCTTGGTCTGGGAAACGTCGCCGAAGCGGACGAATTGTGTGCGAAGGCCGTTGCGATGCTCCGCGCCACCGATCGGGACCAGCAGATCGCCCCGATTCTCGTAACGCGGGTCGAATGCGCGATCGCGCGTGCGGAGTACGGGCGCGCCCTGGCGCTCGCTGAGGAAAGCATCGAGCTTGCCGGTCGCGGCGCGGACGCGATCGTGACCGCGAGCACGGGGCTCGACGTTGCTGCGGCGCTCGTGCGGATGCTCCCGAAGCTCTCATCGTCCGATGCCGGCGAGGCGGAAAGCGTGGCAGCGGCTGCGGCGGCAAACGCCATCGCGCTGCTCCATCAACGCGATTATCGCTTCCTGTTGCGCACGAAGAGCCAGGCCTTCGCCGGCCTCACCAACCATTTGCGGCGTTGGGAGATCGGTCAGGGCCTCATGCCGGACAGCGCGCGTCCGTCTGCGGCAGCAGCCCTTCGGATCGAGATGTTGGGCGGGTTGCGCGTGCTCGTTTGCGGCGAAGCGATGGGCGGCGACGCATGGAAGCGGCGCCGGGCGCGCGACATTTTCGCCTACCTCGT
>PMHP01000111.1 GCA_003158195.1 Vulcanimicrobiota bacterium | reverse complement strand
AGCCGCTTGAGGATCCGCGTCGCCTCGGCCTGGCTCTTGGCGTACCGCGTCTCGCGACGTTGTCGGCCCTCGGGCGTCTTCCCGACGGTGATCCGGACGCTCCAATACCCGCGCGCGTCGGGACCCGAAATCGATCCGAATCCCCACGGCATTCGTTTGGGCATGTGAGCCTTGGTTGAGCCTTTCTTTCGAACATCCTGGCCGTTTTGGTCGTTTTGGCCGATTGTGGAAGTGCGTACTTGTACGGCCGATCGGTTGACCGCAAACCCGCATGGTGCAAAGAAAGCCCGTGGTTACGAGCTTCCCTGAAATGGCTCCCGAAGTTGGACTCGAACCAACGACCCGCTGATTAACAGTCAGCTGCTCTACCAACTGAGCTATTCGGGAATGCATTGTGTATCGGAATTTTCCGGCCGGGCTGGAGGTTCTCGGTGCCGTTTTGACCCTCCCTCCCCGGCCGCGCCGGAGCGTTTGGGCTACGATGAGCGGGGTAGAACCGGAGCGTGGGGATAGATCTTTCCCGAAAAAAGATCGACGCGATTTACGAGCTTCGTGAGTCCGTCGAACGGAAGGTGCGCGCGGAGCAGGCCGTCGAGACATTTCCCACGCCGGGGGCACGGGAGGCACTGCTCGATGCGCAGCTTACCGTCGAGGCAAAGACGCAAGAAGCGATCGAGCTCTGTCATCAGTGTGGTCACGAACACGACCCCGCGCGACCGTGCGGAGGAGAGGCTCGGCCCGCAAAAAGTAGCGTCGTGGAAGTCGATTTCAGGTCGCCGGAGCCTCCGCAGGCGGAGGCCTAGGCCCGCTTCTGTTTCACCGTCCACGCTTGCGCAGGGTTTCCGGCCGCCGCTTCGGCGACGCGCTTGGTGAGGCGGATACGGGCTCCCCGTTCGCTGTACTCGATCGTGTCCATCAGTTGACGCATGATGAAGATCCCAAAGCCTCGGGGGGCGTCCGAAAGCGGCCGAATGTAGTCGGTCGCGTTCCAGCTCGCGAAGCCGCCCCCGTAATCACGAATGTCGATGACGAGCGCTCCGCGATCGAACCGGCAATGAACTTCAAAGAAGGGATCGGTCGCCCCGCCATGTTCGAACGCGTTGGCGAGCGCCTCGCCGACGCTGCATTCGATGTCGGCGAGGGCATCGGAACTGAACCAAAGCCGCGCGAAATCGGCAATCGCGCGGCGTGCTCTCGGCACCGCCTCGCGCTTGCTGGGAAATCGCGCTCGGTACTCAGCCATAACGACACGAGTGCCGTACCCCGATAGCGGCGCGGTTTAACTTCGGCTAGGCGGCGCGATGTGCGGCGATTTGGGCGAGGGCGTCGTTGAGCTTGACCGTATCTTCGTAGATACGGTCCTCAAGGATGCGGCCGAAGCGCAGGCGGACGAACTGCATTCCTTCGTTCCGGTACGGCGTGCCGTCGGGAAGCGTCGCATCGGCGCGAAAACGCGTCCCTACCGTTGTCGCCCAAGGCGGCCCCGAGACCACGATCGCGAGCGGCGTGAGCCGGAAATCCGGAAAGTTCGCGAACAGCTCCGCGAACCACGCGGCGATCGCCGCGCGGCCACGCCGCTCGCCGCCGAATCGGCTATCGCCGGGAAACGCGAACACCGCATCGTCGGCGAACTGGGCGACGAGCGGCGCGACGTCCTTCGTTCGGTTCAGCTCCGCAAAACCGCGACGTATGAGGCCGCGCACGATCGCGTGATACATACTGCGCGATAGTGTAACGGGCTGCTCTTTAAATCTCTACGAATCGAGAATGTCGACGAATCGAGACCCTCTCTGCCTTGCTTGGTCGCTCCTTGAGGCGAGCGACCCGGATTTGTGACGCTACTGACATTTCTGGGAATAGCAGGGTTCTTTTCCCAGGAGATGAACCTGACCGGACGTTCAACGTCTTGCCCGAAAGGACTCTGATGCTCGTTTTGGTTCGCGTTTGCGGCGGCGCTTTTTTAGTCGCCCTTGCACTCGCCCTGTCGATGCCGATCGGCGCTGCCGCTACCATGCATACAAGCGGCACGCTCGTCGAGTACAACGACCCAAGCCCATCAGCGACGGTGGCTGCGGCGGCCAGGACGTTCCTTTCAGACTCTTCCAGCGCGCTCTGAAATAGCGCCGGGCTAACCCGGCGCTTCGGACTCCGAGACCTCCACCGTCCTTCCAACCAGAGGGATATTTGTGATGTCCGGTAGCGTTGAGAGCGTTTTCCGCAATCGCGCGTTCAGCTTGTTCTATGCGGGGCAGGCGTTCAGTTACGTCGGGGACGGGTTGCGGCTCATCGCGATTCCGCTCCTGGTCTATCACTTGACGGGCTCCGCGCTCTCGGTCGGTTTGACGTACGCGCTCGAGCTCGGACCGTTCGCGCTCTTCGGTCTGGTCGGCGGCTCGCTCGCGGACCGGCTCGACCGCCGCAAGCTCATGATCGCTTGCGATATCGTGCGCTGCGCGATCGTCGCTTCGTTCGCAATCGCCTATGCCTTCGGGTTTCTCTCGCTGGCAATGCTCTACTGCGGTATCGTCGTGCTGTCGATCGCGGCCGCAATCTTTCTGGGCGGCCAAGCGTCCTCGATTCCCTACATCATCGGCAAGGACCGCGCCACCAAAGCGACGTCGGTGCTGCTGGCTGCCGAGCAATTTTCGCAGATGATTTTTCCGCCGGTCGGCGGCGCGCTGTTCGCGCTCGTCGGGCCCCTGCCGGCCCTCGCAGCAAACGCTTGCACCTATCTTGTCTCGCAAGTCTCACTCGCCGCGATCGAAACGCTCGGCCCGGTTGCGCCGAGCGGCCTTCCGTCGCTGCGACAGATCGGCGCGGATATCGCCGTTGGCTTTGCGTATTTGTGGCGCGACGGCGCGATGCGCGCGCAAGCTGCGGTCTCGCTGTTCATCAACTTCTTCGGCTTGATGATCGGCGCCGTCTTCATACCGTATCTCAAACGCGATTTCGGCGCGAGCGACACGACGGTCGGCTACGCGCTCGGCATCGGTGCGCTCGGCGCCGTGGCGGGGTCTTGGCTTGCCGGCAAGATTCCTTCGGAGTGGCCCTTCGGCCGCGTGTTGACGATCGCGTACGCCCTCGACGGGCTAGTCTTCTTGCCGGTGATGTTCACCCACCGGCTTGCGGTTGCAATCGTCTTCCTTTCGCTCGCCAATGCGTGCTTTCTCTTTGAAGTCGGGCAGATCGTGGGCTGGCGGATGCGCGTTACGCCCGAAGATCTCGTCGGCCGCGTTTTCGGCGCGGCCCGGCTCGTCGTTTTGATCGGTACCGTGCCGGGCGCGCTGATCGGCGGCGCGCTCGCCGATCGATACGGCGCGCGCGCACCGATCATCCTCGCAGGCTTCGGCTATCTCGGGATGGCGCTGTTCGCGGCGGCTTTACCGGCGCTCCGCCGGGAGCGCCGGTAATCGAACTAACGAACTAACTCGAGTTTCCCCGCCCCCAGACCCGCCGCGCTGCGAAGCTCGTCGGCCTTGTTGGTTTTCTCCCAGGGCAGATCGAGGTCGGTGCGGCCGAAGTGTCCGTACGCGGCGGTCTGCTGATAGATCGGCCGGCGCAAATCGAGGTGGTGAATGATCGCTGCGGGGCGCAAATCGAAGAACTCCCCGACGAGCTCCGCGAGCTTTGCCTCTTCGAGCTTTCCCGTGCCGAANNGCGACGCCGATCGCGTACGCGACTTGCACCTCGCAGCGATCGGCGAGCCCGGCCGCGACGAGGTTCTTCGCGACGTAACGCGCGGCATACGCCGCCGAGCGATCGACCTTCGTTGGATCCTTGCCGGAGAACGCGCCGCCCCCATGGCGGGCCATGCCGCCATACGTGTCGGCGATGATCTTGCGGCCGGTCAGTCCGGCGTCGCCCATCGGGCCGCCGATCACGAAGCGCCCCGTCGGGTTGACGAAGATGCGCGTGTTCGCATCGCGCAGCTCTTCGGGCACGACGCGCTCGATGATGTTCTCGCGCACTTCTCGGCGAATGTCTTCGAGCGAGATGTCCGGATCGTGCTGCGTCGAGATCACGACCGCATCGACCCGCAGCGGCCGCGCGCCGTCGTACTCGACCGTGACCTGCGATTTTCCGTCGGGGCGCAACCACCCGAGGCGCCCGCTTTTGCGCTCGGCCGCAAGCATCCGCGTCAGCTTGTGAGCGAGGACGATCGGCAGCGGCATCAGCTCGGCCGTTTCGCGGCACGCGTAGCCGAACATCATGCCTTGATCGCCCGCACCCGTCAGCTCGAACTCGTCGTGGTTGCCGGGTCCCCTGACCTCGAGCGAGCGATCGACGCCCATCGCGATGTCGGGCGACTGCTCGTCGACCGAGACCGACACGCCGCATGACGCGGCATCGAAGCCGAGCAGCGAGTGATTGTAGCCGATATCCCCGATCGTCTTGCGAACCAGGCGCGGGATGTCGACGTAGGCGGAGGTCGTGATCTCGCCCGCGACGTGGACTTGGCCCGTGATCACGAACGATTCGCACGCGACTCGCCCGGCGGGATCGTCGCGCAGAATCGCGTCGAGCACCGCGTCCGAGATCTGATCGGCGATCTTGTCCGGGTGCCCTTCGGTCACCGATTCTGAGGTAAACAGCCGGCGATACGCCACCTAGGTACCCTCCGACCAGGAAGCCATGTACTTCACTTGCTCCGCGGTCGGCGTGTCGATTGCGATCTTCATCGCCGCAAGCTTGAGCTGCGCGACCTCGCTATCGATCTCGTCCGGAACCGAATACACTTTCTTTTCGAGGGATTTGTAGCTCAGCGCGAGATGCGCGGCCGCAAGCGCCTGGTTTGCGAACGACATGTCCATCACGGCGGGCGGATGGCCTTCGGCCGCGGCCAGGTTGATGAGACGGCCGTCTGCGAGCACGCGGACCGTACGGCCGCTCGGTAACCGGTACGCCTCGACAAACTCGCGCGGTTTTGCTTTTGCGGTCGCGAGACTCTCGAGCGCGTCCAGATCCAGTTCGTCGTTAAAATGCCCGGAGTTGCAGACGATCGCGCCGTCCTTCATCGCTTTGAAGTGTTCGCCCGCGATCACGTGATAGTTCCCGGTCAGCGTGACGAACACGTCGCCGACCTTCGCGGCTTCGGCGATCGGCATCACTTGGAAGCCGTCCATAGCGGCTTCGAGCGCCTTGCGCGGCTCGATTTCGGTGACGATGACGTGGGCTCCCAGGCCTTTGGCGCGCGAGGCGACGCCGCGCCCGCACCAACCGTAGCCGACGACGACGACGACGTGACCCGCGAGCAGCACGTTGGTCGCGCGGATGATCCCGTCGATCGTCGATTGACCCGTGCCGTAGCGGTTGTCGAACATGTGCTTGGTGAGGGCGTCGTTCACCGCGATCACGGGGAACGGCAAAACGCCGTCCTTCTCCATTGCGTGCAGGCGAATGACGCCCGTCGTCGTCTCTTCGCAGCCGCCGATCATGTCGGCGAGCAGATGGTTGTGCTTCGTGTAGATCGTCGTGACCAGATCGCAGCCGTCGTCCATCGTCATGTGCGGCTTCGAGGCGATCACGGATTCGATGTGCTTGTAGTAGGTGGCGTTGTCTTCGCCCTTGATCGCATGGGTCGCGATCTCATAGTGTTCCGAGAGGGCGGCCGCGACGTCGTCTTGGGTCGAGAGCGGATTGGACGCGCACAGCGCGATCTCGGCGCCGCCGGCCTGCAGCGCGAGCATCAGGTTTGCCGTCTCGGTCGTCACGTGGAGGCAGGCGCCGATGCGCACGCCTGCGAGCGGTTTCTGGTCCGCGAAACGGTCGCGAATTTGGGCGAGGACGGGCATGAACGTGGCGGCCCATTCGATACGCGAACGGCCCGCATCGGCGAGGCTGCGGTCCTTGACGTCCCCCAGCTGTTTATCGATGAGTTGCAAGAGCAACGACTCCTTCGAATTGGTGCGAGTGCTCGCCGATCTTTGAAACAATCGAAGGCGATCTCGGGAGAGTTCGACGCGGCGGCCGAATACCCCAGCATGGAAACGATCGAGGCCTACCTGGAGGCGCTTGCTTCTCCGGCTCCGACGCCTGGGGGCGGCAGCGCTGCGACCATCGTCGGAGCGCTGGGTGCCTCCTTAGTCGCAATGGTCGCCACGATCACAAGCGTGAATCCGGCGTATGCCGATCGCGCGAGCGATGCGCGCAAGTTGGCCGCCGGGGCCGACACCCTGCGCGCCGAGCTGCTCGAGGCGCGGATCGCCGACGAACGCGCCTATGGCGGCGTCGTTGCGGCAATGGCCCTTCCCAAAAGCACGCCCGAGGAGAAAGCCGCGCGCGCCGAACGCGTGCAGGACGCCCTCGCTGGCGCGGCCGCTGCACCGTTACACGCCGCCGAACTCGCGCTCGGCGTCCTGCAACTTGCCGTGCGCGCGAACTTACTCGAAAATCATCATCTCCAAAGCGACGTCATCTGCGCGAGCATCTTCGCTCGCGCATCGCTCGCGGCGAGTGCCGCAAACGTGCGCGTCAACCACGCCTATCTCAAGAACGCCGAACTCGTGGAAACCCAAGAGAGCGCGCTGCAAGCGCTCGAGGGCGCCGCCGCCGGCTAGCGCGCGTTCAAGCCGGCTCCGGTCACAGCCGAACTAATTCCACCCGGCGGTTGAGCGCCTTTCCGGCCGGCGTCGCGTTCGAGGCGACCGGTCGCGAGAGACCGTAACCGGCCGGGACGAGCCGTGACCGCGCGATACGGTAGCGCTTGACGAGATCGGCGACCACTGACTCCGCGCGCTGCTGCGAAAGCACCTGGTTGTGCGCCACGCCGCCGTCGGAGTCGGTGTGTCCCTCAACGCGGAAGTGCCACTGCGGGTCGTCGCGCATGATCTGCGCGATCTGCTTGATGACGGGCTCGGACTGCGGCTGGATGTGTGCGGAGTCGACGTCGAAGTGGATTCCGTACAAGCGAATGCGGCGCTGAATCTTGAGCTGTTTCACCAGTGGCGTGGTGGCGATCAGGTTCACCGTCGCCTGGGCTTTCGTGCCGTCGTTGCCGGTGCCGTTGACGATAACGGCATACGTCCCGGGCTTCGCCGATGCGGGAATGTGAAGGGCTACCTTGAGCGGCTGCGTTCCGCCGGCGATGTCGAACGAGTTCGGCGTCACCTGCGCGGGGAAGTCGCCGGTCGTCGCGACGGTCACGTGGCCCTTCCACCCCTGGTTAGCAAGGAGCTGCATCGCGGCGCGCACCGTCTGCGGTTTCCCGGGCGTGAACTTCGCGGTCGAGCTGGGCTCGATGAGGAACGCCAGCCCCACGTTCTGCGTGCACGGCAGAAACCCGTCGACCGGCGTACTCAATTCGAGCCGGCGCATCTGCTCGTAGCCCGGATTGCCGTCGTCGTCGTGATCGAAGCCGTCGTCGATGATGAGCCCGCGGCCGTATACCGCATACATCTGCATGAAGCCGTTGACGTTCTTGACGTTGGTACCGAATAGGTGTCCGCACCAGTGCGGGTCGTGTGTTACCACGGTGTCGGCGTCGCCGATCTGGTTGTTCGCCGCCGCCCACGGCTTCGGATCGAAATAATGTGCTTTGTCGGCTGCATCGAGCGAACCGAGCGCGTCGTTTTCGACTTCGATGAGGTTATGGCTGGTGGCGCCGGCGGCACCTGGATTACTTGACGTGAAGGGGTATGGCAGGAACGTGAAGTCCGATCCGCCCCCGCACATGTCCGCGGTATAGATCAGGAGCTTGTGGCCGGCTTGCACCCATGAGAGAAGTCCCGATATCTGTCCCTGCGAGAGAAACGTGGCCGGCTTGCAGATGCCGTTGAGCATCACCGCTTGATACTTCGCAAGCACCGCCGGATCGAGCAGCCCGGCTGGGAGACGCGTAAAGCTCAGCCCGGGAACGCCTTTTGCCGCATCGCCGATCGGATACCGCGCGTAATCCGAACTGGTGTCGAGAACCAGCACGCGCGTCGAACCCGTTCCCCCGCCGTCGCGCGGTTTGCAGTACACCGGCTGCGCCGCGGACCGTGACCAAAATTCGGTGCCGCTGTAATTGCCGGCAATCAGCGTCGCTTCGTCGTTGACGACCATCCGGCTCGTGCCGAGCGTCCAGAATCGCCCGTCGAACGTGCCGGCGAGCGGATCGCCGGAACTACCTTTGCGGCAGTACTGGCCGCCCAGCCCGCCGGCCGGCGCGACGACGCCGACGTACCACGGGTCTGCGTCCGACGGCTTGGGCGTTCCGTTGAACTGGCCGTCGCCGGAATCGTACGGTGACTGCTGTTGAACGTAGATGCCCGCAACCGCTGGTGCGGCGGGCGGACGCGGCGCGAGCGTGCCGTATGCGTAGATACCGTGGAACGGCTGGGGCAAGGGTCCGTTGACGGTCACGCGCAACCAGCGAGCCTTCGCATCCGCGACGGCGAGCGTCGAAGGATACTTCATGCCGGTGGTTGCCGTCAAGGAGGCGATATCGCTATAGCCGGAGCCGGCTTCGGCGGTCGATGCGGCGACCGTAATCGTTGCCGGCGCGGCACTCGGCTGCGCATCGGGAAGCCAGACATCGATGCTCGTCAACGTTGCGACCCCGGGCAACTCATAGACGAAGGTGAATGGCCCGTTCGCACCGGCCTTGAACGACGCACCGTGCTCGTCGACGTCGTTGGGATTGCCGTCGAGGGTGGTCGGATAACTCACCACGATCGTCCCGTTGAGATACGAGAGAAGGTTCGCGTAGGGCGTCGGGGTCGGCTCCGGCGTCGGGCCGGCGCTCGTGGCGGATACACCGCTCGCTTCCACTGCCGGACTCGCCGCTGCGCTCTCGACCGCACCGGCGGCACTCGTCGTTGCGGCCGCCGTACTCGCGACGGCAATGGCAGTGGCCGTCGTTTCGGCCTCCGGCGGCGAAGTCGCGCTCGTTCCGCTCGTCTTCGAACCTGCGCATCCGGCCAGAACTGCACCGAAAAAAACGAATACGAAAAGCCGTAGACGCTTGCAAGTCATCGAGCCGCACTTTCGCGAGCGCTCACATTCGACCTTGCCTCGGCGTCGTCACGGCGTTTCGAGCAGGTTCCCCGCGTAGGGGCGGCGGAACGCACGGCGTCGACAGGAGAAAACCATGGCCGGATTGTCACGTGCTCAACTGCTCGGAAGCCTCGCCGCATGCGGCATCCTCGGCCCGCTAAGCGTGCGCCCGGCCGGCGCGGCAGCGCATGCCGATTCCGGCGACATCCAGCTGATCAACGCATCGATCGCATTGGAACGCGCCGCGATAAAAATGTACGGTGACGCAGCGGCCGCTCATCTGGTCTCCACGAACGTGGCCAACGTCACGAATCAGTTCTCGAACGACCACACCGCGCAGCTCGGCGCGCTGGTTGCCCTCGTGCAGCAGGACGGGCAGACCCCGAGTGCCGACACGACTGCCCTAACCGCGCCGGACATGAAAACCGAGGCGGACTTCTTAGCCTTCGCGCTGAGCACCGAACGTCAGCTCGCGAGCTCGTACCTCGCCGCCGTGCCGCAATTCAAGAACCGCGACCTCGCCAAGACTGCCGCCTCAATCCTCGGCGTCGACACCACCCACGTCGCCGTACTTTCCGAAGCCCTGCGCCAGTACCCCGCATATCCGAGCGGCTTCGTTTCCTAAGTCTTCTTTATAAAGCCCGGCACGTTGCGCCGGGCTTGGCGTTCCGGTTCAGCTTTTTTGACTTCGCCAAAAAAACTGACCTGCACGCCCCCGCGCTGACGTCGCAGCGCGGGCCCCCGCTCGCGCCGGTGCTGTTTCGCGGCGCGGCGACGTCACCTGCCGGGATCGGCACGGCGGCCGCTCGGCCGATTGATTGCTTAAGGACCAATGGGCTTTCCCTTACGAGTCTTCCCATATTGTGGAAAACAGTCGCCTTGAAGAAATTCTTCTCGCAGGACTGCCTGAGCGGAAAAACATCGTTGGTTGAGTTTTTTTGGGGGCCCGCTACATCCGGCGTGCCGGGCCTTCAAAAGATGTGATAGCATAGGGCCCATGGGAGATCGTGATTCTCGCGGGAACGACGACATCATCGGCTGGCCCGACGCTCATTTTCTCGGACACCGCAAACGCTTCTCGGAATTCGACGCGAGCGCCATGCGCGCGCTGCTCGCGCTGCGCACGACGGCACAACGCGTCGAGAACGCCTTAGGATCGTGGTTTCTCGAAGCGGGTCTTACGCCGCAGAAATTCGGCGTGCTCATCGTCCTCGCGGCCGAAGGTCAACCGATTTCACTTTCGGATTTGCGCCGATACCTTGGGACGACGCAGGCCAACGTAACGGGGCTCGTCGCGGGGCTCGAGCGGGACGGTTACATCGATCGCAAGGCCTCGAGCGAGGACCGTCGCGTCTCGTACATTTCGCTCTCGCGCAGTGGAAAGCGCATCGTCGCATCGCTGCTGCCGCCCTACTTCGCAAAAAATAAAGCCGCGTTGCGTGGCCTCTCCGCTTCCGAAAAGAAGACGTTTGTCGAGCTCTTGAATAAAATCGCGCGCGGCTTCGGCACCGTCGAAGCATAGACCGCTTCCGCCCGCCGCACGGCGCGCTCGCTGGCGCAGGCGGGGAGCGCCGATTGCCGGGGAGAAGCGCGTGTCTCCCGGTGCGGGTGTGATGTAATGGTAGCCTGTGACCTTCCCAAGGTCGACGCGCGGGTTCGATTCCCGCCACCCGCTCAGCACCAAGACAACTGACATTTTAGCTCCAAAAGAAATCCGACAACCGATCCACCCCGTCCATTCAAAAGCACGAGGACGCCGGAAATTGTCGTGGGGCAAGGCGCCGGGGGGGCGCAGTGTGCAGGCGCACATAAGCCCCCCCGGCAACGCAGCCCCACGGCAATTGCTGGTGTCCCCGCTCAAGGCGACGTAGCCAAGTGGTAAGGCGGAGCTCTGCAAAAGCTCTATTCCCCAGTTCGAATCTGGGCGTCGCCTCGAGTTCTCCCCTCCTTTATGTTGGCATTGAACCACTCGGAAATCAGATCTGCAAACGTGCGCGGAGCGTTAGTGCTCGGTGCACTGCTCGCTGCCATCATCGCGATCGCGATCGCGATCTCGGTTCGGATCTATACGCAGCTCGATAGTGCCGCGACCGTGCAGCGCGCGCTCGTCTCGGCGCAGCAGGCGCTCGATGACATCGTGCGCATCCAGCTGGACCAAGAAACCGGATTGCGCGGCTATCTCGCATCGGGCGAAACCTTGTTTCTGCAGCCCTACGCGCAGGGCAACGACGCGTATGCCCAAGGCATGAAAAGCTTCCAGGCTACGGCCGACACGCTCGGCATACCCGGAATCGACTCGTCGACGAAAGAGATGCGCTCGTTGCACGAAGCCTGGGAGCGTGAGGTCGCTCTCCCTCTGCTCAAGCATCCCCACGCCAAGGACGCGTTAACCCGCGAGACGCTCGGAAAGGTTTTGATCGACCAGCTGCGCGGCGACACGACGCGCATCCACAACGCCCTCGAAGACCGGCTGACCCTCGTGCAAGCCGAGCTGAAGCGGCGAATCAACGAGGCCTTGTTCGGCGGACTCGCTTCGGTGCTCGTCTTCGGCTTGGTTTGCATCGTCTTCGTGACCTCGCGTCATCAGATGCTGGCCGTTATCGATCGCGAGCGCTCGATCGTCGAAACGCTGCAAAGCGCGTTCAGCACCGACCTCGACGTCCTGCCGGGTTCGCGCATCGGACGAGCGTATATCTCGGCCGACGTGGACGCTGCGGTCGGGGGCGACTTGTACGACGTGCGCCGCCTAGGCCCGTCACGCGGGCTTGTCGTCGTCGCCGACATCAGCGGCAAAGGCCTGCAAGCGGCCGTCAACACCGCCTTCGTCAAGTATTCGATTCGGATGCTCGCCCGATCGCTCGACGAACCGTCGGAGATCCTCGCTCAGTTCAATCGCGCGTTCCTGGACACGGTGCGCGATCCGAACCTCTTCGTCGTCGCTTTCGTCGGCTTACTCGACGCGGGCACCCATAAGTTCACGTACGCGAGCGCAGGCCACGGCGGAGCATACTTGCGGCGCGACAACGTCGTCCGTCAACTCGACGTCACCGGGCCGATCATCGGCCTCGATCCCGAGTTCGGCTACGAGTCCCGAACCATAGTCCTCAACGACGGCGATCTGATCGTGCTTGCCACCGACGGACTCTCCGAAGCGCGCAACGGGAACGGCGAGCTGCTCGACGATGCGGGGGCGATGGCGCTCCTGCTCGCCTCGCCGGACGATCCGCAGGCGTGCGCCGACGGGCTCGTCGCCTCAGCGCGCGAGCGTAGCGGCGGAACCCTCCACGACGATCTTGCGCTCTTGGTCATCGCGATCGACGGTAAGGTCTAGCGGGTGCTCGTGCGGCGGATCGTACCGTGCCTCGACATCAAGGCGGGGCGCGTCGTCAAGGGCGTGCGCTTCGTCGAGCTCGCCGACGCAGGGGATCCCGTAGCGTTGGCACGCCTGTACGAAGCGCGCGGGGCAGACGAACTCGTTTTCCTCGACATCACGGCGACCCTCGAAAACCGCGGCGCGATGCTCGACGTCGTGCGCGCCGTTGCCGCCGAGCTGACGATTCCGTTTGCGGTCGGCGGCGGCGTGAAGACGGCCGGCGACGTTCGCGATCTGTTGCGCGCCGGTTGCGACAAGGTCGCGCTCAACAGTGCTGCCGTGCGCGATCCTGACGTTCTTCGCGCTGCCTCGGTCCGTTTCGGGAGCCAGTGCGTCATCC
>PMHP01000064.1:13601-15268 GCA_003158195.1 Vulcanimicrobiota bacterium | reverse complement strand
GCAGGCGGCGGCAGCGGCTGCGAATTTCGGTGACCGAAACCGTTCCCGAATCGTCGATGAAGAGCTGAAGCTGCGAAAGCGCACTCATGCCGGCGGATATCTTCTCCCACTCGGCATCCTTGACGTTGCCGCGGCGCAGATTCTGCGAATNNTCGTCATCTCGAGCGAGAAGATCGCGATCGGCTTCTGCTCCTCTTTTGCGGCCGCGGCCGCCATCGTCAGCGCCATCGACGTCTTGCCCATCCCGGGGCGCGCCGCGACGATGACGAAATTTCCGGGCTGGAAACCGGCGGTGTACTCGTCGATGTCGCGGAAGCCCGAGGTAAGGCCGGTACGATCGCCGCGGCTGTGATAGAGCCGGTCGATTTGCTCGAACGTCCCTTTGAGCAGCTTGTAGATCGGTGAGAACTCGCCCCGCTTCTGACGCCGGCCGACTTCATAGACGATCTGCTCGCTCTGGTCGAGCGCGGCCTCGACGTCTTCTTCGTTTTCGAACCCGATGCGCGTGATCTGCGTGCCGGCGTGGATGAGGCCGCGCAGAGCGGACTTTTCGCGCACGATCTGGGCGTAGTACTCGGCCGATGCTGCGGTCGGCACCGTGTCCATCAGCGACGTCAGATAGGGCAACCCGCCGATCTTATCGAGCAACCCGCGCGAGCGCAACTCTTCCGCCACGGTGATCTTGTCGAGGGGTTCGCCGCGCCCGTAGAGCTGCAGAAGCGCCATGAAGATCGTCTCGTGAACGTGCGCGTAAAAATCCGGCGGCGTAAGAATCTCGCCGACGGCCGACATCATCTCGCGATCGACCAGGAGCGAACCGAGCACCGCCATCTCGGCTTCGAGGTTGCTCGGCGGGATGCGCTCGGTTCCGCCGACGCCCGGTGGAGCGATCGCCACTAGCGCGCGGCCTTTTGCGCTCGCCGTCCGGGCGCCGAGCGACGCAGCGGGGCGGGCCCGCGCGTGAGGCCGAGCGCTTCGAGCGCGTCGTCGACTTTTGAAACCAGGACCACTTCGATGTCGCCGATCGAACGATCGACGTCGCGGGAGTTCTCGCGCGGCACGAGTACCAGCCGCATTCCGGCTTGGCGGGCGGCGTAGAGCTTCTCGACGATGCCGCCGACGCCGCGGATATGACCGCCGATCGACAGCTCACCCGTCATCGCGACGTCCTGCGGCAGCCCAATCCGCAGAATTGCCGAGTAGAGCGCGAGGAAGATCGCTAGCCCGGCCGAGGGACCGTCGATGTTGCCGCCGCCGACCACGTTGACGTGCAAATCGAAATCGAGCGGGTCGACGCCCGCGATGCTGCGGATGACCGAGCTTGCGTTAAAGACGCTGTCCTTGGCCATCGAACCCGCGGTGTCATTGAAGCGGGCGGTCCCGCGGCGCGGCTCGGGCGCCGCAAACGCGAGCGCTTCGATCTCGATCAGACTTCCGACGTGGTGCGAGACCCCGAGCCCAAGCGCCTTACCGATCGCGCGCGTGCGCTTCGCGCGTACCGGCGTGTGCGGAACGAGCCGGCCGGTCTGCACCACGGTCGTCACGTCGCTCTCGACAATCGTCACCGCCGAAGCTTTGCGCGCGCCCGGAGCGTGCTGCCGGAAGAGCGCGTGGCCGTGCGCGTCTGCCAAGATCTGCACGGCCTTGCGGCCCTCGATCGTATACGA
>PMHP01000064.1:0-13544 GCA_003158195.1 Vulcanimicrobiota bacterium | reverse complement strand
GATTCGAACGTGAAGCGTTTGTCTTCGAGGACCTTGAGCAGCTTGGTTTGCAGCATCGGATCCATCTCGCCGAGTTCGTCGATGAACAGCACGCCGCCGTGCGCCTTCGTTACGAGGCCAAGCTTCGGTTCGGGGATGCCGCCCTCGGCGAACTCACGCCGGCTCCCCTGATAGATCGGATCGTGCACGCTGCCGAGCAAGGGATTTGTCGTCTCGCGCGGATCCCAGCGCAGCGTCGCACCGCTGGCCTCGACGAACGGCGCCTGCGCCGAAAACGGCGTGTACCCGCGCGTTTTCGCGACCTCGAGCGCGAGCCGGGCGACGGTCGTCTTGCCCACGCCCGGCGGCCCGTACAGGATCACGTGCTGTGGAAACGGCGATGAGATTTTCGCGAGCAGCGAATCGATCGCCGATTGCTGGCCGACGACTTCGGCCAGACTTCGCGGACGCAACAACTGCAGCGCCGATGCCGACAAACGCCGTGAATCGAGCGCGACGAGTTCCTCGAGTTTCTTCCGCGTCGCCGGCGTCTCGGGACCGCCGTCTTCGCGGATCGCTTCGAGCTTGAGATCCTTGAGGTACTCTTGGTGACGCTCCGCCATCTTGAGGTTGACCTTCGAATCGATCTTGTCCTCGACGGTGCGCTGCGCGACGAGATCGGCCAGACCGTCCTCGATCTCCGCGATCACCTCCCGATACTTGCCGGGTTGCGGCATCCGATCGAGCGTCGGATCTTCAAAGACGAGGCGCTGCAAGGCGAGGATGCGCTCGGGCAGCAGCGCGGAACGCATCAACTTCAGTGCGTTGAGTTTTCCGGCACGCAACACCATCTTGTCGGGCCCGAGCGCCGTGGCAAGTATGTCGTAGAGGGCGCCGACATAGCGGCGCACGCCGTCGTCGCCGCCGTACTTGCGACGAAAGCGAGCTACGTAGGCCGGATCTCCGCCTTGCGCCATCGGGGACTAGTTCGACGCGGCGACGACTTTGACCGTGGTCTTCGCGACGATGTTCTTACCGAGGCGGATCTCGATCGGATAACTGCCGAGCGACTTGATGTTATCGGGAAGTTCGATCTTGTGCCGATCGATGTCGATTCCAAGCGTCGCGTGGATCGCTTCGGCGACGTTCGCGTTCGTCAAGGCTCCGAAGAGCTTGCCGTTGCCCCCGGCCTTGGCGGAGACGGTCAACTGCACGTCCTCGAGCTGTTTGCCCAGGGCTTCTGCGTTGGCGACCGCTTCGGCGTCGCGCCGGGCCTTTGCCCTGCGCTGCTGCTCGAGGAGCGCAAGCGATCCCTTCGAAGCCTCCGCGGCTAGCCCGCGGGGAAGCAGGTAGTTGCGCGCATAACCGTCCGCGACTTCGACGACGGCGCCGATCGTACCGAGCGGCTTGACGTCGCTCAACAAAATAACTTTCATAGCTTACTCGGCGACGAAGGGGAGAAAGGCGATGACGCGCGCGCGTTTCACGGCGACCGTCAGCAGGCGCTGATGCTTCGCGCAGCTCCCGCTGATGCGCCGCGGCAGAATCTTGCCGCGCTCGGAGATGTACTTGCGCAGGCGCGCGACGTCCTTATAGTTTATGTCCGCAAGCTTATCCGCGCAGAAATTGCAGATCTTGCGCTTTGGGCGCCGCTCTTTTTTGGCGGCGTTGCGCTTTTTTGATGTACCGGTGGCCACGGGGTTACCCTTCTTTCAATGGGGGCCATCGGGGGGCTCGCCGCCCCGATGTCGTGTAGGTGGAAACGGCTGCGCGGCGTCGAGACGCCGGCAACCCTACACACGTGGCGCGCGATGCGGCGTCACGGGGTCACGAATGGGGAGTTTACCGCATCGAGCCTCGTTCGTCCAGCAAATCCCCTGCAGGAACCGCCGCCGCAGCGCCGCGCTTCGCCTTCTCGACCTCGAGCGCGCTCTGTACCCAGCCCGCTTCCGGGACGCGCTCGTTTGCGCGGGCAGAGATGCGATCGTAGGCCGCGGCGACGCCTTCGGGCGTCCGCTCCGCCTCCGCAAGCCAAACGCCCTCGGTCAAAGTCACGTAGGCGCGCTCGAAACTCCCACCGCCGGCGCAGAGCACCGCGTGCGTCGGCGCTTCCTCGGAGGCGAGGAACAGCATGCCCGCGGCGATCGTCTCGGGTTTGAGAATCTCGGCTGCAGCGGGCGGCAACAGGCCGTCGGTCATGCGCGTCTGAGCGGTTGGCGCGAGCGCGTTCACGCGTACGTCGTACTTCGCGCCTTCGAGCGCGAGCGTGTTCGCCAAGCCGACGAGTGCCATCTTCGCCGCGCTGTAGTTGGACTGCCCGAAATTTCCGTAGAGTCCGGAGGACGACGTCGTCATCACGATGCGGCCGTAGTTCTGCCCGCGCATGATGTCCCACACGGCCTTCGTGCAAACAAAAGCCCCGGTGACGTGCACGTCCATCACCGCGACGAAATCCTCATACTCCAGCTTCGCGAAGGTTTTATCGCGAATGATGCCGGCGTTGTTGATGAGGATGTCGATGCGGCCGTAGGTGGCCATCGCGCGTTCGACGAGCACGCCGATCGCGTCGCGGTCCGATACCGAAGCGGTTCCTGCAAGTGCCTCGCCCCCGGCGGCCCGTATCTCGCCGGCCACGGCTTCGGCACCGGCGACGTCGATCGCGACGACGCGAGCACCGCGCGTGCCCAAAGCAAGCGCGTGAGCCCGGCCGAGGCCTCCGCCGGCGCCCGTCACGATCGCCACGCGTTGTTCGAAGCGCATCGCGGCGCCCTAGGCGCGGGCTTCGGCCGCGAAAACCCCAAGCGGCGGTTCGATCCCCATGCGGCACAACATCGCTTGCGTCGAGTGGTTCATCAGCGTTTCCGCTTCGGCGAAATGGAATGCGGGCATCGTCAAGCGCAAGGTGGCCACGCCGTGAATCGTGCACCAGCACAGCTGCGCGATTTCTTCCGGATCGACCGAGGTGATGTTGCGCGATTCGAGCATCTCGCGGACGGCGCTGACGAGAAATTCGTAGATGCGCTTGCCGTGACGCTCGAGGGCTTCGTGCATGAGTTCGTCGCTCAGCTTCGCTTGGTTCATGAAGATCAGGCGAAACGAGGCGGGCTCTTGTTCGGCAAACGTCAGGTACGCTTGGCCGATCGCGTGCAAGCGCTCGACCGGATCGACGACGTGTTGCGCGCGGGCCATGAACTCGCCCATCCGTTCGAAGCCTTCGTGAACGAGTTCCATTGCGATCGCTTCGCGCGAATCGAAATACGAGTAGATGCTGCCGCCGCAGTAACCGATCGCCTTGGCGACGCGGCGGATCGTCAACGCGTCGATCCCTTCGGCGAGCACGATCTCACGCGATGCGGCGAGCATTAGCGCCCGCACCTCTTCGCGGTGCCGCGCTTTCATGCGCTCCTTGGCCATCTCGCGGAAGGCTTTGCCGGGAATCTCCAGCGCTCGCTCGGACCTACTCATGAAGGAACTCTTCGCGAGCAGGTCCGGCGATTACCGCAAACCGGCGCCCTGCCGCCCAGTTTATTAAACGCCGTGCAGGTGGAGGGCTTGCAGGAGCGGGAGCACGTTGGTCGTGCTGACGGCCCGGAACGCCACCGCTACCCCGGCGTACGCGCCCATCGTCAGCGCGACGTTTGCGATGCGCTGGGTGAGGGACTCCCGCGAAGGGCTAAAGCGCGACCGGAAAGCCTTCAGGCGCTCGCTCGAAAAGCCGCGGCGGACGAACGAAGCGGCTCCAACCGGGGCGATATTCGCCCACTGGCTGATCAGCCGGTCGGTTACCGGGCTCAAACGAAGTGCGTTGTTCATATTGACCTCCAAAGGTTCATGTGACTGAACACTGTTCATTATACTGCTCAGCTGCAATCTGTCAAGGGGGCGGCGTCACTCGCTTGCTCGGTAAGCTCTACAAGCGTCCTCAGGTCGTCCGCTCGCGGACCGAAACCTTGATTGATGCTCCTGGCCGTCGTCACGCTCGCCCAACTGCTGCGCGACTGCGCACCAAACGTCAGCCCTTCGACGATGACGGCGATCGTGCGCGTCGAGAGCGGCGGCAACACGCTCGCTCTTCGCGACAATACACTTGGCCAAGCCTACGCTCCGCGCAACGGCGCCGAAGCCATTTCGTGGGCGTCGCAACTGATCGCGCTCGGCCATTCACTCGACCTCGGCCTCAGTCAGGTTAACAGCGCGAACTTGCCCAAGCTCGGCATCTCCGTGCGCGACGCCTTCAATCCGTGCACGAACCTGCGCGCCGGCTCGGCGATTCTCGGCGCCGACTACAGCGCGGCTGCGAGCCGTTTCGGCGCAGGGCAGTATGCGCTGCGCCGCGCGCTCGGCGCGTATAACACCGGCAGCCTGTACGCCGGGCAAGATTACGTTAACGAAATTCTCGCGGCCGCCGGCCTAAGCCCTGAAAACGACGGCGTCGTCGCGACGAAAGCACCCGCCGCGAAAGCGCCGGCCGCGCGCGCGAAGCATCGCAGCGCGCCGAGCGGCCCTTCGCCGGGATACACCGTGCAACGCACTGCCGGTTCGCCCGTTACCGTTTTCGTCGGCTCGCCCTAAGGCGGATAAAAGACTGAGGCGTGTTATCTTTCGCGAGCCCCCCGGCAGCGCNNTCGTCGACGAAGCGGAACGCGGCAAGCACATCAACGAGCGTTTCACCGTCGGCTACTAGGCCGCGCGCGCGGCAGCGCGTTAAATACGGAAGATCGCGACGAACCGATCGAGCAATGCGCGCTTTCCGCGCACGCGTACGGTGCCGTTCGCAAGCGCTTCCTTCGGTGTGATTTCCCACGCCATGAGTGCGCGTATCTCCGGACCCGACTCGACGACGAGATCGGGCGCCGGCAACGTTCCGCGTCCGACGACGACCGTGCCGTCGTGTACCTGCGCGTTGACGACGATCTCGCCCACGTGCAGTTCAAAGCCGATGTCGTCGTGCCCGGCGGCTTCGGGGCGAAAGATCGTTCGCAACGCCATCGCCAGCGAGTCGTCCGTGACGATTTCGTCGGCTCGCGGTGCGCCGAGGTGCTTTGCACCCCAGCGCCCGAGTGCGATTGCCGTCTCTTCGAGTTCGCGCCCGTCCTCGGTGAGTTCGTAGACGACGCCGCCGGCCGGAAGGGCCTGGGCGCGCCGGCGCACGATGCCCGCCTCTTCGAGTTCCTTGAGGCGCGCCGTAAGCACGTTGCTCGGAATCTTCGGCAGGCCGCGCTGGAGATCGCTAAAGCGTTTCGGCCCGACCAAAAGGTCGCGGATGACGAGTAAGGCCCAGCGCTCTCCGATCAGTTCGAGGGCGCGGGCGAAGCCGCAATATTGGCCGTAGACCCGGGTGGGCACGGCTCGATTCTAACACGGACTTGCTGTTTCGTATAGTACTTGCTTTCAGCAAGTACCGTCAATTATCCGGCGGCACGCTCGACGTCGAGGAGATCGAGCGAGCGCGCGCTCGTGAATTCGCCGATGTACGGGGCGACGAAGCGGCCCGACGTCGGCGTGACGTCGGCGAAATCGCGGCCCGAGGCGACAAAAACGTAATCCATGGTGGTGCGACGGCCGTGCGTGGGATCGAAAGCCCACACGACGGCCCGGCTTCGGTCCACGGCCGGCCCGAGTACCTCCACCCAGGCGTGCGTCCCGCCCTCGCCGATCAGATGTCCGGACACGTAGCGCGCCGCCAGACCGCTCGCCCGGGCGATCGCGATCATGACGTGCGCGTAATCTTGACAGACCCCGGTCCCCAGTGCGTAGGCTTCAGCGGCCGCCGTCTCGACCGAGGTCGTGCCGGCGACGTAACGCATGTGGCTCGCGACGAAGTGGTTGATCCGCTCGGCGAGCGCGTACGGACCGCCGCCTCGGGCGCGAAGCCGCTTCGCCACCAGACGCATCTCCTCGCTTGGGGCCGTCAGTAGCGAGGGGCCGCGGTAGCGCGGGTCGGTGATGGCGCTCGCCGCTATCGTCGGCGGGAGGCTCATGCTGCGCTCGATCGTCGCTTCGTAGACGAATTCGACTGCCTCGAAGATCCGCTCGGCGCCGACCGTCGCCGTGCTGTTGCCGAACTCGTCCTCATCCCAAACGACGTTCAACGGCGGCGCGACGATCAAAGAATGGTCGATGCGGCGCTGATCCCCGTACACGAGCGGCGGCGCAACGACGAGCCGATGGCGTAAGTGCCGGATCGGCCCGGGATAGGCGTAGCGAAAGCGCTGCCGGATCAGATACGATGCGCGCACCGCGCGCGCGTCAATCGACACGATCGGCCCAGACCGTCATCGCTGTGAACTGGGCCGCCCCGTACGTCGTGATCATCGCGACGTCGAGAGCGTCGCGTCCGCGCCCGATGACGATGTTGCCCTTGCGGCGCTGATTGTTGCGCGGATCGAACGTCCACCATTGGCCGCCGAGATAGGCCTCGAACCAGGCGCAAAAGTCCATCGGCGTCAGCGGCGGAGGGACGTCAATGTCCGGCAAATAGCCGAACGCGTATCGCGCCGGTATGCTGAGCGCGCGGCAGAACGTGACCGCGAGGTGGGCGAAATCGCGGCAGACCCCGGTCCGGGTCGCCAGAACGTCGACGGCCGTTTTCCGCGGGCTGGTTTCGCTGTACTCGAATCGGACGTTCTCGTGCACCCAATCACAGATAGCCTGAACGCACGACCAGCCCGGCGGGGTCGAGCCGAACAGGTCCCACGCCTCATTCGCGAGCTCGTCGGAAAGACAGTAGCGGCTCGGGACCGTGTAGAGCAGCGTCTCGTCGGGAAGTTCGTCGACGGGGTGCTGCCGTGCCGTAAGATCTTCCGGTGCGGGCTCCGCCGAGACCGAGACTTCGGCGTCGTAGCGCACACCGAAATGCCCGGCCGGAATCGTCAGGCGCCGGCAGTGGTTCCCGTAGAGATCGAGATAGTCGTGAAAGGCAAGCGCCGGGACGCTGTCCCAGCTCTCTTTGAGGAGAGCGACCCCGGCCGCTGTTTGTTCGGGCCGAATCTGAAACACGGCCGGGCACGGTTCCGACGCCTCGTATTCGAACGTGCAGCCAACGCGCACGATCATGAACTGCGAGGTTAACATTAGTGGTGTATTTTGTCGTCGTTTGGGGCAGTGCCTTTGGCCCGTTGTCGAACACGGCGTTAAATCATTGTGAACGCAGTCACCGTATCGGCCCGGGATCCATACGACCGCCGGGAGGTGCTCGACCGGCTAGGAAAGTCATGCGTTGTGAAATCCACAATCGACGAGCTCGTCGGCAATGCCGTGGCTCACGCGGTCGACTTCGCGGGACCACGCGCCCTCATCCCGGCAAAGCACGTCGCGATCGTCACCTGCATGGACTCGCGCATCGATATGTTCCGGATTTTCGGCCTCGATTCGGGCCAGGCCCATATCCTGCGGAATGCGGGTGGCCTCGTTACCGAGGACGTGCTTCGCTCGCTCGTCCTCTCGCAGCGGCGCCTTCGGACGCGCGAGATCATCCTCATGCACCACACCGATTGCGGCCTGCATGGGGCGGACGAGCCGGCCTTGCGCGCCGAGATCGTCGCCGACACCGGCCGGGAACCGCCCTACGCCTTCGGCGCTTTCAGCGACCTCGACGAGGCGATGCGCAGCGCGATCGCGCGCGTCCGCGGCCACCCCTTCCTGCCCCACCGAGACCGGGTGCGCGGTTTCATCTACGACGTCGAGACCGGCCACCTGCGAGAAGTCATCGCCTAAGGCGCCGCTACCAATATTTCGAGCAGCTCCCGCCCGAGGAATTGCAGACCACGACGTAGCCGACGTGTGACCAAGAGCTGTCGGTGTCGTCCTCGGTCCAATCGACTCCTTGGCTGCTGGAACTGTCGTAATAGTAGCGCCCCTGGACGTAGACATAATCGTTGACGGCGACCCACGGCCAGGTCGAGGGTGGATCGTCGGTCGGCGCCTCGGCCATCGCGTTGAGATTCGAAACGACCTCGATCTGATATCCCGACGGCATTTCGACGTAGAAATAGCCGTGCTCGCCGCTACTGGTCTTCTTCTCCGCTAGGACCTGGGTGACGCTGCCGCAGATGTCGACGAGCTGGTCCGCCGTGATCGTGCCGTTCTCGAACTCGCTCTGATCGGTTAGGAATTGCGCGTTGTTGCACGTATAGGGAGCACTCGTCGGCGTCGCTGTCGGCGCAGGAGTCGGTGTTGAGGTCGGCTTCGCACTCGGAGACGCCGTCGGGGAAGACGTCGGCCGCACACTTGGAGACGCGGTCGGCGTTGCACTCGGGCTCGGCGACGGCGACGCACTCGAGCCGGTCAACGAGACGTCGTCGAGATACTCATACACGTAGTCTTTGGAGTAGCCGTTGCCTTTAACACCGAAGTAGAGCTGCACGGTCTGGCCGGCATACGAGCTCAGGCTAAACGTTTTTTCCACCCAGCCGCCGGTTGAGTCGGCCTCGGCGTAGAGCTGCGCGAGTTGCGTTCCGCTGGTGCTCAAAATGTCGGCCTCTTGGTCGGCGTATTCGAGCGTGTCGGTCGTCCCTTCGTACACCCAGAAGGTCAAGGTGGCTGCGGCCGGCACCGCTACCGTCTGACAAAGCCCGGCGGTGCCGTTGACCTCCGGCTTCGCCGTCGTGCCGATGAGCGCGCTGTAACTGCCGCTATGGGCCTGCGCCGACGAAATGGCTGCGTGGCTCGTCGTCCCGCACGACGTCCACGGCGAGAGGGAGCCCGTCTCGAAGCCCGGATTCACGACGACGTTGCCACCCGTGGCGGCCGCCGCTTCGAGCGGTGACCTGAGCTTCGCGCTTTGCGCTAACGGTCCAGAACCGGAGCTAATGCCGGAGCATCCCGATACCATGGCGAGCATCAGGCCCGCCGCAACAAGCCGATCGCGCAAATCCGACCTCCGCAAAGAACGGTGGATAAGATAGACGAGGGGAGCAGAGGGCCCTTCGCCGGTATTGCCCGGTCGCCTGCGCCTGTCAATACGATGCGGAAGCGCTGTAAGAGAAACCGCTCGACGCGCAGGCCACGACCTACAGACGCTGCTGCGTGCTACGCTCGATCCAGTCGTCGACGACCGTCGCGAGGACGTCGAGCGGCAGCGTGCCGTTCTTGAGGACGGCCTCATGGAAGGCAGCGAGCGAGAAGCGCTTGCCGAGAGCGGCGCGTGCGCGTTCGCGCATTTCGAGGATGCGCAGTTGTCCGAGCATATACGCGCACGCCTGACCGGGCCACACGACGTAGCGCTCGACCTCGGGGACGGAAAGCCCATAGTCGATCGCTTGTCGGCGCGTCCACCCGAACGCGTGCAGCCCGGTATCGACGACCAGGCGCCGCGCACGAAAGAGCTGCATCTCGAGATACCCGAGGCGTCCGACGAGATCGTCGCCGTACCAATCAAACTCGGCGGCGAGATGTTCGGCGTAGAGCGCCCACCCTTCGCCGAACGAGGCGTCGTAGCCGAACGCCATGCGCTTGCGAAAATGGGGCAACGCCGGCGATTCTTGCTCGATCGCGAGTTGAAAGTGATGGCCCGGCACCGCCTCGTGATAGGCCGTCGATTTCATTCCGATCCCAAGCCAAGGTACGCTCGGTCCGAGGTCCGCCAGCGGTACCCAATAGATGCCCGGTTTGGATCCGTCGGCGGCGGGCACGGTGTAGTGCGCAGCCGCCGTCGCTTCGGAGTGCGCCGGTTCCCGCTCGACGGTTACCCTCGCAACCGGACGCAGCGCGAAGACGCTGCTCGAACGCCGCACCGCGTCGGCGACGATCGCGCGCAGCTCGGACACGATTGCGGGCCGCACGTCGCCCACACGGCGCTCCGAGAGCCCTCCGTTTAGGCGTGCCACCCGTTCTTTGATCGAGCCCTCCGCGTGACCGAGACGGCGCAAGACGGCGTCCATCTCCGCCTCGATACGTGCGACTTCGCGCAACCCGATCTCGTGAACGTCCTGCGGCGTTTTCAACGAGCCGGTGAAATAGGCTAGCTGCTGCGCGTAGAACGCGGCACCATCGGGAAGCCGCGAGACCCCGGCCTCATCCGTCGCGCGCGCGACCTGCCCTTCAAGCAGGACCCGAATGCGAGCGAGCGCCGGAACGACCTCGCTCGCCACAAGATCGGCCGCGCGCGCCACGAGCGCTTCACGTTCGCCGGGTGGCACGCCGGCCGAAGGCAATGCCCGCTCGATCGTCGTTACGAACGCATGCTCGCGAGGAGCGCCCGCCGCCATCTTCTCGACCTGCGCGATCGTTCGTTCGAGGATGAAGCGCGGAGCGATCGGCGCGGTCTCGGCTTCGGCGATGCCGCGCCCCAGACATTCGGCGACCTGTGCCAACCGCTCGAGATAATTCTCGACGTCGCGGCGATTGCGCAGCGGCTGCAGCGTGGTGAGAAACGTGGCGAGCGTGACGTGCAGCCCGTTGAACTGGTTGAAGATCGGCCGGTTCGCCGCGTACGCGGCGTTCGCGATCGCGTCGCGCAAGCGTCGCTCGATCACCGCCGCCGAAACGCGCCGGCCCGCATCCAGGTCGTCGCGCCGGAAGCTTGCGAGTTCCTCGAGCCCCCGCCGCGCCAGCGTGGCCTTCGCACGGGCGGCTTCGCGGCCGATCGCGTCGCCGTATGGGCCGGCAAGTGCGAGCCTGCGATCGATCGCGTCTTGTTCGGTGCCTTCGAAGTATTGCATCATGGTCGCCGCAAGCGGATTGGCACGAACCCAATCGGCGGAAAAGCCTTCCGCCCAACGATCGAACGTTAGCGGCGCGCCTAAGATAGGGCCTCGCGTAAGACCGCGGTGTCACGGCTTGGCGGGGCGCCGAATAACCGCGCATATTCGCGACTGAATTGGGATGGGCTGTCGTAACCCACACTGAAACCGATGCGCGCGACGTCGTCGGTTCTCGCCATAAGGCGCGAGCGCGCTTCCTGCAGCCGGATCTGTTTCTGATACTGCAGGGGACTCATGGCCGTGGCGGCGCGGAAATGGCGGTGAAACGACGTCGGACTCATTGCCACCCGTTCTGCCAGCTCCTCGATGCGGACGGCCTCCGCGTAGTGTTCCCGGATCCAGCGGGTGGCGTAGCTGATCTTGGACAACCGGCTATCGGCCAAACCGATTTGCCGCACCAAGCCGCCCTGATCGCCGGACAGTAACCGCCATACGATCTCGCGCTCGATCATCGGCTGTAGGATCGCAACGTCCGAAGGTCGATCGATCAGACGCAGCAGCCGGACTACCGCGTCCAAGAGTTCCGCCGGCGCTCGAGTAACCCCGATGAGCGACGTTTCATCGGAGCTGCGATCGCCTGAGGTGCTCTCGAGCAAGAGAGAGGCCACGAGTTCAGGTTTGAGCCTCAGGGCCGCGGCAAGATATGGTGCGCCTTCACGTGCCTCAGTCACGCGACTCGTGACCGGGAGGTCGAGGGGGATCACAAGATACTGGCCCGCGCCACTCTCGAATACGCGGTCACCCAACACGATCCGTTTGGCACCCTGAGCGACGATGACGAGCAGGGGTTCGTACACGCGGTGGATCGGCACGCTCGGGGCGGGCTCTACGGCGAGAACGAGCCCGGGGAGCGCTTCGCCTCGGCCGCGCGCGGCGTGGCGCGCGATGAGGCTCTGCAATTCCGTCATGGTCTCCATGCCGTCATCTCACACCATCGCCCTCGGCTTTGCAAGCGTGCCTGTCTAAAACCGGCACAATTTGGCAGAATTGTGCAAAACCTCGGCGGCTTCGATCTACCGCCCGGTGCATTGGACGGGCTCTAATAGTGAGAGCCAACGCTTAAGCTCAATGAGAAAGATTTAACGAGAAAGATTCAATGAAGACGACTACGCCGTTCACGACGACCGGCCTCACGATGGCCGGACATTTCGACCTCAAGGGGGCGCGTTAACATGCGCGTTTTCATCACCGGCGCCACCGGGTTCGTCGGTTCCGCAATCGTCCGCGAGCTGATCGACGCGGGGCATCAGGCGATCGGCCTCGCGCGTTCGGATACGGCTGCCGCTTCTCTTGCGGCCGCCGGTGCTCAGGTACATCGCGGTGATCTTGAGGATCTGGACAGCCTGCGGAGCGGAGCCGCGGCCGCCGATGGCGTGATTCACGCCGGCTTCAACCACGACTTCTCGAACTTCAAGGCCAACTGCGAGATCGATCGACGCGCCGTTGAGGCGCTCGGCTCCGCGCTCGCCGGCTCGAACCGCCCGCTGATCGTGACCTCCGGGAACGCCCTCGTCGCCCCAGGGCGCATCGTCACCGAAGAAGATGCGAGCACGTTGACCGCGGACGAATTTCCGCGCGTCGCGACAGAGGAAGCCGTTCGCTCGGTTGCCGAGCGGGGAGTGCACGTCGCGGTGGTGCGTCTTTCGCCCTCCGTTCACGGCGACGGCGATCACGGCTTCGTTCCTACGCTCATCGGTATTGCACGTGAAAAGGGTGTTTCGGCATACGTGGGCGACGGGCGCAACCGCTGGACCGCCGTACACCGGCTCGACGCGGCCCATCTTTTTCGGCTCGTGCTCGAAAAGGGTCTTGCAGGCGCTCGGTATCACGGTGTTGCCGAGGAGGAAATTGCGTTCCGAGAAATTGCGGGCGTCATCGGAAAGCGCTTGAACGTTCCGGTCGTGGCCAAATCGTCCGAGGAGGCAGCCGGCCATTTTGGCTGGATAGCACACTTTGCCGGACTCGATTGCCCAGCCTCAAGTAAGCGGACTCGAGAGCTGCTCGGATGGCAACCAAAGCAGCCAGGGTTAATTCTCGATCTCGATCGATCGGCGCGCTATTTCGGAACGTTAGCGACCGCGTAGCCGCCGTCGCTCACGCACCGATCCAACGTTCGAGCGGCGTGATGCGGCGATCGAACTCACTGCGAAACGAACGCAGACCGGTCTCGACTTCCTCGACACGCGTCTCCAAATGGCCGAGCCGCCGTTCGACCCGCTCGAACCCCGAGCTTACCTTTGCATCAAGGTTGCTTAGCCTCGCATCAAGGCTGCTCACCTTTGCATCGACGTTGCTCACCTTTGCATTTAGGCCGCCGATATCGCCGCGCGCGGCTGCCACCTCGATGGAGATCACGTCGAGGAGCGTGAGAATCTTCGCCTCCGTTTCGTCGTTCATCAGAACGTCAGAACGGGATCTCGTCTTCCATTGCGCCTTCGTCGAGCGAACCGGCTGAAGATGGTTCGCCGCTTGCGGACGAGCGCGAGCCGCCGCCGATCGAGCTGCCCGACTCGCCGTTGCCCCGGCCCTTCGAATCGAGCATCTGCATGTCGCTTGCGACGACCTCGACGGCGGTGCGTTTGTTGCCGTCCTTGTCGTCGTACTTGCGAATCACGAGACGCCCCTCGACGAGCGTGGACATCCCCTTCTTCAGATACTGATTGCAGATCTCGCCGAGCCGATCCCACGCGACGATGTCGATGAACATCGTTTCGTCGCCGGCTTTCGATTTGCGGTTGACTGCGAGCGCGAACTTCGTTACGGCCTTGCCGCCGCCGTCGACGTAGCGGATTTCCGGGTCGCGGGTGAGATTGCCGACTAGGGTGATGCGATTGTAGCTACCGGCCATGCCGTGCCTCCCGA
>PMHP01000161.1:6566-13217 GCA_003158195.1 Vulcanimicrobiota bacterium | reverse complement strand
GCCGGCGACGTACTCCCGAGATCGGTGTCGCCGGCCTCGAGGGTTTGATAATTGACCGGCGTGTAGTTTCCGACCAGCGTCAATAGGTCAGCGCCCAGGCCGAGCACGGAGTCGCCGTAATCGTTCCCACGCGCGTTCGCGTCGAAGTTGCCGTCCCCGGTCGCGACATAAACTTGGCCGTGCATCGCCGCGTCGGGATCGATCACGGCCCCGCCCCTCGACCAAATTCCGGAATGGCCGTGCGGGCACGAGGTCGGCGCCGGCAAGCTGCGATTGCGGCTGCACAGCGAATCGAAAACGTGCGTCGTACCGTCCCGCAAGCGCACGCTCACGACGTGGCCGTCGTACGGCGGGGCGTCGCCGTTATATCCCGACGTCGTAGCGTACAGATAGCCGTTTGCGACGTTGAGCGCGGATGCGTCCTTCTCGGTTTGCGGCATGAGCGTGATCCGCACGGGAAACCCTGGGGCGTGTAGTTCCGCCCCGCTCGCCGCATCGAGTTTATGGACGAAGCCATCGAGCCCGGGAGCGTAGATCGAAAGCCCGGTGGGGTCCGCGGCGGGCGTTGAGGACGTGACGATCCCTCCGAACACCATCTTGCGCAAGAAACCCGAAAGGGAAACTCCGCCGCCGGGCGGGGTCAGGTGCGTTTCGAAACGCCACACAATCCGCCCGGATGCGGCGTCGATGCCGAAGGTCACACCGTTTGTCGCGGTTTGGAACAACATCGTTCGCGAGACCCGACGGACCGTGATACGTTCGAGGAGTATCGGCGTTGAGTCGGCGACTGCTCCCAAGGGAATTTGCCACCGTGACGCCAGGCGCCCCACGTTCCTCGCGTTCAGGACGCGCTCTGAAGCGTCTACGCCGCTGCGCGCGGGATCGTAGCCGAACACCGGCCAGTTGGTGCCCGCAGCCGGAATAGCGACCGCGCAGAGCAGGATCGCAACGAGTGCGCCGGCGTGAAGCTTCAAAAAGATCCGAAGTTAGCGCCGATAGAGCGTGCGGGCTTCTTCGATCGGGGCTTGCCAGTCGCGGCGGGCGAGTTCGGGGGTGAGGTGTTCGCCTGCGGGGTAGCCGGCGCAGAGGTACGCAACCAGGAGCCATGCGGCTGGAACGTCGAGCGTGCGGGCGGCTTCAGCATTGTCGAGGATCGAGACCCAGCCGACCCCGATGCCGCGAGCGCGCGCGAGGAGCCAGAACGTAGCGATCGCGCCGACGACGGAGTATTCGAGCGTGTGCGGAACCGTCTTGCGGCCGAGGCCGTGTCCGGCGGCCGATTCGGAGTCCGCGAAGACGGCGAGATGCACCGGCGCTTCGTGCAGGCCGGCGAGTTTGAGCTGCGCGTACTTCGCGCGGCGATCGTCCTCGTAGTCGCTGAGTGCATCGGCGTTGGCGCGCTCGAAGTTCGCGATGATCGACGCGCGGCGCCCCAGATCGTCGACACTAACAAAACGCCACGGCTGACTGTACCCGACCGACGGCGCGAGCGCAGCGCCGTCGATGAGTTCTTGGATGGTTTCGCGAGCCACCGGATCCACGCGGAAGTGGCGAACGTCGCGGCGCCAGCGCACGAGCTCGAGGAACGTCTCGCGAAATCGCTCGTCGAACGCGGGCGGAGCGCCGTTCACGAAGACGCAGGCGGCGAGGCCGGTGCGGGCGCCGGCGTCACGTCGAACACTGCGGCGAGGCGNNGACGTGATGTCGTTGAGGGCGCTTGGGTTCGCGTAGAGCGTCGCGTTGATAAAGCCGAGCGGCTTCGACGATTTCTGGTTGAGCAGTGCAACGAGCGCCGCCCAGAGTGGGGCGACCGCGCTCGTTCCGCCGACGACGCCGCTCGAACCGTCGACGAGGATGTCGTAGCCGGTCTGTGGATCGGCATCGCCGGCGACGTCGGGAACCCCGCGACCCACGTTCGCGCCCGCATTCACCGACGGCGGCACGTTTGCGTTCTGCTGCCACGTCGGCAGAGGAAAAGCTGCGCTGACCCCGCCGCCGGTCGCGCCGCCGGAGGTGCCGTCGTTCCACACGACCTCGCTCTTTATCGTCGCGCCGCTTGCTTTCAAACTCGTGCCGCCGCATGCGAGCACGTGCGGACTCGAAGCCGGGAAATCGACGTGCGCGCTGCCGTCGCTGACCCCGTCGCTCGAACCGCTGTCGCCTGCCGCAACCAGCACCGTGACCCCGAGCGTCCCCGCATCGGCGAAGGCGGCGTCGAAGTTCGTGAAGTCCTGCGTGGTCCACGTCGATTCGGGGCCGCCCCAACTGATCGAAAGAATCTGCGGATTGTTGTCGGTATCGTGAATCGCCGTGGTAATGCCGTCGAGAAATCCTTGGTCGGTGTTCGGCGCGAAATAAACGACGATCTTGGCGCCCGGAGCGATCGAGCCCGAGACTTCGATATCGAGCAAGACCTCGGCGTCCGGGCCGTCGGGATCTCCCGTCGGCGCGTTCGTCGCGCCGTCGACCGAGACGCTCGTCACGCTCGGCGTCGGAATTCCGAGGCCGCTGAAGTACGTGTCGAGATCGCTCTGGGCGAACCCGCCGCCGAGTTCGAGGATCGCGATCGTTTGCCCGGTCCCGTCGATGCCCGACGGGTATGCATAGGCCTGAGCGACCTGCGGTGGTTCGAACGAGGTGGCAGCCGCGGCGGCAGGCCGAAGCAGTTTGCGGAAATGGGCGCGCGCTTGCGGCCGCGCGTCGAGGCCGAAGACCCCGACGATCGCGCCGGCAAGAGCGGAGGGCACCGTCAGCGAGCCGACGCGTCCGCGAAAACTCGCGTTGCCCTGGCGATACATCCGTAAGTCGGCCCCGAAAGCACTCGCAAGATCGCCGAGCGTTCCGCCGACGACGACGCTGCGCCGCGCGAGATCCGCATCGAGCACGAGCAATTTTGAATCGAGCGCAAAGCGTTCGACCGCAATGACGTCGGTCGGATCCGCGCCGTACTTCTCGGCAAACTCTTCGCGCGTAACGTACGTCCGCTGTGGCGGCGCAAGCGACGCCAGTTTGGCGGCCTTTTCCTTCGACGAAGTCTTCGCCCGAACGACGATCGTAACGGTCGCGCGCTCGTTGAGATCCGGTTTGCCGGTTTCCTGCGCGCCCGCGGGTGGTTGGCGCTCGCTCCCGGCAAGCTCGCTGCGAGCATTCGAATGCGCGCTCATGGGGTCGCCTCCGACCCGGTCGCGGGAACGCTTCTCTGCAGGAATGGCTCGAGTAATTCGTTCACGCGGTCGGGTGCGTCTTGCTGAGTCCAGTGCGACACACCCGGCAGGTAATGAAGTCGCAAGTCGGTCACGTATTTATCGGTCCCATAGGTCGTCTCTTTTCCAAGCGCGGCGTCCGCCTCTCCCCAAAGCATCAAGGTTGGAATCTCGATAATCGGCACGTCAGGGCCCAGCCCCATCCCTTTGCGCGCGGCGCGATACCAGTTTACCATCGCCGTTAGCGCGCCGGCTTGGCTCGCCGAATCGCGGTAAATCACGATAACGTCTTTGGGAAAGCGCGCCGGATTGGTCGCGCTGCGCAGAAAGATTTGCCCGATCGCATACGCATGCCGGCGTCCCAGGAACCATTCGGGCAAGCGCGGGAGCTGAAAGAAGAGGATGTACCACGAGCGCCGGAGCTGGCGCCAGCCGCGCAGCGCCTTGCTGAACAGCACCGGGTGCGGGACGTTCATGATTACGAGCCGTTCGATCGGACGCGCGGGGCGCATCGCGTAGAACCAGCAGACTTCCGCGCCCCAATCGTGGCCGACTAACGTGACCGATTTCGCTTGCGAGGCATCGATGAGCCCGGTAACGTCGTTGAGAAGGTGACTTATGTCGTAATCGGCGACGCGCGGCGGCCGGCTGCTCTTGCCGTAGCCACGTTGGTTCGGCGCCCAGACGCGGTAGCCAAGCGAGACCAAGAGGGGGATCTGATAGCGCCAGGATATTGCGTGTTCCGGAAAACCGTGCAAGCAGAGCGCGAGCCGATCGCCTTCCCCCGCTTCGAGAACTTCGAAATCGAGCCCGTTGGCCCGCACCGTGATGAACTTGCCGACGTCGGTCACAGAAGCGCCCCTTCGACCTTTGGTTCCCGGCTCTTCGCGCGCCGCCCGGTCAACCTTGCAGAGTAAACGGGCGGGGCGGCCTAACCGGCGAATTCGCGCGCCATGTTCGCTCTGTTCCTAGCCGCAGCCGTCGCAGCGGCGGCGCCCGTCCCTGCCGAAACGCCGCTGCCGCCGCCCGATCAACTGCTCGTTGCGATCCGCGCGAAATTCCGCTCGCATCGCCCGCCCCCGGCCTACGTCGTCTACACGATCGAACGCAAGCAACTTACCGACCAAGGCTACCCGGACTACGCCGAGAGTTACAAGGAGCACGTCTGGGTCCGTTCGGTCGATCGCGCGGCGATGGCGCGGCGCGTCTATCGCAGCATCAACCGCGGTGCGATGACGTTCGAGCGCCCCGCGTTCAACGAAGCGCGTGACCCGGGACCGCCGACCGCCGACATTTTCGAACCGGCGCCGGCACACCCGCATCCGATCTCGTTCGTTCCCACACCCGAAGCGACCGATTCGCCGCTGCCGACCATCGGCGTCGTGACCGTTAACGCCGCCTTCGACTATCGCGTCGTATCGGTCGACGTCCAAGGCGATCAAGTCCATCTCGTCGTCGCGCCGAAACGCGATCCGGATCGCAACCGGCTTCGTGAGATATGGGCCGACAAACGCACGCTCGAGCTGCGCAAGCTCGTCGCCACCGACAAGCTCTTCATCCTGGGCACGAGCGACGTTTACGGCGTAACCTTCACGATCACGATGGGCAACCTGCAAGGCGTTCCGATCGTCACCGACATCCACGGCGTGGTCGGCGACGGCTATAGCGGCGACGGAAGCACGGTCGACTACAGCTTCCGCGACATCTCGTTTCCCCCGGCCCTGCCCGACTGGTACTTCGACTCACGCGAGTACGCGCAGCACGAAAGCGAGGAGCCGCTCTGATTTTCGAGAAAGGCAGCGCCGCATGACAGATGACGAAATCGCGCCGTTCGTTGACAAACCAGTCCGCGTGACCTTAGCCGACGGACGACTGCTCGCCGGCACCCTGCGCAAAGACGGGGACCAGGGTCACGGACACGTCCACTACGCCGTGGTGAGCGACCCCGTCAAAGAGGGAGACCCCCCCGTGCGCGAGGTCATTCACGGCGCCGACATCGTCACCGACGTGGAAGACGCATCGGACGACCCGGCTGCGGTCGAATAACCGCTACGAGCGGCGGGCCTCGCCTGCGCGGTAACGATAGACGATGCGCCCCTTCGTGAGGTCGTAGGGCGACATTTCGAGATCGACCCGGTCGCCGGGGAGTATCTTGATCCGGTGCCGCCGGAGCCGGCCGGCGATGTGCGCCAGGATCGTCTGGCCGTTCTCGAGCTCGACGGCGAACGTCGTGCTCGGAAAAACCTGTTTGATCGTCCCGAAGAGCTCGAGGGGGGCTTCTTTCGAAGGTTCCTCGGTGGTGGGACGCGTCGCTTTGTAGGTGTTGTTGCCGCGGGCTATGGTCGCACCGCTTTATGAGCCGTCATACGAGCGCCATTATAGCTCATCGCTGGCGCCCGAGTCCACGTCGAGCACGATTGGAGGGTTAAGGAGCTCCGTGAGGTCCCCAAGGAGCGTCACCGCATCGCGAAACTCATCGTGCCCGGCCTCATCGACGCTGAACCAAGCAATTGAGGTATCGTTCTCGGGCGGGGCGATCAGGTCGATCGCGCCGGTTTTGGCGCCATCGGGCCGCTCGGGTGGGATAAAGACGAATTGGAGCAGATCGAGCCCGATCAGGACACCAAGCGCCTCTGCGACCCGTTCCAGGAGCTCGGGACGCTGCGCGTGGTCGCCCGCCTCCGCCTGTAACAGCAGGGCCTGAAGGTCGGGTGAGAACGACGCGAAACCGGGGTACTCGGCGAGCGACATGAAGCCCCCGGTTCGCGCTCGTTTGACGCCGCACCGTTTGAGGAACGCTGAACGCATGACCGAAGCGACCATTCGCTGCGAACATCTCGCCTGTCTCTGTGAAGTCCCGCGCAGCGTCGCGACCTGCTCGCCGTACTGCGCTTCGCCTGAAGGCCGCGACGCGCAAAACGTCCGCTGCGAGTGTGGCCACCCCAAGTGTACCGATCAGATCGACGCGCAACTCCACGACCGAGGCGCCATGTCATCCTGAGCGAAGCGCCGAAGGCGCGCAGTCGAAGGACCACCGTGGCGTGGATCCTGGCGGCGCTTCGACAAGCTCAGCGTGACAAAAACTTTCTCAGTTCTGCGTTTGCGCGACCAGCTGCGGAAAGCGGCGCCGTAGTTCGACGAGCTTCGGCGCGTCGTTGTAGACGATGTAGGGATTGTCCGGGTGCAGCCGCGCGTAGTGCTGATGGTAGGCTTCGGCCGGATAGAAGTCGTGCAGCGGGACAACTTGCGTGACGATCGGCGCCTGAAACGTCTTGGCAACCGTTAGCTCGTGGATGGTGCTTTGGGCCTCGCTGCGCTGCTGGTCGTTCGCGTAAAAAATCGCCGAGCGGTACTGCGTCCCTTCGTCGGGACCTTGCCGGTTGAGCTCGGTCGGATCGTGCGCGACCTTAAAGTAGACCTCGAGGAGTTGGTGGTACGAGATCTGCTG
>PMHP01000161.1:0-6522 GCA_003158195.1 Vulcanimicrobiota bacterium | reverse complement strand
CGTGCGAGCTGTCCGCGGCGGGGGCGGGCGCGCCGAGCGCAAGATTGAGGGCGAAGACGAGGATCGGCATGGCGGCGAAGGGCCGCGGCATTCTTTTCACATTCCTAGTAACGCTCGAAACGGCTTTCGGGTTCTGCGAGCCTGCTTACAGCTAAACCATCCGCCGTTCGTTCATAAAACGACCCGCGAGAGCCAGACGGCGGCGAGGGCCGGCTTCGCTGCGTCGCGGGCGCGAACTTCGACGCTCCAGGCGCACTGCACGCCGACGTCGGCCGGCTTGACTTCCCCGAGCGTGAACGACGCCTGAATTTCGGCGCCGGAAGGAACCGGCGAAATGAAACGGACGCGTTCGAACCCGTAGTTCACACCCATCTTCGCGGTTGGAAATGCGATCGCGCTCGCCATGAACTGCGAGAGCAGGCTCAGGGTGAGAAACCCGTGGGCGATCGTCGTGCCGAACGGCGACTCGCGCTTCGCGCGCTCGACGTCGACGTGAATCCATTGCCGGTCGCCGCTCACGTCGGCGAATTCGTCGATCATTGCCTGCGTGACCGTAATCCACTTGCTCAGAAACGGCCCGGCGCCGACCGCGCGCTCGAGCGCGGCGAGATCGCCGAAGGCCGTAATGGTCGATTCACTCATCCCGCACCGTTCGCAAGGCCCGGTTCGCTTTGCCTTCTAAATCAGACGCACATGAGCGCCAAGACGACCCTGCACCTCATCCGGCACGGCGATGCGATCCCGGAACCGGGCAAGGTCTTCGATCCCGAGACCGGCTACGACGTCCTGGGGCTGAGTGTAAAGGGCCGGGCCCAGGCCGAGGCACTCGCGGAGCGCCTGCGCGCGACGACCCAGCTCGGCGCCGTCTATGCAAGCCCGACCTTGCGCGCGAAGGAGACGGCTCTTGCAATCGCACGCGCGACGGGCCTCGAGGTGCGCTTCGATCCGCGCGTCCGCGAGATCTACCTCGGCGATGAATCCGTCGCGCACGTCGCGCCCGAGGAACGCGCGCGGGTCGTGCGCGAACGACTCGAGACGCTGGCCCAGATCGCGTTGCGCGACGGCTCGTGGTCGGCGGTCCCGGGCGTCGAGCCGGCGGCCGACGTGAAGGCGCGCATGCGGGCGGCGATCGACGACATCCTTACGGCACACCCCGGTGCACAAGTCGCGATCGTTTCGCACGCAGGCGCGATCAACACCTATCTTGCGGATTTGCTCGGTGTCCCGCGCGACTTCTTCTTCCCGACCGGAAACACGTCGCTGAGCTCCGTGCGCATGGAGAACGGTCGCGCGATCCTGCTGCGTCTCAACGACACGGCACACCTCGAGCGAAGTGTCGCATCGAAAGCGTAGCGTTCTTAGCGTACGGTTAGACGAGCGTATAGACGATCGGGTCCGCTTCCCGGTCGCGCGTGACGACGCCGCGTACGCGCAGGTTTTCGAGGTGCGCGAGGGTTTCCGCGACGGCGAACTGCTGGTGGGCCTCCGAGAGCTCGGCGAACGCCCGTCCTCGGCGCGTCCACGGCAGCGCACGCGCGACGTCGCCCGCGCTGCGCGGGCCGGCTCGCAGCGCGGCGATGACCTGCGCGTCGCGCGTCGCGTGATGCGCGAGCAACTCGTCGACGCGGCGTTCGAGATCCGCGAACGGCTCACCGTGCGCGGGCAGCACGCCGCTCGCGCCGATCGCGGCGACCTTGCGCAACGAGGCGTTGTACTCGCCAAGCGCGTCGCCGCGCACGTCGTGCCAGATGCCGACGTGCGGGGTGACCGGGTCGAGAATGTGATCGCCCGTGAACATGCGCCCGCTCTTCGTGTCGACGAAGCAGAGGTGACCCGGGCTGTGACCGGGCGTCCACACCGTAACGAGCCGCCCGACTTCGTCGCCGTCTTCGAGTTCGCGCGTCGGCTGCGCCAGTTCGGTGCGGCGGTGATGATCGATCTCGTCCTCGAGCAGCGATTCGACGCGCAAACCGTTGCGCGCGATCCATTCGTCGGCCGCGTTATCGCTGCGCACGGGATCCGAAAGAATCAGCGAGACGAAGTTCCAGTCGAGCCGGTGCATACCCAATTCCGCGACGCCGGCGCGCATCAACGTCCCGGCGAGCCCGTAGTGATCGAAGTGGAAGTGGGTAACGAGGATTCGCTCCACGTCCGCAAGCGTGATGCCGCACGCCGCAAGGCCAGCGTGTAACGCCGCCAAGACGTCGGGTGCTTTCCAACCGCAGTCGATCAGCGTGTAGCCGCCGGTCTCTTCGACGAGGTAACCGTTGACGTAGCGCATCGGATTACCGGCCATCGGCAGGCGGATTTGGATGATGCCGTCGCCGAGCGCCGTCGTCCGTTCGAGGTCCGCATCGATGGGCACGCGGCTCGCGTTCGCGCGCAGGGCGCGGGCGCCTCCCAGGGGTATCGCCGCCTGATGAGGCCTTTGCTCGCGCTCTTCGCGCTCCTGATTTGCTTCTCGCTCGGCACGATCGGCGCGCGCGCCGTTTCGTACGAGTACGATCGGACGGCGCCGCTCGAGATGACGACCGAGGATACGCACGCGGTCGCGGGCGGCGTGCGTGTCGACGACGTCTCCTTCCAAGCACCCGGCCGAGTCGTCCACGCGGCGCTCGTCATGCCGAAGGATCCTGGTGGATCGATGCCCGGCGTGCTGTTCGTGCACTGGCTCGGGGATCCGGCGACGAGCAACCGGAACGAGTTTCTACCGGACGCGGAGTGGCTCGCACGGCGCGGCGTCGTCTCGCTCGTCCCCGATCAGCCGTGGGCGGCTCCGCACTGGTTCGATCGCACGCGCTCCACCGCAACCGACGAACGCGACTCGATCGCCGAAGTGATCGCATTGCGCCGCTCGCTCGACGCGCTGATCGCGACACCCGGCGTGGACCCGCGCGCGATCGCCTACGTGGGGCACGACTTCGGAGCGATGTACGGCGCGCTCCTTGCCGGCGTCGACACGCGTCCCTCGTTCTACGTCTTTATGGCGCCGGCGACGAGCCTCGCCGCGTGGTTTCTGCTGGACACCGAACGGCCGCCCGCCGACGCCGCAGCGTACGCCGCGCGGATCAACGCGTTCGACATCCGCGCCGCGCTCGCGCGCGCGACATTCCGCGCGTGTCTCCTCCAATTTGCCGCGCACGACGAATACGTTCCCAAATCCGATGCCGAGGCGTTCGCGGCCGCCGTTCCACAGACGAACCGAACCGCCCGGACGTACGCTACCGACCACGCCCTCGCCGTCGACGCCGCAACCGACGAGCGCCGCGATTGGCTCGCAAACCAGTTCCGCCTCTAGCTATTGCGCGGCTTGGCGGCGTGGGATTTCGACGGGCGAGGTCGTCTGAACGCTGACGGCGGCGCCGCGCGCGAGATCGAAATTCGGCTTGTTGTTGGCTGCGTAGAGGTATCCTCCGGCGGCGCCGCCGAGCAAGCCGACGACACTGCCTGCCGAGCCACCGATGATGCGACCGATCGTCTGGCTTCCGATTGCGGCGCCGATTGCGGCGCCCAGACCCTTGCGTGCGGTCGTATTGTCATTTTTCGCAGCTTGCTGCGTCACCGCCGCGGAGATCGGCGCGCTCTGGCCGTTTGGGAACACGATCGAATCGAAAATCAGCCTCAGGCGAGCCGGCTTGCCTTGCCCGGCCGCTTGGACGTCGCTCACGTGCCCGCGCAATTTCGCGCCCGCAAAATTTGCGTCGCCATTCGGATACGGCGCGACGATATCCATCGTGAAACCGTCGCCGATCTGCGCCGTCTTCGTGTCGATGTCGTCGCTTGCGAGTACGCTAGAAATCTGCGTGCCCTCGGGAAGCGTGTAGTATTGCGCCGCAGCCGGCAACGCGGCGAAGAGAAATGCCGCGGCGCACGCCCCGGCCGCAAACGTGCGCGCGAAACGGTGCCCCATCGATCCGTCCATAAAATACCCCCAGAAACCGCTTTACGTTGGTAACGCAGCCGGAAGGCCAAGCGTTTCGCGTCCGTGTGGAGCGCTCAAGTCGAGCAGCGGGCCGAGCGGCACGATACGATTCGGATTGATCTCCTCATGCGTCAGGTAATAGTGGCGCTTGATGTGATCGAAATTGACGGTTTCCGCGACACCCGGCGTCTGGTAGAGGTCGCGCAGGTAACCCCACAGATTCGGATAGTCGACGATCCGGCGCAGGTTGCACTTGAAATGCCCGTAGTACACCGCGTCGAAGCGAATGAGGGTCACGAACAGCCGCAGATCGGTCTCCGTTAGGCTCGGCCCGAAGAGATAACGGCGCACCTCGAGTCGCTGCTCGAGGTCGTCGAGCGTGGCAAACAGCTCCTTCACGGCGCGCTCGTATGCCTTTTGCGCGGTCGCAAAGCCGGCCCGGTACACGCCGTCATTGACGGTGACGTAAATGATCTCGTTGAGTTCCTCGATGACCGCGTGGAGCGCATGGGGGTACAAGTCGTACGCGCCGTTGCCGAGCGGCGCGAACGCGGTCTCGAGCATCCGCATGATGTCGTCGTCCGAGTTGCTGACGAGCGTGCCGGTCTTCGTATCCCAGAGGACGGGAACCGTCACCCGGCCTCGATAGGTGGCGTCCGCGGCGAGATACGCCTCGCTCAAGAACGCAAAGCCGTTAATGGGATCGGGCTCGAGACCGGGCGCCGTGGCGAACGACCAGCCGCGCTCGTCGCGCAGGGGATCGACGATCGTCATCCCGATCGCGTATTCGAGCCCGAGCAACGCGCGCACCAAGATCGTGCGATGCGCCCACGGACACGCGAGCGAAACGTACAGATGATAGCGCCCCGGCTCGACGGGGAAGCCCGAACGGCCATCGGCCGTCACCCAGTTGCGGAATGCATCGTCCTGGCGTACGAAGGCGCCGGTCCCGTCCGACTCAGCGGGGAACTGAGCGTGCACAGAATTGACCATGGCCGCCAATTCGACAGCGGCCCCGCCTCGACTGCCGGGAAGGCTCGTCGCCCGCTCGCTCCGGGGGAGGCCGAGCGCGTGCTTTCCCCCAGGGAGCGAACGCCGCGCGGGAAAGCTGTTCCCATGGCGACGTTGCTGGACCGGCGTAAACCGATCGAAACGATCCTCGCGCAGTGTGGCGACGAGGGGCACGGACTGAAACGCTCGATGGGCGTTTGGGGGCTCACGGCGCTCGGCGTCGGGGCGATCATTGGAACCGGCATCTTCGTACTCACCGGGAAGGCCGCGGCGACCAGCGCCGGCCCGGCAATCGTTCTCTCGTTCGTCCTGGCCGGAATCGTGAGCGCGCTCGCGGCCCTCTGCTACGCGGAACTTGCGTCGTCGGTTCCAATTTCGGGCAGCGCGTACACGTACGTCTACGCGACGCTCGGCGAGTTCCTCGCTTGGATCGTCGGTTGGGGGTTGATCCTCGAGTACGCGCTCGGTGCGGCGACGGTCGCGATCGGCTGGTCGGGATATTTTTCCGACTTCCTCGCCGCGACGTTCGGAATCGTCATCCCCAAAGCGCTGACGACCAACCCCTTCGACGGCGGCACACTCAACGTGCCGGCGGCACTGATCATCTTATTCATTACGGCACTTCTGATCCGTGGAACGCAAGAGAGCAACACGGTCAACAAGACGATCGTCGCGATCAAGCTCTGCGTCGTCCTCTTCTTCATTGTCATCGGTGCGGGCCACATCAATCCGGCCAACTGGCATCCGTTTGCCCCGTTCGGACTGCAGGGCATCATCAACGCTGCGGCCCTCGTCTTCTTCGCATACATCGGCTTCGACGCGGTCTCGACCTCTGCCGAGGAGGTCCGCAATCCTGCGCGCGACTTGCCGCGCGGCATTCTCGCTAGCCTCGCGATCTGCACGGTGCTCTACATCGCCGTTTCGGCCGTCCTTACCGGTATCGTGCCGTACGCCGAGCTGAACGTCTCCTCGCCCGTATCGTTCTCGCTGATCCACATCGGCCTGGCTTGGGCCGGCGCTATCGTCGCGCTCGGCGCCATCGCCGGGCTTACGACGGTGTTGCTCGTCCTGCTGTACGGCCAGAGCCGCGTCTTCTACGCGATGTCGCGCGACGGTCTGCTGCCCGCGCTGTTTTCGAAGGTCCATCCGACGTTTCGGACGCCCTACCTCTCATCGCTGATCATCGGCCTCGTCGTCGCCGCCGTTGCTGCAACGTCGCGCCTGACCGTCGTGGCGAACCTCGTCAACATCGGGACCCTGGTCGCGTTCGCGCTCGTCTCGTTCGGGATCGTCGTCTTGCGCGTTCGCGAGCCTAACCTCAAACGCGGCTTCCGCGTCCCCGGCAGCCCGGTCGTTCCGATCCTTTCGGGAATCGCAGCTCTCGGGCTGATGCTCTGGGGACTCCCGTTGCTGACGATCGCGAGCTACTTCATTTGGCTGGCGATCGGCCTGGTTATCTATTTCACCTACAGCCGCCGTCGCAGCGCCCAGCGATAGGCCGGGCCGGCGCGGAGCACGTGCGCTGCGCGAGCTATCGCGGCATTCTGAACGTGGGTAGGCTTCGGGTGCCGGGACGTTGCGCGATCGCG
>PMHP01000044.1 GCA_003158195.1 Vulcanimicrobiota bacterium | reverse complement strand
CGATGGCCGGCTACACCGGCGCGGCACTGGTCACGCAGTACATCACGCGTTACTGGAAGATCTCGACCCATGCCCTGGGCATCTCGGCGCCGCTGGTGGTGCTGATCTACCTCTACGGTATCGAACCGCTGCCGTTTCTCGTTCTCATCCCAATCGTGGGCTGGTCGCGGGTCTNNCAAGTGCTCGCCGGGATCGCGCTCGGCTCCGGTTCGGTCCTGATCTTCTTCCGCTTGTTCAAGTTGATCTAGCGAGGCTGTGGGGCGCGTGCGCGACCGAGTCGCCTGGACCGAGCGGTCCGAGCAACGCTTCGATTGCGGTGCGATAGGGCTCGACCGGGCCCGTCGTGACGTAGCGGGTCCATCCGGCTTCGGCCGCGGAGCACAACGCGAATGCCGCGGCGCGATCGGCCTGGACGAGAGCGGGGTCGAGCCGCAGGACGTTCGGGCCGAGCGCCTTCGCGAAGCTCGGATCGAGGAGCGGGTAGTGCGTGCACGCGAGCACGACGACGTCGAGCGCTACCGGAAACGGCGCGCAGGCTTCGGCGACCGCGCGATCGGCCGCATCGCCTGTAATGTGGCCCGCCTCGACGAGCGGGACGAGCGCCGGCGCCGCAACTTCGTAGACGGCCGCGCCGGGAACGCGACGGCGAATCGCGATGCCGTATGCTCCCGTACGCGTCGTAGCGGTCGTCGCGATAACCCCGATGCGCCCGGTCGTGGTTTTCGTCGCGACGTCGGCCGCAGCGGCCTCGATGAGATCCAGGATCGGGACACGCGTTTCGGGCCAGCCGCGGCGGGACGCAACCGCGCACGACGAGTTGCAGCCCATGACGATTCCGTCGACCCCGGCCGCTTCGAGAAACGCGACGTTCTGCGCCAGCAAAGCAACGAGTTCGTCTTCGCTGCGATCGCCGTACGGGACGTGGGCTTGGTCGGCGAGGTAGACGATGTTCTCGTGCGGCAAGCGCGCGCGCACGTGGCGCAGAACCGTTAAACCGCCGAGACCCGAATCGAAAATGCCGAGAATTTAGTGTCCCGCCCAAGAGGTTCGTTGCATAAGTCGGCAGTGGGTTTTCGTTCGCATCGAGGAGCGAGGAGCGTGGAATGACGAGTCATTTGAGCGACGAGCGACGAAGAGGCGGGCGAAAGGACGCGCCAAAATTCTCTGACGACGCCCTGGAGTTGGACAGTAGGATGGCGNNACGGGCGAAAAGCCGCGCCGAATTATGTGACGAATCTCTTGGGTGGGGCACTAATTGCCGTCCATTGTCGAGCTATCGGAGGGCTGGGGGTTGGCGGACGCGTAGTCGCCGATGCCGTCGGCGATTCCCTCCGCTACGCGCTGCCGGAACGCAGTCGTCTTCAAGAGCGCGGCGTCGCCGGGATTTGAGAGAAATGCCGTTTCGACGAGGATCGCGGGCATCGTCGAGTGGTGTATGACGTAGAAGTTATCCTTCCGGATTCCGTCGTCTTTGGTCGGGAGCACGGCCGTGAGCCGAGCGTGCACGGCGTCGGCGAGCGCGTAGGAATTCGCTTTGTAGTAGTACGTCGTCGTTCCCGAGAGCTCGCTCGTCGTGAAGCTGTTGCTGTGAACGCTTACGAACATTCGCGCGCCGGCTTTGTTTGCGACATCGCAGCGCGCCTGCAACTCGTCGTGAGCCGAGGCGTTGGGGCCGAATACGTCGACGTCGTCATCGCGTGTCATCTTCACTTGCCAGCCGCGCGCGAGCAATATCGCGCGCAGGCGCTTGGCGAAGTCGAGGTTGAGGTCTTTCTCGACAAGCCCGTTGTGCTCGGCGCCGGTATCGCTGCCGCCGTGACCCGGATCGATCACAATCAACCGCGGGTTGGTCGGAACGGACGAACCAAACTTCCAGCTCTCGTCCGGCCCGGGCATCGATTGCTCGGGCGCTGCCTCAACCGGAGGTAGCGGGACGATGCCGGTGTAGAGCCGGCCCGGCAACAGCTCACCCATGCCGACTTTCTGATCGCTCGTGTCGTCTTGTCCGCCGACCGCGATCGTCAGCCCGTCGCTCGTCGGGATGAGCCCGATCGTGCGCGGGCTTGCGAGCGTGAGCGCGATGCGCACCGTCGCAAGCCGATCGTTCGGGCCGATGAACGGTTTGACGCGCAGCGAGAGCACCGAAGGATCTTCAAGCGGGCGGTCCTGGGCCGGCACGGCAAGCGTCGCCGGCTTGAAATCGACGTACCAGCGATTGTCGGGGAGGCGGTGCCATTCGTAGGTCACGTCACCTGTAATAGAGAGGTTCACGTTGAACCCGTCGCCGGTGCTCTGCGTGTCGAGCGCGCCGATCGTTGCGGGCGCCAGACCGTAGGCCGTCGGGGTCGGCGATTCGAGCGGCGCGCCGCTGCTCGTGGTTGCCGGATTGTCGTTCGCGCTTTGATCGCCGTACGGCGGCAGCGTCGGTGCAGGCGGAGCGGCCCCCGTAGCGGTTACCGCGGTTACGCCGGGCCCGGTGCCTGCGACCTGGTCGCCCGCAAGCAGCGGCGCCGTTGCGAGCGCTGCATTGCCCGCCGGCGGAATCGGCGTGCCGCCGAGGGCGACGCCGGCGGCGGCGAACGCGAGGGTGATTGCGTTTGGCGAATCGCTCGGTCCAAGGACGCGGACGCCTCCGGATGCGGTGCTAAAGTCGACGACCGTCGTCGGGTTGCGGGCCGTTCCGTCGACTCGGATCGTGACGCTCTTCAACCCGGCGGCCGAAATGTCGCGCTGCGCTTGGAGCGTTGAAGCCGTACCGAGAAATGCCAGCAGCAAATCCTCGTCACCGGGCCCGCTCAGGCGCTTGAAGCGCAACGGCGACGCGCCGCGCAACGTAACGAGCGTCATCCGGTTCTGGGGACGGACCTCGAGCGAAGCGAGCTGGGGCTGCAAGACGACGGTCGCGCCGTCCTGCACCGGATCGACGTAGAGCGCTCGCGCGAGATCCAAAAAGGGAACGTACGCTACCCCGCCCGACGCGAACGGAGCGAATGCCGCCATCTGCTCGACCCCGGCGACGCTAAAGTGCGGGTCGCCGAGCGTAAAACTCACGACGCGCCGGTCAGAGGACGTAACGACGATGGAGTTCTGTCCCGGCTGATACGACAAAACGGCGCCGAGCTTGGCGAGAAACCGGCCCAGGCCCCCGTCGTCGGTTGCAACGGCAAGCTGACCGTAGCGCGATTGCGCGTGCTCGAAGGCCAACTGCGTCCCACCAAACCAGAAATTGTTCGCCGGGAGCAGCGTTTGCGCACGTCCGGGCAGGCACAATCCGAGCGCGAGGCCCAGCGTCAGCGCGAGCGTGAGGAGAGAACGGCGGCGCATCGGGCTACCAGCTTTGCCGGGTAAGGGCTTCATCGAGTTCAAGATGGCCTCCGGGAAGCGTAGGGACGCGCGCTCCGCCGATCTTCACTTGCACGGCGTTAATCCCGGGTAGAGAAGTTAACGTCCAGACAAGCGCTTTAAATTCGCCGGCTTCGGTGAAGCTGCCGCTTTGGGCCGTTGCGATGGTACCACCGAGATCGACGGTTGCCGTCGGACCTTCGAGCGCGACCGAGCGCACGACGGTGCCGGCCGGAAAGCGAACCGCAGGCGTATCCGCGGGCGGACCGGCCACGGCTTGGGCCGTCGCATAGAAAGCCACACTTTTCGTGTCGGTTGCCTTAGGACTGACCGAGACGATCCATTTGGCCAGCGTTTGGCCATCGGTTTTGCAATAGTAGACCGCGACCACATTTCCGGCGGCCGGTGGCTGCGGTGCAAACAACCGGTACCCCGCGTACACGGCAACGGCAAGCAGCGCGACAACGACGAGGGCGCGCAACAACCTCATTGGTGTTGTGGTTCGTCGTCCCGAGGCCGCCTTCCGGCTTTTGACCCGGCATTGACCGGCGACCGCTACGCTTGCGAAGCCCCGAGGAGATAGCGATGCTGCAAGCGACCGAGCGTGACTGAAGCGCCGACCGCGCGAACGTACGTGGTACGGTTCTCGAGCGGTGCCGCGGGGAATCTGCACGGTCGCGTCACCGACGTCGCAAGCCATCGAAGCGGCGCCCTGGTCGATCCGCAGCGCGTGCGCGAGCACCTCTTCGGCAGCGATTTCGCGCGCGCCGTCGTCGTCCGCTTCGAGGTCGATGGTGCGGGCAACGTTACCGCGCGAGCCATCGATCCGCTGACGCGCCGCGCGACGCCCGTTCGCGAGGCCCCGGAACTCTTGGCGATTTTCACCCGGTGCGCGGCAAGCTGACGGCGGCCATTTTACCGGCGTTTGACCGGCAACGCGTAGGGTCGGGGTCTGGGAGGCCAATCGCATGATTCGAATCTTCGCACGCTCGACGCGGCGGTTACGGTTTTGGTTCGTCTGCCTTGCGGGTATCGCGGTGCTCGCCGCTTGCGAGTATACGCAACCAGACCTCACGGTGAGCCGGCTGGAAACTCCGGAGCCGAGTCCGATTTCGATTCCAACGTCGCCGCTCGAGGACACGCTCTACATCGACGAAACAAACGTGATCGCTGCGTTTGAGGTCAGCCCGCAAACGAACAACCTTCCGGCGCCGATCAGCGTGTCGACGGCCGCAGCCATAGTCAAGCCGACAATTGGTGCAGCAGAGCAACAGGGGACTGCGTGGTACGCTTACGCGGTGGATGCGCCCGTCTCGGGCGCCACGGCGGGAACCGTCAACGCGTTACGCATCGGCGCGAATCACGGACTGACCTACTTGGGTAGCTTGAGTTCTCCGTACTATCTCGGCATAACCGGCATTTCTTGGGGTCTCGGCGGGTACGCGTTCGTCGCGAATGGTCCCCTGAGCGAAATTTATTCGATCACGATCGCGAGCAACGCGCCGGCGACGAGCCTCGCGGTTACCTTGCCCGCTGCCCCCATCGGCCTCGCGGAAGCCGGCGGCGTCGTCGTCATTTCCCAGCAAGCCTCGAGCTCGAGTACGGGCACGACCCCGCCGTCGCTTGCCGCGTACACCGACAATGGTATGGGCAGTCTGGTTGGTCCCTCGGCTACGGCGACGGTAACTTTTGCCGGTCCGGTGTTTGGGGCGACGGTCGGCGGCAGTCCCGTCTTCTTCATCGCCGGCGGCACCGAGGTTTCCGCCGTCAATAGCTCGTTAGCGGATGTCGTGCCGAACTACGGGCTGACGCAGCCGGCGCAAAATATTTACTGCTCGAGATCCGGTGTGTGCCTTGTCGTCCTCGCGCCGCAGGGATCCTCGCCGCTCGCACTGCAGGCCCTCACCCTTACCGCGAGCGGCTGGCAGGCCGGTCCCGTAACGGAAATCTCCGAGGCCCCGAGCACCATCGCGCTGACGGCCGACGGATCGGAATTCGTTCTCTACGCCCAGAGCAGCAGCCAACTCGCTTTCGGCACCATCTCGTCGAGCGGTGCCATCGACCTTGGTGCGCCGAGCAGCTCGCCCGGTGAGATTTTTGGGATGTTTTTCTTCTCGGAGTTTGATGCGGCCCCCGACGCCCATCAGCGCAAGCCGATGCGCATCTAGAGCGGGACTCGCGCCCGCTCGGCAGAAGTTTGCGCAAGCGCGAGACGGAGCGAGGCGGCGCTCATCGAAACGAACGTCAACCGGTTACTGACACTGGGGCGATTCGAGTTGTGGCTGGGCGGAACGCTCGTTCCGCCGCCCGCGACCGCAAAGATGCGCGCGCTGCTGGCGTATCTCGCGATGCATCGCTCGGCCGCCGTTTCCCGCGAAGGGCTGCTCGAGGTGTTTTGGCCGGAAGTCGACGAGGAGCGCGCTCGAGCGAGCCTCAAGACCGCGACGTGGTCGATCCGCCGCGCTCTGCGTGTCGCCGGCTGCGACCCCGAGGCCGTACTCCAAACGGAACGGTCCACGCTCCGTTGGATCGCGCCGATCGATGTCGATACGGAATCGATCGCTCGCGCTACGAGCAGTAACGACATCGCCGAGTTGCGCGCGGCAATCGACCTCTACCACGGCGAGTTCCTGCCCGGCGACTACGACGAGTGGCCTGTCGCCGAGCGCGAGCGTGCAGGCACGTCGTACGAAGTCGTGCTCGGGCGCTGCGTGGCGCTGGCGAAGGATCCGGCTGCAGCGGAATTGCTCGTGGCGCGCAACCCGTACGACGAGGCGGCCTATGATGCGTTGGTCGACGCGGCGATCGCGATGGGCCGCCCGCTCGCCGCGCTCCGCTGGGTCGAACGCTGCGAAGCGGCGCTGCTCGAGCTGGGCGCGCGTCCCTCTGACGCGTTCGCGATGCGAGCTGCGGAGCTGCGCCGCAGCGCGCGCACGCCGGCCAGCGAACTGCGGATTGCGTTCGCGGGACGCCAAGCCGAACGCGACACGTTGCAGGCGGCCTTTGCGAGCGACGCGGGCGCGCTGATTCTCATATCAGGCGACGCCGGTATCGGAAAGACCACGCTGCTCGAGCGCTGTGCCGGCGACGCCCTCGAAGCGGGGCTCGGCGTCGTACGCGTCCGTAGCGTCGACAACGACCCTCGCACCTACGGGCCCTGGGGAGATCTTTTCGAGGCCCTCTCCGGCGAGCGCTTCGCCGAATTTGTCACGAGCGCGAGCGGCGAGGGGGGCGCGACGCTTGCAGCCGTCTTGCAGCCGATGTTGCGCGGCCGTTCGGCGATCTTCGTCGACGACGCGCATCTCCTCGGCGGCGAAGCGCTTCGTTTGCTGCCGGCGTTTGCGGGCGTTGCCGCCGCTGCCGGTCACATCGTCGCGATCGCCCTGCGCGACGAAGGCCGCCAACGCATCCGCGCGCTCTTCGAAGGGTCCACTCCAACAGAATTGCGCTTGCGCGCGCTCGGGCGCGACGAGCTCCTCTTCGCGGTGCGGCGTTCGGCCGGCGAGGCGCTCGAACCGCTCGCTGAAGAGCTCTACGAGCGCAGTGCCGGACACCCGCTCTTCTTCTTCGGACTGCTCGACATGTGTACGCGCGAGGGGCGGGTCGTCAACGAGAACGGCGCTTGGAAGATCGCCCGAGGACCGGCCGCGCACGTCGCGCTGCCCGAGAACATCCGCAGCTTCATCGAAACGCGTCTGCGGGCGCGCGGGACAGCGACGTGCGACGTCGCGTGCGCGCTCGCACTCGAACCCGAGGCGACGCCAAGCGACCTCGCCGGCGTCCTCGCATTCGAGGAACCGCTCGTTCTCGATGCGATCGACGATTTGCTGGGCTTGGGCATCCTGCGCGAGCCGCCGAGCGGCCCGCAGTTCGAGTTCACACACGATCTGGTCCGCGAGGTCGCAGCCGGCCTCATCCATGCGGGCCGGCGCGTTCGCCTGCACGCGGCGTTTGCACGCCGGCTCGAGGCGTCGGCCCGCAGCGAGTCGCTGCGGTGCGCGCGGCACGAGGCCGCGTCCGGGCAACTCGCCGCCGCAGGCCGCGATTTTCTGCGCGCAGCAGAGGAAGCGCTCGAAGTGAACGCCTGGAGCGACGCGCTCGAACGTTGCGAGTCGGGTCTGGCCTGTTTGCGGCGCATGAAGCACTCGGCCCCGCGGGACGCGGTGATTGCGCGCCTGCACGTCGCGGTCGCGCGCGCTCACGTGTGCGCGGGCGATGACGCGGCCGCCGTCGCCGACGCACAAGAAGCAGTCGCCTACGCGCGCCGCGGAAACGACGGGCAGGCCCTGCTCGCCGGCCTCGCGGCAGCATCGACGGCGTACGTGAAGTGTCACCGGATGATCGAGGCGCTCGACACCGCAGAGGAAGCCGCCGCGCTCGCGCGCGCGAGCGGGAACACAGAGGTGCTCGTCGAGATGCTGCTGACGATCGGCTCCGTCCACTGTCATCGTGCGGCGCGTGACGCGGCGCTGGGAGCTGGGCGCGAAGCGTACGCGCTGGCGGTCGCGCTCGAACGCAGCGAGACGATTGCCGAAGCCGCGGGCGAATTGTTGCGCACGGAGATCGTGTGGTGGAATTTCGCCGAAGCCGCGCGGCTCGCCGAAGCGGGTGCGAGCGCGGCCGCTCGCGCCGGCTGGCTCGCCGATGCGTCGTTCCATATCAGCCGCGCGCTGCTCGCTTACTATCTCGAACGCTTCGACGATCTCGATCGGCTGCTCGAACGCGCCTCCGACACGCTCGCGCAACGCACCGAGCGGCGTTGGCACCTGCCGCACGCCGGGCTCGACCGCCTCAAAGCCCGCTTTTTTGCCGACTACATCGCCGGGGTCGCAGCGTGCGTGCGCGGCGATGCCGACGGCGCGCTAGCGACCGCCGTACGCCTGAGTCCCTCGCCGCTGTATGCGTCGTCCTACATGATTCGCAACAACGTGCTGCATTTGCACGTGCGCGCGCTCCTCGACCGTAACGCTCGGGGTGACGCCCGTAAGGCGCTCGCGCTCGCGCGCGAGATCGTGGCCGACGAACTCGCCCCGGGCGTGCTCGACTTCAGCACGTCAAAAGCGCTCGCGTATGCCTGTGCCGCGGCCCGCTGCGCCACGAACGACGTGGCCGCTGCGTTGGCGGCGGCGGAAGCCGACGTCAACCGCGCCGCGCAGGCGACGCCGCTCGAGTGCGACCGCGCGTACGCCTATCTGGCGGCCGCCGCGGACGACGCAGGCGACGCGGAGCTGGCAAGCCGCGCGTCGCAGGCCGCGGACGTCGCGCGCACGGCCCGCGGCGTCGCGGCCGGCAGCATGTGGGGCGGCCAGTCCCACGGGGGAGCCGCGAAAGCGCATTTTACCGTGCGTTGACCGGGAGCGGTTACGTTGCACGAGCCGGCGCGCTCACTCGTTGTCGCCGGCGGAGGAATGCCTTGGCACGTACGATCGCCCTGCTTCTTGGTTTTACTCTCTGCCTGATCCTCGCCGGCGCGAGGGCTGCGCTTGCACAAGATCGAGGACCGATTGCCGGTACGACGACCGTCACGCCCGACCCGCAAAACCCGGACAACGTTATCGAGCGCACCGAGCGATCGGGGCAAACACCTAGCGAAGAGTTCGATGACTGGACCGAGACCACGTACGCCAAGAACGATCCAAAGAAAAAACCACTAAAGGTCGTCACCCACGAGCATCACATCTACCGCGAGCCGCCCGAGAACGGGGACTCGTCATCCCACCTCTCACCGTCGCAGTTCTCCCCGTCCAAGGAAATCCACAACTTCAAACTCGACATCACGACGGTTTTCAACCCGGACGGCACGTTCACGGTCGACGGCAGCTCACTCATGACGGACGACAGCAACGGCGAGTGGACCGAAGAATTCTACGACCCGGACGCAGAGGACTGGTTCCTGTACGACGTACCGGCGTTTCGCGATGAGACATTTCACGAAACGTGGCGCCCTTCTACGGTCCCCGGGGTGGGCCCGCAAATCGAGTCAGGAACAATCAAACGCAAGGTAAGCTACGAATCGGCGGGCGCGAACCCACTCCAGACCGAGTATTATTATTTGCCCCACGTCGGCTGGGCGCCGATCCAGATACCCCGCGAAGCCTTCGAGAAGTACAAACAGGATAGTTCCGCGCCGTCTTCCCCGAGGAATTCAACCTTCCCGATTGCGGGCGGTGCGGCACTTCTCGGGAGCGGGATCTACCTGATGACGAACGACTCCGGCGCGCACGCCGGTACCGTCGAGCGCAAGACGACGCCGGGCCAAACGACGCCGTGCTCGATGACTCCGTGCTCCCAAACCTCGAGCCGCAAGCGTGCCGCGCGGCGCAGCCCGGCATTTGAGCTGCGCATTCGGCTCTAGCCCGGCATTTGACCGGCATTTGACCCGCGCCGAGTACGCTTGCTGCGTCCACCCGTGAGAGGAGCTTTCCGTATGATGCGAGGCATCGGCGCATCGATCGGCGTTGCCGCACTCCTTGCGGCGGGCGTGCTGAACGCCCGCGATGGAGGACCGGCGAAACTCGCGCTTCGCCCGCCGGCAGTCGGGCACCGTTGCGATCGAGGCTTACCGCTCGCGCTACGGTTCATGACGCCGGTCGACGCGGCCGTTGCATGTTTGCTCGTCGGCGACGGTGACGAGCCGCTGACGGACTCCGATACGTACGTCGGCTGCGTCAAGAAGACGTGCGCCGGTACGTGCGTCTTGCAGCGGCGCCTCAAGAAAGACCCGGACAATCCGGGCAAGCCGGGTCCCTGGGGAGACGATCCGAACCGCCCCGACCCGAATAATCACCGGATCAAGCGAAACGACGACTACGAGTATCAATGCATCTGTAAGCCCCCTCCGCCGCCGAGCCCCAAACGAGCATCGATCGATAAGGATCCGGCGTTCAAACCGTTCGCACCGTCGAATGAAGGAAGCGATTCCCAAAGCGTCACGAGCGAGGTCGCCTATGCCCCGAAGACTGCGGGAATCGGCGAGATCACCTTTTACGTGCGGGATTCGCAGACGCCGCCCACCGACGGGCCGCAGAGCGGCCCGACCAACGTGGTCGTCCTCGTGGTCACCGCCGACGGCAAGAACCACCCCTACGCGACGACGACCGACAAGCAGCATCGCGTAACCACCAGTATCCCGGCACTAATCGACGGGTCGGCACCGACCCTCATCGAGATCGGCACGACCCTTGAGAAGGACGGGCATCTCGACCCGCGAGCTGCGAACACGGCTATCGGAGATGGCCCGGTCCCCAACACCGACGCCGTACCCAATCCGCCGGCTTCGGGACCCGCGATCGTTAGCGGATCGACGGCGTACGAGCGCACGCCGGGCCGCAACCTCGTCGATCTCGGCGTGCGCGGCATCGATCCCGAGAACACGCGGCTCGAGATCGACGGCCGGAGTGAGGGCATTTTAACGGCGGCCGCATCGACCACCAGCATCGAAGGCGAGCTCGATCCGAATACTTCCGAGGGACGCCACCGCCTGCGCTTGGTTTCGAACGGCCAGCCGAGCAACGAGTTGCCGTTTGATGCGGTCACGCTCGTCGCGCATCCCCTGCCGCCCACCGCAACCGGGAGCGTCGAAACGCTCACGATCGAGGTCCATGGCATCGGCAACGATCCGGCAAGCATGCTGATCTCGGTTTCGGGCGCAGCTACCCTGGCCGGGGGCGGAACGACGACCAGCGTTCCGGTTCACGACGGCATTGTGGAAGTACAGCTCCGCGGCACTCACGCCGGTGCGGCGGACGTCCGGTTCAAGCTCGCAGTAAAGATCGAGCAGTCACCCGCATGAAAGCCGCGCATCTTGCTCGGCCGCTACTGAAGGTACTTCTCGACCGTCTCCGATGAGCGAAGATGCGCGCTCGACGGATCCTGCCCGAACTCTTCGCGTGCGCGGCGCTGGCGCAAGAGGTCGTAGTATTGGTCGAGCTGGACGTTGACCTCGTCGAGCCGCGCGCGTTCGGCCGCGCCGAGGGTCTTCTGCTCGGCTCGTTCGAGCAGCCGGTGCTCCTCGGCGACGAGTTCTTCGATGTGCGCGGAGATCGCTTTGCTATCCACGGCCACCCTCGAGCGGCCGCCCGCTCTCGAGAGCCTCGTCAATCCCGGCTTCGGTAATCTCTTCTTGCTGGCGAACGAGGCCGGTGTCGTCGCCGGCCTCCACTTCCCTGCGGCGGTCTTCCTCGTGCTGGTCCTTGCGCTTGACGTCTCGATCGTGCATGTCGCCCATCTACCCCATCCTGTAGCATTCGCCTTGCTTATTAGACGAGAACGGTGCCGATTCCCAACGATTTTGCCGCCGTTTCAAGCGGGTGGTCGGCCGTGAACAATGTCGCGTCACGGCGCAGCGACAGTACGAGGTAGGCGGCATCGTAAGCCGTCAGCTTGAACCGAAGAGCGAGTTCGAGGTGCCGGCCGATTTGGCTTGGGAGAAAGGGCTCGATGTCGAGGTCGAGGTGTTTGAGAAGGTTCAAAGCTTCGGCTACGCTCGTTGCGTCGACGCGGCCTCGTCGCTGCGCGGCAAGGAGAACGTTTTCGACCTCGAACGGAAAGATTGCCGGAACGAAAGCTCCTTGGCGGATGACCGTTTTCAGTAAGGCGTTCGCCGTCTCCGAAGCTTCATCGTGAAGAATCCATTTTGCGGCGACCGAGGCATCGACGACGAACGGCATTAACGCCGATGTCCCTCGTGGGCGAGATCGCGAAGGCTCTCGCCCGGCTCGCGCAGCGAACCTGGCTTGCGCGGCTTGACGCGTTGCAAAGCTTTGAAGCGCCGGAGCAGGTCCTCGGAGCTCGGGCGGTCGCTTTCGATCGGCCCGAGCTCGGCGACGGCCCGGCCGTTCCGCGTGATCACGATGCGCTCCCCTCGCTGGGCCACGAGATCGAGTAATCGCGAAAGTTGGGACTTCGCCTCGTAGACGCCGATGGTCTGTTTCATAGGTCTAGTCTAACATTCTAGTCAACTCGTCCCTCGACGATTGCCCGCAGGCCGTCGAGATCGTAGGAAAGCTCGCCGTTGCGGTAGCGCTCGCGCTTGAAGGCTTCGGCGGCCTCGCGTTCCGCTGCAAGGGCGACGACTTCAGCGGCGCGGGCAGCCGGGACTGCGAGCGCCCCGTCGCCGTCGAGGACGATCAGGTCGCCGAATGCGATCGTCGTTCCGCCGAACTCGAGCGGCCCGTCGAGTTCGCCGACGATTTTCTTCGCCGCACTGCGGGCGCGAATGTAGCGCGACCAGACCGGCAGTCCGAGTTGCCGGATCGCCACCGCATCGCGGATCGCGGCATCGACGAGGACGCCCGCGACCCCACGCGCCAGACACTGCGTCGCGAGCAGTTCGCCGAGCAAAGAAACCGGGCGGCTCTGCGGCATCCGCATGACGAGCACGTCACCCGGTTGGGCGCGTGCGATCGCCGCGGGAACCATCAGGTTGTCGTCTTGCCCGCACAGGACCGTGCGCGCGCGTCCGGCGACTTTTGCTTCGGGGATGTGCGCGATCAGATCGAGATCGACCAGGCCGGTGCGGCCGGCCGCTTCGAACATCGTCGAAACGCCGTACGCGGCCGCGGCTGCTTCGAGCGTAGCGTGCTGCATCAGCGCCGTTTCGCAGCCGAATCGGCTTCGGCCTCGCCGCCGGCGGCTGCGATCAAGCGCGCCGCGTTGTCGTGAAAGATCGCACGCCGCGCCGTCGCCGAAAGACCGAGCCGCTCGATGCCCGCGCGTTCGCTCCCGTACGCGAAGGGGATGTTCGGAAAGTCGGTTCCGTAGAGCACGCGGTCCGCGTGCTGCTCGATGCGAGCCGTCTCGATCTCGACCGGTCCGCCGACGGGAGAATGCGCCGCAAAGACCATCGTCGTGTCGAGATGCAGCCTCGCATGCTGTGCCATGAGGTCGAAGTAGCGGGCGCTGTCGGGTACGCCGAAATGCGCGACCACGACGTTGAGATCCGGATTGCGCTGCAGCACGCGTTCCACCCGAGCCGCGCCCTCATCCGGCGGATAGGACCACGGAATCGGTCCGACGTGCGCGAGCAGGAACGCGCCGCGGGCGGCGAGTTCGCGATAGACCGGGTCGAATCGCGCGTCGTCGATCGCGAGGTTCTGCACGTTCTCATGCAGCTTGATGCCGATGCATCCCGCATCCAGCGCAAGCCGAAGGTCTTCAAGATAGGCCTCGTCGTCCAGGTGCACCGTCCCGAGCGCTAGACCGAACCCGCCCAAGTCGGCCGCGGTCGCCGCGAGCCACGCGTTGAGCTCGCGCGCCATGCCCGTCTTGTGGGCGTAGCTGAAAAACACGAAACGCTCGACGCCCGCATCCCGGAGCACTGCGGCGACCGCGTGCGGCTCCGTCGGCTGCGCCGAAAGATCCCAGTCGCTGCGCTCCGCAAACCAGCGCCGGATGGCGGCGAAGAGCTTGGGCGGATGCAAATGGGTATGGATATCGATCATCGGGCTTGCCTTGCGCCGTTGCGCACGAATCGACCGGGCCCCCTCTTGGGGGCCATCGGGGGGCACGCCGCCCCGATCTCAAACAGGGCGGCGCCAGGCCGGGCATGCACGAGGCACCCGTACCGTCGAAGGACCCCCCTAATGCATCAAGTCGCCGAGCTGGTCGAGCTCGAAGCTGCCCGCTTGCCCGCCGGTCCCGTCGTCATCGAAAACGTGTTGCCACAAATCGACTGCGGCAAGTTCGCGGTCAAGCGCGTCGTGGGAGACACCGTCGTGGTTGAAGCCGACGTCTTTCGCGACGGACACGATGCGATTGCGGCGACGCTCCTTTACCGCGAAACGAGCGCGACGTGGCGCCGGACGCCGATGCTGTACCTCGACAACAATCGCTGGACGGCATCGTTTGAGATCCTGCGCGCCGGGTCGTACGAATTCACGATCGAGGCGTGGCCGGATCCGTTTGCGACCTGGCAAGCGCAGGTCGCAAAGAAGCGCGCCGCCGGACAACCGCTCGCGCTCGAGGCAATCGAGGGACGCGCGCTCGTACGGACTGCGCTCGACCGGGCTGCCCCAAACGAACGCGCGGCGGTCGAGGCCGCACTCGCCGGAATCGACGCCCAACGGGACGACGAATCGCGCGTCTCGGTCATGCTCAGCGGCGAGATCGCGACGCTCGTCGCGCGAGCACCCGACCTTAGCGCGGCGACGCGCCACGCGCCACCCTTGCGAGTCGAGGCCGACCGTCGCGCAGCGCAGTTCGCCGCCTGGTACGAGCTCTTTCCGCGCTCCGCCGGCACCGTGCCCGGCAAACACGGCACGTTTGCCGACGTCGAACGCCGGCTGCCCGGCGTCCGCGCGCTCGGCTTCGACGTTCTCTACCTTCCGCCGATCCATCCGATCGGGCACGCTTTCCGCAAGGGCCCGAACAACGCGCTCGAAGCGAAGCCGGGCGACGTCGGCAGCCCGTGGGCGATCGGCAACGAACGCGGCGGCCACACCGCGATCGATCCGGCGCTCGGCACCTTCGAAGATTTCGCGCACTTGGTCGCCGCGGCGCGCGCCAACTCGCTCGAGATCGCCCTCGACTACGCGCTGCAATGCTCGCCCGATCACCCGTGGGTCAAAGAACACCCCGAATGGTATTCGTTTCGTCCCGACGGCTCCATAAAATACGCGGAGAATCCGCCCAAGAAATACCAGGACATCGTGAACTTCAATTGGGAAGGCCCGCATCGCCGCGCGCTCTGGGAAGCCTTGCGCGACGTCGTGCTCTTTTGGATCGAACGTGGCGTCCACACGTTCCGGGTCGACAACCCGCACAC
>PMHP01000147.1 GCA_003158195.1 Vulcanimicrobiota bacterium | reverse complement strand
CGGATGATCCCGCCGGCCCGCACCGCCGCGACCACCGCCGCCGCCAAATCCGCCGCGGTTACCGCCTTGCGGCGCGCCGGGCGGACGCGGAAAGTTCGGCCGCAGTTCGACGAAGTACGGCACGGCGGAGCCTGCCGGCGTCTTGTGCGCCGTTAGCGTGACCCCCGCAACGTCGGGCGTCTTCTCGCCCTTCTCGTAGGCCGCGACGTATGCGCGCAATCCGTCAAAGAGCGGCGACGCCAGCGGTTGCTGGGTGGCGTCGCACGAGTCGCGCGTGGCCGCAAGCGAAAGCGGATCGGTGCCCGGCGGCGGCGGATTCGAGGTGAAGCGGAAGTTGCGCCGGGGCCCACCGCTTGCGCTCGGCTCCGGCTCAGGTGCCGGCGTCGGCTGCGCCTGGGCTAGCCGCGAGCGTTGAAATTGCCGGAATGCGGGGCCGGGCGCGGGGCCGCCGATCGCGACCGCATACGAGAGGAAATACGTGCGCGGCAAGAGCGGGGTCGCGGCGCTCAGCAGTTGCGCGCCGTCCGAGAGCGGAAGCGGACGCGCGTCCGCGTCGGTCGCAAAAAGCCCCGCGTATGCGTTGAACGCGTTGTTTTCGAAGAAGGTCACTTGGCCCGGCCCAAGCCGATGCGACGCGCCGAAGCTGACGCTCACGTACGGGCCGAGGTTTTGCTGGTTGTTCGCGCCGACGTACTGCGCGTTGGCGAGCAACTCGATCCCCGAACGCGGGAGGAGAGCGTCGAGCGCGATATTGCCCTTGTGAATCGGCCGATTTGGGAGTTGTTCGCCGACGATCGTCGTTGAGGGGCCGTCGTCGAGGCGCGGGCTTGCAGCTTCGAGCACGGCCATATTGATCGAGTACGACGGCAATATCGCGACGTACGGGGACAGTTCGAATCGCCCATTGAGGTTGACGCCCTGATACAGGCGGCGCGTGCCGGCGACCGATTCTTGAACGTACACCGTGGGATTGGGGCCCGCCAATCCGCAAATCGACGGCGAATGGTACGCAGCATCGAGCGTCTGCAGATAGCCGATCCCGGCGGCGCCAAAGTAGGACGCCGGCTCCTCGATCAGCGCGCCTATGAGTTGCCCCGACTGTAGCTGGGAATACGCCTGCGCGGACACGGTCGCACCGCCGTTGAAGCGATGCGCCCAGGTTGCGTTGATCGCCGTTGCCGATTGCTTCGTTCCCTCGCCCGTATCGCCCGGGCCCGACACGATCGCGCTGTCCGCATTGCAGTTGAAGCGCGCCGACACGGGATCCGAAAACGAACGTACCGCGCTCAGGTTCGGCTGCGAGCTTCCTTCGTTGAGCGACAGCGAATACGCATCGTTGATCCGAGGCGTCCACGTCGCGCTCATCCCGGCGAGAAACGAACCGCCGAGCCCGCTTGTGTCCGCAAACGAAATCGACGGCGTCAACGTCAGATGATCGTTCGACTTGATGACGTCGTTGAACTGATAGCGCGACGAGGAGGCGGCATTTGTGAACGCCGTGACGTATTGCGAGCCGACGAGCGGCGTGGACGTATCGATCGCCGCATACGTGTTGCCGCTGAAATTAAAGGTATGGTTGCCCTGCGCGAGCGACGCACCGTAGGCGACGCCGCGCGTGACGCTATCCGTTAACGCGTCCGACGGGTCGAGCGTCGGAACGTACGACGAAGGATCCATCGGGTCGCCGCCGTCCGCCGGATCGAAGGCGAGGATGTAGCGATCCAGATCGTCGGTGGCCTGCGTGCCGGAATTCGTATACGCCGTGAAGGTCGTTTGCACGTTGCCGACGAGGGAGGCAAGCGTGCCGTATGCCAGTGCGTAGCGCCCGAAGTTCAGGTTATTCGGGCCGATCCCGCACGGAAGCAGGGTGACGTCCTGGGCGCAGATGGCGTAGGCGTCGCGATTCGTATCGAGCGCGGACGCCGTGAAGGTCGTGCGTTCGTCGCCGAAGGTGTAACGAAGCTTGAGCAGGTCGCTCTCGGTCATCGATTCGCCGCCGTGATCGTACGTAAGCCCGCTCTGGTCCTCGTAATCCTGAAAGGTCAGCGGACTGTTCGACCAGCGGCCGGTGTGCTCGACGACGAAGCCGAGATTGCCGACGGAGCCGGTCGTCGCGAACAGGTAGTTGGACCGGTCGTACGTGCCGGTCGTCGCGTTCGTGCGAACCTGCAGCGCCTGCGTCGGCGAAAGGGTCGAGAAGTTCACCCCGCCCGCGAGCCCGCCGGCGGTCGGCGAAAAGCTGACCGACGACCCCGAGAACAGATCCGTGCCGATGCCGCGCAGGTTGCCGGCCGAGCCGGGCGCGGAAAGCGGAATACCGTCGAGCGTTAGCGCGGTTTGCGATTCGTCTTGATTGTTGAGCGAAATCTGAACCGGTGAGTTCGGATCGGTTGCGTCGGTCGTGACGCTGACGCCGGCGAGTTTGTCGAGCGCGTCGGTCAGCGAATCCGAGAGGCGCCGAATCGGGCTGTCGGCGTTGATGTCCGTGCTCGTGATTTGGACGTTCGCCCGTGCGGAAACGACGGCGATGACCTTGAGGTTCGAAGTATCGCTCGAGCTGCCGTTCGCAACCTCATTTTGGGCGCGCGCCCGGCGCGCCGCGAGCTCCTCGGGTGTCAGNNCGATAGATGCCGACCGGGACGTCGGTGAACTTGATCGCTCCCGCTGCCGTCGTGAGTGCGTTCGCGGTCTGCGCGCCGAGCAGAAAGGTCCGCACGTTGCCGACCGGCTGATCGGCCGAATCGACGACGTTGAGATCGATTTCGCCCGTATCGCTCTGCGCCGACGCGATCCCGGCCGCAGCCAGAAAAACCGCGCTCATGACGGCGGCGGCAAGCGAGCGCCGAATCGCAGTCCCGGCCGGCCCTGCGCTCGAGGGGAGCCTTGCGATTGCCGGGGCTGCGCTCGTGCAGGCTCGAATACGGGAAGCGACGCAAGCGGCAAACAGCATGTTCGGGTTCAACGATAGGCGACGATTCTCACGCGTTCCTGGGAGCGGCGCGCTCTTCGCGCAGCGGCCGGTCCGGCTCTGACCAGCCGCATCGTCGGCTTTTCGGCCAAGCTTCCAAAAGCCGTTTCCGGGGCGTATCGAACGGTAGCGCGGCACGTTCGCGCGATCGATCCATCCGATCTCTTCCTCGAGATTATCTCGATCGTGGTCGCGATTCTCCTGGCGCTAACCGTCAACTTTCTCGCCGGTCAAGTCAAAACGCATTACGACGTGCTGAGCGCCGTCGCCGACATTCGATCGGAGATGACGTCCAACGACGCACTTGTCCGCCGTCTGCATCCACACCACCTCGCGAAGTGCGGCGTGTTGCAAAACCTGGCGCGGCGCGGCCGCGAACACAAGATCTCGTACACGTCGTACCAAAACGCCATCGACACGGTCCTGCCGTTCGTCCCGCCGGCCGTCGACGCTACGGCATGGAATCTCGCCAACGCTAGCGGCGTCTCCGCAAACTTCGATTACGCGACCCGCGCCGACCTCGCCCGCGTTTACACGCAACAAGACTCGTTCGGCCTGCTCGCAAACGAACTCGCCCTCGACTTTCGCCCGCTCATCTTCACCCGGGATGCAGATTTCTTTTTCATAGCGCGCAACGCTGCGCTCGATTGTACGTACGTCACCCTGGGCGAAGATCGCCTCGAGGCCACGTATCGCAATGAAGCCGAAAAACTGCGCTAGTAC
>PMHP01000005.1 GCA_003158195.1 Vulcanimicrobiota bacterium | reverse complement strand
CCCCGGAGATCGGCACGTCCTCAGCATGAGCGCCGCGAAAGCCATGAAGATAAGGATCATGAGCGTATCCGAAGCAATGTGCGGACCATTGCTCTCAGAGTTTGCGCGGTCCCGGTGCGGCGCCCCCGCGAGGCGTATCTTCGGAATCTAAGGTCGCCGCCAATTGGCCATCAGCGGATCCTCACAAGTTGAGCGCCACTACCTGAAGAGCGCCTTGGCGTAACCAGTCGTGGTGATTTGCCCACTTGCCGCGGGCCATTTCGTTGTTCTTTAAAGTGCTTTCTGGTCATTGGGGCCTTACCGTCGCTTCGAATCGCGCATGTCGGTCACGCAAGCCTATCGCGGCTGAGAGGACTGGTCGGCTACGTTCGACGGAGGCTTGCGTGGATTACACCGCCATGCCCCCGTGCCTGCTCGGAAACGTCCCGGCACAGGCCTGCAGACCGCGGGGCGATGAGAGGCTCCTTTTGCAGGTGAGGTAAGCCGGGGGGAGAACGCGGCGACCAGGGTAGGTTACGGCGGGGCGAGGTGGCTCCGGCGGAAGGTGGACGCGATGCCATGGGATCGGGCCACGCGCTCTCTCCCGGCAAGGATACCGGCCGAGTCCCCACGCCCAGGGTCGGATCCGCTTCCGAGGACACTTCTTGTTGGGCAGCGCCTTCACGAAACGCGCGGAATGGTTCCGACAGCGAGCGCCGACGCCGCACCCTTTGTCAACGTAACGAAAGAGGGCAGTAAGCCGACGCTTCTCATGGGCTTGCGACGTTTTCCGTCGAGCCCTGGGGTCTGCCTTTCGTTTGTGTGCTTCCCCGCGTCTTCTGACCAGGGACGCAGTACGTTTATGAGATGCGAAGCCAAGGGGCGCTGGTGATGCGAAGATTTTTGCAGACTGCATTCTCGTCGTCCGTTGCAGCCATTACGGCTCTTTCCCGCAGGGATACGCGGGGTTTGCTGCTCGTCCTTGCCGCCTTCACACTTTCCCGGCATTGGCCAAAGGGCAAGTTGCAATTGGCAATGGCTCAGCAATTCTGCCAATCGATGCGAACCTGTACGGCGTCTTGCCGTCACCGGCGGTGTCCGACAATTCGCAGGCGCTGCAAAGTGCCATCGCCGCTGCGGCGGCAATCGGGGCTGCCGTTTCGATTCCGGCGTGTGGAACGTACTCGTTCACCAACCCGATCACCGGTCCGGCGTCGGCTCCGAGCCCGATCCCGAACGGGATGAAGATCTTCGCCCCTGGCGGTTACCAGTGTGTTCGCTTTCAAGTGTCGTCGAGTTGGAGTGGGACTGGACCGGCGCTAATCGATCAAATGACCCCGACGCAGGGCGTAACGCTCGAGGGCATCACCTGGGATGGTAACTCGAAGAATAACGTTGGCCTAGTGTGGTTCAACGGAGCACCAAACGATCAGATCATCCTTCGCGACAACCGCTTCACGGGCGTTAAGGGTACATGGGACGTGGTCGTCGGCGCCGTTCCTGTCGGGGTTCCCGCACCCATGGCAATCGGGACGTCGATGCCCGTCACGACCTTACCAGCCAGCGTCTATTTGTTCGAGACGATACCGACAAACACGGGTGAGATCGTCGCTTCGACGATCTTCCCGACGCCATCGTCTTCTGCCGGCACTCCCCCTCCTTTCCCCATTCCTGGCGGCTCCGTGTTGGTCGTTCCTCCCCCGACTCCGCTGCCGACACCATCCTGGAGCCCTCCGGTTCCTTATGTCTGCGCGACGACGGGGACGGTATGCGAATACAACGTCTACGTCGGCTCGTCGCCAGGCTTGTACGGGCTGCAAAATGCCTCACCAATCCCGATTAACGTGACGTTCACGCTGACCAACTACGCCTCGCCCAGTGCGTTGGCGTCTCCGGGGACCCTGGGCTCCCTATGGAACGGTTCTGGCATCCCCTCGACCGCCTCACGCCTATCGGGTAACGTGTTCGAGAACAATGCAACGGCCAACAACAACGAAATCGCGCTGCTCACAGCGTGGCAAGACGGCATCGTCGACAACAACGTCTTCCGAAACAACCCCTCCTGCTTGGACGCGCTCGGCATCTTTGTCTACACCGACCACCTCACCGCCTCCGGCAATCAGTTCGACTCGAATCTGTGCGTGGGCGGCGACTACTACGTGGAGGGCAGCCGTAACGTTCAATCCATTGCCAATCAGCACATCATTGCTATTGTGTCGCCCACTCCGACGGGGGCAACGATACCGGGATTCGCCATTTCCGTAAGAAACAGCAAGGCGGTTAGTATCGAGGATACGGTTGAGCTGAGTTCGAGCGCGCTAAATACGTACGCGATGCTCATCCAGGATTATCTTGGAGCCAACGGTCTCAATCCTGAAACGGCAGACTCGCTCAATTCCAATTCCATTAACGTCGTTCCCCACTGGACGCTCGGTCTCACTGCCGGAGGCGGGTTATACGTGGGCAGCAACAAGAATAGTACGAACAGCTTCGCGATGCATGACCTTTACGTCAAGGGCGGGTCGATAACGCTCAACATCGCTTCTCCTTCCCCTCCTGCCAACTGGGCCGGCGGGGTCGTCATCGACTGCTCGGGCAGCATGGGCACCCCAGCCGCCATCCAGAACGTCACCGTGCAAGGGGTAAACTTTCCAAATGGCACGATGCCCGCGCCGGCTCCAATCGGTAGCCAGGGGCAGGCCGCGATCGAGTTTGTGAGCGGCAACACGACTTGTGGAAACCTTCGCGCTGTAGACAACTCGATCGGCGTCATTAGCGGTGCGGCCGCCGTGACGCCGACGCCCCACGCGATCCTCATCAAGGGGTCCTACGCATCGGTGGTTGTTAAGGGAAACGACCTCTCGCAGTGGCCCACCCTGAGCACGGAATGTGTCAAGACGTTTGA